>NZ_JAMYQP010000017.1:0-116665 GCF_040320945.1 Mesorhizobium sp. M0587
TCCTGCTCAGGTGGCTGAAGGGTTTTTTGTCCCTCTTGATCGCTCTCTTCCAACTCCGGCCCAAGCCGGTCGCCGCTTAGAGCCCGGATTGTTCACGGTCGACTATGTAGCGGCGGCTTTCATATCGCTCACCGCACCCGCATCCGCCCAGGAAAGCACGCTGCCGGGCGGTGCTTCATCCCTGCAGGAGGCGTACCAGGACTGGAATCTCAACTGTCAAGGTAGTCCCAAAATCGTCTGCGTGGTCTCGCAGCAGCAATCGCAGCAGAATGGACAGCGCGTGCTGGCGGTCGAATTGCGCAAGGGGGAGGGCGATGTCGTCTCCGGCAATCTGGTCCTGCCTTTCGGACTTCAGCTCGATTCGGGTGCAACCCTGCAGATCGATGATGGACAAGCAGGAGAACCAATGCGGTTTTCGACGTGTGTGCCCGGGGGTTGCCTCGTCCCGCTCAACTTCGATGCTCAGGCCGTCGCCGAGCTGCGTGCCGGCACGGTGCTGAAGATCAAGGTCAAAAGTGCCGACCAGAAGGATTTGACCCTTCCTGTTTCGCTAAAAGGTCTGGCAGCGGCGCTCGACAGGCTGCAGGTTCTAGCCGGAGGCTAAGAGGATCAACTGATCCCAGAGACCGAAGATTTGCCACTTCACTTAGGCTCGGTGGCGACGCTGGCGGCCCAAGGCTTCTCACGGGAGAGATTGCTGCATAATGCGGGCACGTCGGCAGGACGAGACTGTGTCGCAGTTCCCGTAGGTGTGCAGCCTGCGCGGCCGGATTTAGTCTAGGTTTTGCGTCGGGAAGCCGACAACATCAACACCCGCTGCCTCAAGCCTGTACCTGGTAGCCAGCCAGTTCGTGCGAATCTGATCGTGGTAGTGTGCTGACCAAGAGGAGAACTGAGGGCCACCATCGCCATGCTGCGATATGGTTCGAAGGAATGTCCGTTCTTCCAACACCGGCTGAATTCTGGAATCCAAGCCGGTGCGGTGGCGTTGGCGTGGCCGAAAATGCAGCAATTTCAATCGATGAAATGGTGCGCCCGAAAAGATTCGAACTCCTGCCCCCCAGATTCGTAGTCTGGCGATTCGTGAGTGAAAGACGCGAATGTGAAATGCTTCTGCAAATGCGTCCTTGGGGTTGGTTGCTGACTCTCAGTACGAACTTTGCCGTACCGATTAAAAAAGCACGGCGGCGATCCCGCATCTATTTGATTTAATTGGTGATCCCGACAGGAATCGAACCTGTGACCTACAGATTAGGAATCTGCCGCTCTATCCTACTGAGCTACGGGACCACGCGGCCCGACACATAGCCGCTTCGGATCGTTTCGCCAAGAGGCCGGGCGAATGCAAATCGCCCGGTCTTCTAGCGGCAGGCGTCAGGCCGCCAGCGCCGTCTCCGCCAGTTTCACCCAATAGCTCATGCCGTGCGGAATGGCCTCGTCGTTGAAATCATACGCAGGATTGTGCAGGCCGGCAGTGTCGCCATTGCCGATGAAGATGAAGGCGCCGGGGCGGGCTTCCAGCATATAGGAGAAATCCTCGCCGCCCATCACCGGCTGGATGCCGCGATGCACATGCGCGTCGCCGGCGACGTTTGCCGCGATATCGCTGGCAAACACCGTCTCTTCCGCGTGGTTGAAGGTGACGGGGTAATTTGCCTGGTAGTCGACCTCGATCCTGGCGCCAAACGCAGTCGCCAGCCCGTCGCAGATCGAGCGGATGCGCTCTTCGGATTTTTTTGCGATTTCCTTGCGCAAGGTGCGCACCGTGCCGGCGATCTCGGCCGTTTCCGGAATGATGTTATAGGCATCGCCGGCATGGAACTTTGTCACCGACACCACCACGGCCTCGACCGGATCGGTGCTGCGCGAGGCGATCGTCTGCAGGGCTCCAACAAGCTGGCTGGTGATGACGATCGGGTCGATCGTGCCGTGCGGCATCGCCGCATGGCCGCCCTTGCCTTTCACGGTGATGGTGAACTCGGCCGTCGCCGCCATGATCGGGCCGGGCCGGATGGCGAACTGTCCGACCGGCAGGCCCGGCATGTTGTGCATGCCGAAGACCTTGGAGATGCCGAAGCGCTCCATCATGCCGTCCTTGACCATTTCGTTGCCGCCGCCGCCGCCTTCCTCCGCAGGCTGAAAGATCACCGCCACCGAGCCGGCGAAATTGCGTGTTTCGGCGAGGTATTTCGCGGCGCCCAAAAGCATCGCCGTGTGGCCGTCATGACCGCAGGCATGCATCTTGCCCGGAACGGTCGAGGCGTAGGGCTTGCCGGTAATCTCGTTCAGCGGCAGCGCGTCCATGTCGGCGCGCAGGCCGATTGTGGCGCCTTCGCCCTGGCGGCCGCGGATGATGCCGACGACGCCGGTTTTGCCGAGGCCGGTCACCACGTCGTCGCAACCGAAGGCCTTCAGCTTCTCGGTGACGAAGGCGGCGGTCTTGAACACGTCGAAGTTCAGCTCTGGCGTCTGGTGCAGATGCTGGCGCCAGCCGGCAACCTCGTCCTGCATTTCGGCGGCACGGTTCAGGATTGGCATGATGGTTCCATTTCGTTGTTGGAGCAGCCGGTTCAGCCTGGTGTAATTGTGATTGCCGGGCACTTTGCCATGTTGACGTCACATAGGGTAAATAGCACCGCAACAATGCGGTCCGGGTTTTGAGGGTCGGACCCATCATGCTGGCGGTCGCGTAGCGAAACCTTACGGAGCCAGAGGCAATCAGGGCAAGAGGCGATTTCGGAATAGATCATGCGGCACAGGCATTTCCTCAAACTATTCTCGGCCGGCGCAATCGTCCTGTCGTCCCTGGCCGGCCCGGCGCTGGCCAATCCGGTGGTTCTGTTCGACCTGAACAGCGGCAAGATCCTGCAGCATCAGGACGCGTTCAAGCGCTGGTATCCGGCGTCGCTGAGCAAGCTGATGACCGCTTATGTGACCTTCCGCGCGATCGCCGCCGGCGAGGTCCAGCTCGATTCGCCGATCAAGGTGACGAAACACGCCGCGGGCGAGCCGCCGAGCAAGATGGGGTTCAAGCCCGGTTCGGTCATGCGGCTCGACAATGCGCTCAAGATGATGCTGGTCAAATCGGCCAACGACATCGCCATGGCCGTCGGCGAGAATGTCGGCGGCTCGCAGGCGGCCTTCGCCGAGCGGATGAATGCCGAGGCGGCGCGACTCGGCATGAACGGCACCCATTTCGTCAATCCGAACGGGCTCTATTCGCCGGACCAGTACACGACCGCGCGCGACCTTGCCGTGCTGGTGATGGCGATCCGCCGGGAGTTTCCACAATATACGTCGTGGTTCTCGATCGAGGGGCTCGCGGTCGGCAAGAAGGCGATCTCGAACTATAATCTGTTGATCGGCCGCTATCCCGGGGCCGACGGCATGAAGACGGGGTTCGTCTGCTCCTCGGGGTTCAACATGATCGGCTCGGCGACGCGCAACGGACGCACCCTGGTCGCGGTGGTGCTTGGCGAGAAATCGGCAATCACGCGCGCCGAGATGGCGGCGAAACTGCTCGACCAGGGCTTTGATACGCCCGCCGCCGGCGCGGTCACCGTCGCCACGCTGGCGCCCTACGGCGACACTGTCTCGCCCAACGACATGCATGACGAGATCTGCAAGAAGAAGGCGCCGGAAGAGCAGTCCGAGGCGCCTGCGGCCGCCGCCAAGGACAAACCGAAATCGCCCTATCAGGGAAAACTCGACCATGTGCCGACGCTTGTGGCTGTCGGACTCGGCGGCGCCACGGGTCCGGCGCCCAAGGCGATGCTCGACCAGGGCGGCCAGGAATACGCCGACGTGCCGATCCCGACCTGGCGGCCCGACCGGCAGGCGCCGGCCGGAGCAGGCCCCGTGATTGCCGGTTCCGCCGTGCAGGGCGACCAGCCGGCCAAGGCGGCGAACTAGCCCGATGAGCGGCTTTCCCATTCCCGTATCGGTGCTGACCGGCTTTCTCGGCGCCGGCAAGACGACTTTGCTCAACCGGCTCCTGAAGGATCCGGCGCTGGCCGACACGGCGGTCATCATCAACGAATATGGCGAGGTGGCGATCGATCACCTGCTGGTCGAGCAGGCGTCCGACGGCATCATCCAGCTTTCCGACGGCTGCCTGTGCTGCACGGTGCGCGGCGAACTGGTCGACACGCTGGCCGACCTTGTCGACCGCCTGCAGACCGGCCGCATCGCACGCCTTGCCCGCGTCATCGTCGAGACCACGGGCCTTGCCGACCCCGCGCCCGTGCTGCAATCGATCATGGCGCATCCGGCGCTGGTCCAGGCCTTCCGGCTCGACGGCGTCATCACGCTGGTCGATGCGGTCAACGGCAGTGCCACGCTCGATGCCCATGTCGAAGCGGTCAAGCAGGTCGCCGTCGCCGACCGCATCGTGCTGAGCAAGGCCGACCTGGTCACCGATCCCAGTGACCTCGAAACGCTGTCGGCGCGGCTGCGGCAGATCAATCCGGGCGCCGAGCTGCGCGAAGTCGCCGATACCGGGACGGCGGCGCTGTTCGACTGCGGCCTCTACAATCCCGCCACCAAATCCGCCGACGTGCGGCGCTGGCTAGGCGAGGAGGCCGAGCACGACCATCACCACGATCATGGCCGTGACCATGAGCATGAGCATGAGCATGGTCATGGCCATCGGCACGACCAGCGCGTGCGCTCCTATTCGCTCGTTCATGATGGAGCGGTACCGTTTTCAGCGATCGAGATGTTTCTCGACCTTCTGCGTTCGACGCATGGCGAGCGCCTGCTGCGCATGAAGGGCGTCATCGAATTGCAGGAGGACCCGTCGCGGCCGCTGGTGGTGCATGGCGTTCAGAAGACCCTGCATCCGCCGGTACGATTGCCGGCCTGGCCCGACGGCCAGCGCGGCACGCGCCTGGTGCTGATCACGCTCGATATGCCAGAGGACTATGTGCGCCGGCTGTTCGCCGCCTTCACCAACCGGCCGTCGATCGACACGCCCGACCGCGCGGCGCTGGAAAACAACCCACTGGCGATTGCCGGGCGATAGGCGTTCCCGAATCAGGCGGTCTCGCCGCGCTCGACCAGAAAACGATGGCCGCCCGAAACCGCTGCGGTTTCGACCAATTGATGGCCGGCATCCGAGCAGAAGGCCGGAATGTCGATGACGGCCAGCGGGTCGGTGGTCTCGAGCCAGAGCCGGCTGCCTGGCTGCATTCCGGCAAGGCGCTTTTTCGCCTTGAGCACGGGTAAGGGGCAGTTGAGCCCTTTCAGATCATAGACGCTCGCACGCTTGGCCAAGGCGAAAAACCTCAGCCGCCGAACATGCCGAGCAGCTTGTTCTTCAGCTTGGTGACCCGGCTCTCGTCGGCGCTTGCAGCCTGCGTTTCAGGCACGGGCGCCGCTTCCGTCGGAGCGGCGATGGTGGCGGTGGCGACAGGTGCCTCCTTGGCGGCCCTGGCCGCTTCCTTTTCGGCCAGCGCCTGCGCCTTGGCTGCTTCCTTGGCTTGCTTGGCAGCCTCTATGGCAGCCAGCCTCTGTTCCTCGGCCTTCTGCTTGGCGGCCTTTTCGGCATCAAGTGCCGCCATCTTGCGGCCGGCCGGCGAATCTATGCGGCCCATGCGCGCCGTCTCGGAAACCGAGCCGTCTGTATTGAGCGACGGCGGGTCGATCGGCACGCGCTCGCCGCGCGCACGGCGCTTGGACCAGTCGGAGACGATGCTGGCTTCCTTGATGCCGGCGATGGTAGGCTTGGGCGGGGGCACGCTGGCCTTGACCGCGCCGTTGAACGCCGCGTCGTAGGTGCTCATGTAAGAGCCGTAGGCGCTCTTCAGCGAATCCGGCTGCGTCGTTGCAGGGCAGGCGCCAGTCGGGTTGAAACTCGTTCCTTCGGGAGCGACCTGGTTGAAGACATAGCGCTTCTCGCAGACATCGACCTTCGGCGGCACCTTGGTGATCTCGAAATTGTCGTAGCCGACCTTCAGCATCTTCCAGAATTCGTAATTCGGGTCGTTGCGGTAGCGCGCCATATTGGCGGCGGTCATGCGGAACGGAAAGGCCTGGATCTGGAATTCGGTCTGGCCGCCCTGGAAGGCGTCGCGGCCGAAGGCATAGATCTGCTCGATCTGTGCGTCGGTCATCGAATAGCAGCCCGACGACGAACAGGCACCGTGAACCATCAGGTTGGAGCCGGTGCGGCCGTTGGCGCGGTCATACGCGTTGGGATAGCCGATGTTGAAGGACAGATGATAGTTCGAGCGTGGATTCATCTGCGCCGGGCGCACCGTGTAGAAGCCTTCCGGTGCCTGGCGGTCGCCTTCGGTGTATTTCGGCCCGAGCTTGCCCGACCATTTGCAGATATCGTAGCTCGCCACCATGTCATAGCGGCCGTTGGTCTTGGCCTTCCAGATTTCGAGCTTGCCCTCTTCCTTGAAGATGCGCGCCATCACCGACGAGGTGCGGACCATGCCCTTGGCCCTCATGTCGGCCAGGATCTTGTCCGGCAGCGGCTTGTTGGCCTCCGGGGCAAAGTCCTTCATCGACGAATCGTTGCAGCCGGCGACGACTATCGAGGCGATCAGGATTCCGGTGCGGGCAAGCTTGGCAAACATGGATACGGCTATGTCTTTTTTCTCGGGCCAATGGCTTCGAAATGCCGAGCCCGCATGCTGAACACCTACGGACCCTAAGCCCGTTAACCTTGAAAATTCCTTACCGCAAGCCTCGGCCAGCCCGTCGCGGCAATTTCCCAACCCTTCGGCAATTTCATTGAACCGAATCCGGCGGCATTTTTGTGGCGAAATTGCTCATAGCCGCCACATTGTCGCGGGCAGGGCTTTCCGATTGCCTTATCCAGCCGTCAGCGAGATCAGAGACTGCGGCCCATCGCCAGGTATTTCTCGCGGCGTTGTTCGCGGAAATCGACGTTGGCGCCGGCAAAGTCCTTCATCGTCTTGGCGATGAGGTCGCCGGTCGCGGCAATCACCGTTTCGGGCGCACGCTGGGCGCCGCCGATCGGCTCGGGGATGATTGCATCGATGATCTTCAGTTCCAGAAGATCCTGCGCGGTGATCTTCATGTTGGTCGCCGCGTCCTTCGATCGCGTCGTGTCGCGCCATAGGATCGAGGCGGCGCCCTCCGGCGAAATCACCGAATAGATAGAGTGTTCAAGCATGTAGACGCGGTTGGCGGTGGCGATCGCGATGGCGCCGCCCGAACCGCCTTCGCCGATGACCACCGAAATCGACGGGACCTGGAGCGACAGGCAGGCCGAGGTCGAGCGGGCGATGGCTTCGGCCTGGCCGCGCTCCTCGGCGCCGACGCCGGGATAGGCGCCGGCCGTGTCGACCAGGGTCAAGAGCGGAATCTTGAAACGATCGGCAAGCTCCATCAGCCGCACCGCCTTGCGATAACCTTCGGGGCGAACCGAACCGAAATTGTGCTTCAGGCGGCTGGTCGTGTCCGAGCCCTTCTCCTGGCCGATGATCGCCACCGGCTCGCCGCGGAAACGGGCGAAGCCGCCGACGATGGCCTGGTCCTCGCCGAAATTGCGGTCGCCGGCGAGCGGCGTGAAGTCGCTGAACAGTCCCTTGATGTAGTCGACGCAGTGCGGCCTGTCGGAGTGGCGCGCCACTTGCACCTTCTGCCATGGAGTGAGGGCCTTGTAGAGATCGCGCAGCGCATCGCGCGAGCGCTTCTCCAGCCTGCTGATCTCGTCGGCGACATCGACCGCCTCGCCATTCTCGGCAAGCTTCTTGAGCTCAAGGATCTTGAGCTCGAGATCCTGCACCGGCTTTTCGAAATCGAGGTAATTGTACATGCGTGGGCGGACCGATGCGTCGGAAGGCAATGACTGCGGAACCGTTGAATCCAAGGCTCCGGGCGGTGAAATGTCGTCCTCACATAGCGATATGAGGCCTAGTCGGCAAGCGGATGATGATCGTTGACCAGCCGCACGAGCCGCTCCTCCAGCACATGGGTGTAAATCTGTGTCGTCGATATATCGGCATGACCGAGCAATTGCTGCACGGCCCTGAGGTCGGCGCCGTTCTGCAGGAGATGGCTGGCGAAAGCATGGCGCAGCACATGCGGCGATATCTTCGCCGAGGCGATGCCGGCCCGCGCCGCCAGCCCCTTGAGGTCGCGCGCAAAGACCTGGCGCGAGAGATAGCCGCTGTCGGACGCGGCCGGAAACAGGAACGGGCTGCCGGCGAAGGCCGGGACCGTGGCGCGTGCGGCAAGCCAGCTGCGCATTGCCACGCGCGCCTTGCCCGACAGCGGTACCATGCGCTCCTTGTCGCCCTTGCCGCGCACCATGAAGAAGCGGTCGTCACGCTGTGCTACCGTCACCGGCAGGCCGACCAGTTCGGAGACGCGCAGACCCGTCGCGTAGAGCACCTCGACCAGCGCATGCAGGCGCAATGCCGCCAGCCTGTCACCGTGGGCAGGGTCGCCAGCCTCTTGTGCAGCGCGGTCGATGAGCCGGCCGGTGTCCGCCTCGCTCATGGTCTTGGGCAGCGGGCGGCCCTTTTTCGGGCTGTCCAGCGTGCCGGTCGGGTCATCGCCGCGCAGCCCCTCGGCGTAGAGGAATTTGAAGAACTGACGGATGGCCGATAGTTTGCGTGCCTGAGATGTCGGAGCGAAGCCGCGCGCGGCGATTTCGTCGAGGTAGGCACGGATAGAGGCGGCGGCCGCGCCGGCGAGCCCGCCATCGATCTCGTTCGACGCGTCTTCGAGGTCGCGGCGATAGGAGGAAAGCGTGTTCACGGCAGCTCCCCGTTCAGCGCTCATCATTTCCAGGAAGGCTTCGATGCGGGCGGCGCTGTTCATTTCCGTCGGGGTCGGTTTCTGCCTTGGAGTCAGTTCTTCTTTGGGTTCAGCTTTTCCGGGGGGATGCGCACGCTCATTTCCGCCTTTTTCGGCTCGACGAACATTACCAGCGCGAACATCGTACCATAGGCAATGCCGGCCAGAATCGCGAGCGTCACGACAAAGCGAAACAGTGTCGGCATCAATTTTCGCCCGTCTTGGTGTTCTGCGTTTCCAAACCCTGTGCCCTTATGGGACGCCAATCCGGCCAATTCAAGCAAGAAGCTGAGGCCTGTCAGCAGCTTCTGATGCAGGCGGCCTCAGCCCGATATCAGCCTCGGACCGCTCGCCACGCTTGACGCAAACGGGCTTTTCATGTCGATACGCCGGCAAAGAGGGCCCAGAAACGTCATGATCTGATGAACGCGCACCCTGCAAATCCTCCAGGCGAGATCCACGCCGCGCTGCTTGGCCGGCTGGGCAGCCGTTCCATCGTCTTTGTCGGGCTTATGGGCGCCGGCAAGACGGCGATCGGCCGCAAGGTGTCGACAATGCTGGCGCTGCCCTTCATAGACAGCGATCAGGAAATCGAAAGCGTCTCGCGCATGACCGTCCCGGAGCTGTTCGAGCGCTATGGCGAGACCGAGTTCAGGGCGCTCGAGCAGCGCGTCATCCTGCGTGTCCTGGAGAATGGCCCACAGGTGCTGTCCACCGGCGGCGGCGCCTTCATGAACCCGCAGACGCGCGAGGCCATCGCCGCGCATGGCGTGTCGGTCTGGCTCAAGGCCGAACTCGACCTTCTGATGGAGCGCGTTTCGAAGAAGCAGAACCGACCGCTGTTGAAAAGCGCCGAACCCAAGGCTGTGCTGGAGCGACTGATGAGCGAGCGCTATCCGGTCTACGCGACCGCGGATGTCACCGTGCCGACCCGCGACGACCGCAAGGAGGTCATTGCGGCCGAGGTGGTGGAGGCGCTGTGCCGGCATTTCGGCATCGACGAGATTACCGCGACGGGCGAGGTCGAATCGTGAGCGGGAATCAGCCGGTCACAGTCGAAGTCGGGCTTGGCGAGCGGGCCTACGACATACTGATCGGTTCAGGATTGTTATCCCGCGCGGGTGCCGAGATTTCGCGTCGCCTCCCTGGCACGCGCGCAGCCGTCATCACCGACGACAATGTCGCCGCGTCGCATCTCGATGCGCTGAAGGCCGGTCTCGAAAAGGGCGGCATCCAGCCAGCCGTGATCACGCTGCCGCCCGGCGAGAAGACCAAGAGCTTTTCCCGTCTCGAAGAGGTGGTGGACGGCATACTCGCCGCCAGGCTGGAGCGCGGCGACGTCGTCGTCGCCTTCGGCGGCGGCGTCATCGGCGATCTCGCCGGCTTTGCCGCCGGCATCGTGCGGCGCGGCATGAATTTCGTGCAGATCCCGACCTCGCTGCTGGCGCAGGTCGATTCCTCCGTCGGCGGCAAGACCGGCATCAACAGCGCGCGTGGCAAGAACCTTGTCGGCGTCTTCCATCAGCCGAGGCTTGTGCTGGCCGACACCGGAGTGCTCGACACGCTGCCGATCCGCGAATTCCGCGCCGGTTACGCCGAACTCGCCAAATACGGGCTGATCGACCGGCCGGAATTCTTCGCCTGGCTGGAAGCGAACTGGGCCAAGGTGTTCGCCGGTGGACCGGAGAGGGCCGAGGCGATCGCCGAGGCTTGCCGCGCCAAGGCCGACGTGGTCGCCCGCGATGAATTCGAGACCGGCGACCGTGCGCTGCTCAATCTCGGCCACACGTTCGGCCATGCGCTGGAAGCCGCCACCCAGTATGACGGAACCCGTCTCGTCCATGGCGAGGGGGTCGCCATCGGCATGGCGCTGGCGCATCGGTTCTCGTCTCGGCTCAACCTGGCGAGCCCCGACGACGCGGCGCGCGTCGAGGCGCATCTGCGCGCCGTCGGTCTGCCCTGGCGCATGGCCGACATTCCGGGCGAATTGCCCGATGCGGAGGCGCTGCTTTCATTCATCACCCAGGACAAGAAGGTGTCGCGCGGTGCGCTGACCTTCATCCTGACGCGCGGCATCGGCCAGGCCTTCATCGCCAAGGACGTGCCGGCGTCGGAAGTGTTGTCGTTCCTCGGGGAGAGCCATCCGGATCAGCGAGGAAGCCATCCGGGCCGGGAAAAAGGCCGTCCGGGCCGGCAACAAGGCCGTCCGGGATGAACGAGCCGGGCTGGATCGTCGCCGCTGCTCTTGCCGTCCTCGTCCTGCTGGCCGTCGCCCTGCGCACGCGCCTGCTTGCCGCTTTCGGCTATGAGCTGACGCGCATCGAGCCGCAGCGCTCGAGCCAGGACGAATTGCGTGGCGCGGTCGATGATTTCCGCCGCGACGGCCAGGTGGTGCGCGAGGATCGCGACCGTGTCGGCGGCCTGTTCGACCTTGAAGAGCTCGAAGTCTCCGACGTCATGGTCCACCGCACAAACATGCGCTCGGTCAATGCCGACAACGCGCCTGAAGCAGTGGTGCGCGAAATCCTGCAGAGCCCGCACACGCGCATGCCGCTGTGGAAGGGCTCGCTCGACAACATTGTCGGCGTGCTGCACGCCAAGGACCTGCTGCGCGCGTTGAACGAAGTCGGCAATGATTTCTCCAGGATCGACGTCATGAAGATCGCTTCGAGACCCTGGTTCGTGCCGGACACCACGACCTTGCAGGAACAGCTCAATGCCTTCCTGCGCCGCAAGGCGCATTTCGCCGTCGTCGTCGACGAATATGGCGAGGTCGAAGGGCTGGTGACGCTTGAGGACATCATCGAGGAAATCGTCGGCGAAATCGCCGACGAGCACGATATCGACATTCAGGGTGTCAAGCAGGAGGCAGACGGCTCTGTCGTCGTCGACGGCACGGTGCCGATCCGTGACCTGAACCGGGCGCTGGACTGGAACCTGCCGGACGAGGAGGCAACCACCATCGCCGGTCTCGTCATTCACGAGACGCAGTCGATCCCCGACGAGAAGCAGGCCTTCACCTTCCACGGCAAGCGCTTTACCGTGATGAAGCGCGACAAGAACCGGATCGCAAGGTTGAGGATCAGGCCTGCCGGCGATGCCTGATCCAGGAAACTGTGAAACGGCTTTCGGCCCAGAATCGCTCCGGGCCGCGCTGCGTCATTCCGGGATCTGGCTGGTCGAGCGTTCGTGGATCGTCGCGCCGGTCTGCGCATCGACGGACGCCAGGCTGACCTCATAGCCCCAAAGCCTGCGGATGTGACGAAGCGTTGCATCGCGGCCGGCATCCTCGAGAAGGATGCCGTCATTCACCTTGTGCTGCAGCCGCAAATGCCTGTCGCCGAGCAGATCGACATCGACCACCTGGATGTCCGGCCGGTTGGCGCCGACGTCGTAACTGTCGGCGAGCGCGGTGCGTATCTTTTCGTAGCCGCGCTCGTTGTGGATCGAAGCGACCTCGCAATGCGGCTGGTCGGCCGCGTCGCCGACCGCGAAAAGCCGCCATTTCCGGATCAAGGCCGGACTGAGATACTGGCGGATAAAGGACTCGTCGCGATGGTCCGCCCAAGCGTCGAGCAGGACCTCGAGCCAGTTGCCGTGGCCGGCGATCTCGGGAAACCAGTCCCGGTCCTCGGCCGTCGGATCGGTCGAGATGCGCTGGATGTCCTGCATCATGTCGAGGCCGAGAGCGTAGGGGTTGATGCCGGAAAAGCGCGGATCGTCGAACGCCGGCTGGAAGATCACGTTGGAATGGTTGCGCAGGATTTCGAACATGGCGCCTTCGCTGATCAGGCCGCGGTCGAACAGCATGTTCATCAGCGTGTAGTGCACGAAAGTGGCGCAGCCTTCGTTCATCACCTGCGTTTGCCGTTGCGGATAGAAATATTGAGCTATGACACGAACGATCCTGATGACCTCGCGCTGCCAGGGCTCAAGAACCAGGCTGTTCTTTTCCAGGAAATAGAGCAGGTTCTCCTCGGGCAGATTTAGCGATTTCTTCCACTCCGGATCTTCGTCCTTGTCGTTGGTTCGTTGCCGCGAAGGCGGCAGCGTGCGCCACAAATCATTGTAGGAGCGCTCTTCATATTCGAGACGCTCGCGAAGGCCTTCGCGCTGGCGCTCGGACGACAGCTTCGGCGGGCGACGATAGCGGAACACGCCTTGCTCCATCAGCGCGTGCGCGGAATCGAGAACAGCCTCGACGGCGGCGAGGCCGTGCCGCTCCTCGCAACGGGCAATGTAGCCCTTGGCAAACTCCAGGTAGCTGAGAATCGCCCCCGCGTCCGTCCATTGCTTGAACAGGTGATTGTTCTTGAAGAAATGATTGTGCCCAAGCGCGGCATGGGCTGTCACCAAGGCCTGCAGGGCCATGGTGTTTTCCTCCATCAGATAGACGATGCAGGGATTGGAATTGATGACCAGCTCATAGGCAAGTCCCCGCCCGCCTTTGCGATACAGCAGGTCCTGGTGGAGGAAATGTTTGCCGAAGGACCAGTGACGGTACATCAGTGGCATGCCGACCGACGAGTATGCGTCGAGCATCTGCTGGGAGGAGATGATCTCCATCTGCACGGGATAGGTGTCGAGATAAAGCTCTTCGACCGCGATCGCCTCGATCGCCTCATGGGCTCGCGACAATTTCTTGAAATCCCAGTCGGACCCGGAAAAAAGCAGACCGGCATGTCTGGCCATCGGCACCCCTCACGCGCTCTTGAGGAGAGCCGGCTGCCTGCCGAAGAGCTGGCGAAAGACCGGGTAGATATCGGCGGGTGTGGCGATGCGGCTCATCTGGAAGTTCGGCCATTTCTGGTCGATTGCGCTATAGGCGCGCCATAGCGACGTTCCGTTTTCGGTCGTGCCGAAAATGTGCGCTTCGCGCTTGTCGATGATCTCGACATAGGCGAAATACTGGCACAGCCGCATCAGCTGATCGTCGAGCAGGGCTATGCAGCGCTCGGAATCGGTGACGAAATTGTCTCCGTCGGAAGCCTGGGCGGCATAGATATTCCACTCGCTGGGCGGATATCGCTGCCTGATGATGCGATGCATCTCCTCGAGCGCGGTGGAAACGACGGTACCGCCGCTTTGCGTGCAGTAGAAGAATGTCTCCTCGTCGACCTCCTGTGCCTCGTGGGTGTGGCGGATAAAGACGATTTCGATGCGCTCATAGCGCCGTTTCAAGAACAGGTGCAGCAGAACGAAGAAGCGCTTGGCCAGATCCTTTTCGCGCTCGCCCATGGAACCGGACACATCCATGAGACAGAACATCACCGCGTTGGCGTTCGGCACCGGCTGGGGGTCGAAGCGGTTGAATCGGATGTCGACCGGGTCGACATAGGCAATTCGCTTGCGCCGCCGCTCCAGCCGGTGAAGCTCCTCGCGCAACGCCGCGATGCGCTGGCGTGTCGCCGCACTGGACGGCGCCGACTCAAGCGCGACGATTTCCCTGAGGATTGCGTCCAACTCCTCCTGCTTGGGGCGCCTCAGCGCAATGCGTCGGCCATGGCTGTTGCGCATCGTGCGCCCAACGTTGATGTTGGTCGGTGAACCAGTGGCGGCGAAGCCGGCCCGGCGTGGCTTGAAGGCCAGTATCTCCTTGAGATTGAGCTTGACCATGTCCGGGAGTTCGAGATCCTCGAAAAAAAGATCGAGCACCTCTTCGCGCGACAGCACGAAACGAAAGTCGTCCTCGGATGCCGTGTTTCCCGGCGAGGAGGCCCCCGCGCCGCCGCCCTGGCCGGGTTTGGGGATCAGGTCACCCGGGGAGAAATGCTTGTTGCCCGGCAGGATGTACTGGCGCCTGCCGCTGTTCCTGGCATTGTTGAAACTCGGCTCGGCCGTTCTTCTTTCGGGCATCGGCACGGCGTGCTCGGCATCCGCATCGGCGATCCTGCCGGTGCGGATCTGATCGCGTATGCTCCGCTTCAGTTCTTCGCGCGCACGCCTGAGGAAGCGCTGGCGATTGCCGAGGCTCTTGTCCTTTGGATTCAGGCGACGGTCGATGAAGATCGGCATGGGACCATCCGGGTTCTCTCAACCCGCCTTGTTCACCCGCATGTACCAGTCCACGAGACGATGCACCTGCCGCTCGGTGTAGCCGCGCTCGATCATCCGCTGCACGAATTCGTTGTGACGTTTTTCGGTGACGCTGTCCTGCTTGGAACCGAAGCTGATCACCGGCAGGAGGTCCTCGACCTGTCCGAACATCCGCTTCTCGATCACTTCGCGCAGCTTTTCATAGCTCGTCCATGACGGGTTGCGGCCGTGATTCCTGGCGCGGGCGCGAAGCGTGAACTTCACCACCTCGTTGCGGAAGTCCTTGGGATTGGCGATGCCCGCCGGTTTTTCGACCTGCGACAGTTCGTTGTCCAAAACCTCGCGGTTGAGGATCTGGCCGGTGTCGGGATCCTTGTAGTCCTGGTCCTCGATCCAGGCATCGGCATATGCGATGTAGCGGTCGAAAAGATTCTGGCCGTATTCGCTGTACGATTCCAGGTAGGCCTTCTGGATCTCATGGCCGATGAACTCGGCATACCGCGCCGCAAGTTCGGACTTGATGAACTCCAGGTAGGCGGCTTCCGTCTCCTTCGGAAACTGTTCGCGCTTGATTGCTTCCTCCAGGATGTACATCAGGTGGACGGGGTCGGCAGCCACCTCTTCGGTGTCATAGTTGAAGGTCTGCGACAGGATCTTGAAGGCAAAGCGCGTGCTGACGCCGGACATGCCCTCGTCGACGCCGGCGGCATCGCGATATTCCTGAACGGACCTTGCTCTGGGATCGACATCCTTCAGGTTCTCGCCGTCATAGGCGCGCATCTTGGTGTAGAGCGGCGAATTGTCGTGCTCGGCCAGGCGGGTCGATACGGTGAACCGGCTGAGAATATCCAGCACCTCGGGGGCGCAGGGGCTGTTGGCCAATTCACTCTCCCGCAGCAGCTTTCCGTAGATCTGCCTCTCTTCGGTAATCCGCAGGCAGTACGGCACCTTGACCACGAGGATCCGGTCGAGGAAGGCTTCGTTGTTCTTGTTGTTCTTGAACTGCTGCCATTCCGATTCGTTGGAATGGGCCACTATGATTCCCTGATAGGGAAAGGCGCCGAAATTTTCGGTGCCGTTGTAGCTGCCTTCCTGGGTCGCGGTCAGCAGCGGATGCAGGACCTTGATGGGCGCCTTGAACATTTCGACGAATTCGAGCAGGCCCTGGGTGGTCCGGTTCAGTCCACCGCTATAGGAATAGGCATCCGGGTCGGACTGGCTGAAATTTTCCAGCTGCCTGATATCGACCTTGCCGACCAGGGCCGAGACGTCCTGGTTGTTCTCATCGCCGGGCTCGGTCTTGGCGATAGCTATCTGGCGAAGTCGCGAAGGCATCAGCTTCACCACGCTGAACTTGGAAATGTCGCCGGATAGTTCGTCCAGGCGCTTGGCCGCCCATGGCGAGATAAGCCCGTTCAGCCGGCGTCGGGCTATGCCGTATCTGTCCTCCAGCAGGTCGCCCATGCGATCGGGATGGAAAAGTCCGAGCGGCGATTCGAAAACCGGGCTGATCTGATTGCCGACCTTCAGCGTGTAGATCGGACGCTGCTCCATCAATTTCTTCAGCCGTTCGGCAAGGGAGGATTTGCCGCCGCCGACCGGGCCGAGGAGATAGAGGATCTGCTTGCGCTCCTCGAGCCCCTGGGAAGCGTAGCGAAAATAGCCCGCGATGCGCTCGATCGTATCCTCCATGCCATAGAAATCGGCAAAGGAGGGGTACACCTTGACGGTCCGGTTGGAGAAAATGCGGCCGAGGCGCTCATCCTTGCTGGTGTCGACAAGGTTCGGCTCGCCGATCGCCTCGACCATTCGTTCTGGCGCCGAGGCATACATCGATTTGTCCTCACGGCAGGAAAGGAGATATTGCTGAAGACTGATCTCCTCCTGCGCGGCGCTCGTGTAGATCTCTGAAAATAGATTGAAGACGTCGGACTGGTTCTCTGGCATGGTACTCTCGTCCTCCGAGCCGTTCTGGCTGCCAGTCGGCTCATCGTGTAATCAACTGCCGGAAAGCATTGTGGTTCCCTTCACATGAAGGAGAGGATCCACAATCGGCGTTGAGGTTGTCAGACAGGCGGCCGGATGCTCGCCCAAGGATTCACTTGGTGATGGCGAGCAGATTTTGAAGGGCGCGTTGACTCATTTCTGCACCTACATGCCGTGGTCGGGAACGTAGAGGCAGAATGAATGCTGCGAATTCGCATCGCCGCCGGGCTTGCATTCGTGAAAGAACTCGTCACGAGACCGTTTGATCCGGCTATCGCTGTAGGGAATGAGTTCGCCGGTCGAGAGCTGGTAGCCGTATTTTGTTTCTTTCACATCCGATGTGGGCGCCTGATAGCAGTCCATTCCCGAGCAGCAAGAGCTGTCGTATTGCCAACCCTTCGGAGACTGGTGCGCAGCAACTGGATCCGAAAGGAACACGGCCACTGCGATCGCCGGCAACAGAGCTCGATGGAGCCTGCGTGCCAAAGGTCTGCGAGGCTGCAAACCGCCTGCGCACCTGCCGGGATGCTCGGCTGGAACTCGAGATATCATCTTCATTGTGGTCAACCATTCGGGGAGCGCCGGCCGAGGCCAATGGCTGCTCGATCTGACAATCGGTTCGTTCCGCAAAGCCTTGGGACCTCTGTGGAACGGTGCGGACAATCAACTGCCAGATCAGAGAAATGTTCCACATTCCTCATGGGCGACCGGTTGTCAGCCCCGCGTATTTCGACGAATTGGCCAAGTTCCTGCCTTGTTTCCAACCCTTGAGTGGACGCTCGCTATGCTCTGCGTGCACTTTTGCCCCGGGGCGGTCAGGAGAGAAAGATGATCGGCAGGCGAACCCTGCTCTTGGCGTCGATGACGGCGCTGTTGCCTTCGGGAACCGCAGCGCTTCGGGGCCGGCAACCGGTTCCCCGGAGCTTCGATTACGGGCCTGCCAAGCTCGACATCTATGCGCCCGAAGGCGCGGGCGGACTGCCGGTGGTCTTCTTCGTGCATGGCGGTGCGTGGCGGCTCGGCAAACGCAGCCAGGTGGACGCCAAGCCTGCCTTCCTGCTCGCCAACGGCTTCTGTTTCGTCTCCATCGACTATCGCATGCTGCCCGAAGCCGACGTCGCCACCCAGGCCGGGGACGTGGAAAAGGCCTATGCCTATGTGCGCGCCAACATCACCCAACATGGTGGCGACCCCAACCGCATCGTCGGCATGGGCCATTCGGCAGGCTGCCATCTGATTGCCTTGACCGGCATGCGCGGCGGGTTGCCGCGTGTCGCGGCGCTCATCCTCGACGACACCAGAGCCTATGATCTTGCGGCCCTTGCCAAAAATGGCGACATGGTCCGCGCCTATGCCCGGGCTTTTCCCGATCGCTCGCAATGGGCGGCACTTTCGCCGGCCAGCTATGTCGACGGCCGCAAACATCCGCCGACCTTCATCGCCTATTCGCGGGCGCCGGGGCGAGGCGCGGACTCGAAGGCCTTTGCCGAGCGCCTGCGCGCCACCGGCACCGAAGTCGTGCTGTTCGACGGCAGCGCCTACACGCACATGTCGATCAATCGCGATTTCGGCGAGGATGGCGACGCGCTGACAGACGCCGTGCTGGCGTTCCTGAAGTCGACTGTCGGCTGATCGCCGAACCTTCCGACGAACTGGCGGCTCGCGCCGACACCTGCGAGCGGCACGCTGTCGCAGCGCGGGCCACTCCTCATCGAAGCGGTGATCCGATGGCCGCGAAGGGCGGGCCTACCAGCGGGTATTCTCGCCGGGAGCGGCCGGCTCGATCGCCAGGGCGTGCACGCCAGCCTTCAGTTCGTCGGCGAGCAATTCGTTGACGGCGCGATGGCGCTCGACGCGGCTCATGCCGGCAAAAGCCGAAGCGACGACGCGGACGCGAAAATGCGTCTCGCCGCTGCCGTCAAAGGCGCCGTGATGGTCGGAACCGTGATGGTGATGGCCCGCGTGGAGATGGCTCTCGTTGATGACGACCAGCCGGTCCGGCGAAAATGCCTTGTTGAGCTTGTCTTCGATGATCGCCTGTATGGACATCGCCGTCTCCCTTCACCATCTATTGCCGGCATCACATATTGCTGGCGCACCAGCCTTGGGGGCCGCTGCCACACAACAAAATCCGCCATTCGCCCGCTTTATGCCGCGATTCAGCGGTTAGGGCGATCATCGCGAAAATGTCAATTCTTGTTTCGCATCTGCGAACGCCCCATAAATGGGTTAGATGAAGCCGTACCCAAAATATTTCGAGAAGATTCGCGTCCGCCCCGACAAGGACGCGGAGCTGAAGTCGCACTCGCCGATCTGTCAGTGGGATGGCTGCAAGGAGGCGGGCACTCATCGCGCGCCGGTCGGGCGCATGAAGGAGGGCGAATATTTCCGCTTCTGCTTCGACCATGTGCGCGAGTACAACAAGGGCTTCAACTATTTCTCCGGCGTGCCGGACACCGAGGTCGCGCGCTTCCAGAAGGAAGCCATGACCGGCCACCGGCCGACTTGGAAGATGGGCGTCAACGGTGCCTCGACGCGTTCGTCGCCCGACATGGCGCAGATGCGTTCCGGCCGTGCCGGTTATTACAATCGCATGCGAGACCCGTTCGATCTGTTCAAGGGGCCGAAGGATCCGCGCGAGGCGCGCGAGCGCAAGGCCAAGCCGCTTGAGGCCAAGGCACTGGAAACGCTTGGCCTTGATACAAAGGCGACTGGCAAGGAGATTAAGGCGCGCTATAAGGAGCTGGTGAAGCGCCATCATCCGGATGCGAATGGTGGCGACAGAGGTTCGGAAGACCGGTTCCGCGATGTGCTGCAAGCCTATCGCGTGCTCAAACAGGCGGGCCTGTGCTGAGCGACCACACGGTTCGTGTCGTTTTCCAACTTTCATAAGGTTGGAAAAGGCTTTAAGACCGCCCCCGGACAAAATCGATTGCCGGCGAAACGGCATGTTTCGCTCGTGGAGACGTTGAGAGATATGAACAAGGTCGATCGCGACATCGCCAACCTGCCCGATACGACGGTGTCGGTAAAGGAAAAATTCGGTTTCGAGTCCAAGATGGTGGTGCCGGCCTATTCGGTGACATCAGAGCATGTGCCCGACATCGATCCGGACTATCTGTTCGACAAGGCGACGACCATGGCGATCCTCGCCGGCTTCGCCTACAACCGCCGCGTCATGGTGTCTGGCTATCACGGCACCGGCAAGTCGACTCATATCGAACAGGTCGCCGCCCGCCTCAACTGGCCTTGCGTGCGCGTCAACCTCGACAGCCATGTCAGCCGTATCGATCTCGTGGGCAAGGACGCGATCGTCGTCAAGGAAGGGTTGCAGATCACCGAATTCCGCGACGGTATCCTGCCATGGGCCTACCAGCACAATGTCGCGCTGTGCTTCGACGAATACGACGCGGGCCGTCCGGACGTGATGTTCGTCATCCAGCGCGTGCTGGAATCGTCGGGCCGGCTGACGCTGCTCGACCAGAGCCGGGTCATCCGCCCGCATCCGGCGTTCCGGCTGTTCTCGACCGCCAACACGGTTGGCCTTGGCGACACCACCGGCCTCTATCACGGCACGCAGCAGATCAACCAGGCGCAGATGGATCGCTGGTCGATCGTCACTACGCTGAATTACCTGCCCCATGACAACGAAGTGAACATCGTGCTGGCCAAGGCCAAGCACTATCGCGATGCCAAGGGCAAAGACATCGTCAACAAGATGGTGCGCGTCGCCGACATGACCCGTTCGGCCTTCATCAATGGCGATCTGTCGACCGTGATGAGCCCGCGTACCGTCATCACCTGGGCCGAGAATGCCGAGATCTTCGGCAATATCGGCATGGCGTTCCGGCTGACCTTCCTCAACAAGTGCGACGAGTTGGAACGCTCGGTGGTCGCCGAGTTCTACCAGCGCGCCTTTGGCGAAGATTTGCCCGAAAGCGCCGCCAACGTGGTGCTGGGCTAAGCAGGGCCTCCATGGCAGGTCCGGGCGACAATACGCGCAACAAGTCGAAGACGGGGTCTGAAGCCGACAGCTTCAAGCGCGCCGTCACCGTCTGCATGCGCGCCATTGCCGGTGACAAGGAAATGGAAGTCGGCTTCGCCAAGGACCGGCCGGCACTTGCCGGCAGCCGGGCGCGCCTGCCCGAACTGCCGAAGAAAGCTTCGAAGACCGACATCGCGATCACCCGTGGACTCGGCGATTCCATGGCGCTCAAGCGCGCCTGCCACGATGTCCGCATCCACACCAAGCTGGCGCCGGAAGGCAAGGCGGCCCGCGCCATCTACGACGCGGTCGAGCAGGCCCGCGTCGAAGCGATCGGCAGCCGCGCCATGCAGGGCGTCGCCGACAATATCGGCTCGATGCTGGAGGACAAATACGCCAAGGCCAATCTCGTCGACGTCAAGGACAAGGCCGACGCGCCGATCGAGGAAGCGCTCGCCCTGATGGTGCGCGAGAAGCTGACCGGCCAGCCGATTCCCAAGAGCGGCGAGCGGCTTGTCGAGCTCTGGCGCCCCTGGGTCGAGGAAAAGGCCCATGCCGATCTCGACGGCCTGTCGGCCAAGCTCGGCGACCAGCAGGCCTTCGCCCGCGTCGTGCGCGAAATGCTCGCCTCCATGGAAATGGCCGAGGAACTCGGCGACGACCAGGAGACGGAAGATTCCGAGGACAATGACGACAACCAGCCGCAGGGCGAGGAGCAGAGCGAGGAGGGCGGCGACGACGATTCCGGCTCCGAGCAGTCGCAGTCCGAGGACGCCGAGGCGTCGGCCGACGACGAGCAGTCGGCCGAGACGGAAGCTTCCGACGCCACCGCCGACGACCTGTCCGACGAAGACGACGCGGATGCCGAGACGCCCGGCGAGGCGCGCCGCAACGACAATCCCTTCACCAATCTGCCGAAGGAAATCGATTACAAGGTTTTTACCACCGCTTTCGACGAGACAGTCGGTGCGGAGGAGCTTTGCGAAGAGGAAGAGCTGGATCGGCTGCGCGCCTTCCTCGACAAGCAGCTTGCCAATCTGTCCGGCGTCGTCGGGCGGCTTGCCAACCGGCTGCAGCGCCGACTGATGGCGCAGCAGAACCGATCCTGGGATTTCGACCTGGAAGAGGGCTATCTCGACCCGGCGCGTCTGGTGCGCGTCGTCATCGACCCGATGCAGCCGCTTTCCTTCAAACAGGAACGCGACACCAAGTTCCGCGACACGGTGGTGACGTTGGTGCTCGACAATTCGGGTTCGATGCGCGGCCGGCCGATTACGGTCGCCGCCACCTGCGCCGACATATTGGCGCGCACGCTGGAGCGTTGCGGCGTCTCGGTCGAGATTCTCGGCTTCACCACCAGGGCCTGGAAGGGCGGGCAGGCGCGCGAGAAATGGCTGAAGGACGGCAAGCCGCCGAATCCCGGCCGGCTCAATGATTTGCGCCACATCATCTACAAATCCGCCGACCACCCATGGCGGCGGGCACGGCGCAATCTCGGCCTGATGATGCGCGAAGGCCTGCTCAAGGAAAACATCGACGGCGAGGCGCTGTTGTGGGCGCATAACCGGCTGATCGCGCGGCCGGAACAGCGCAAGATCCTGATGATGATCTCCGACGGCGCCCCGGTCGACGATTCGACCCTGTCGGTCAATCCGGGCAATTATCTCGAGCGCCATCTGCGCGCCGTCATCGAACTGATCGAGACGCGCTCGCCGGTGGAACTGCTGGCCATCGGCATCGGCCATGACGTCACGCGCTATTACAGGCGCGCCGTCACGATCGTCGATGC
The DNA here is from genome assembly GCF_040320945.1 of Mesorhizobium sp. M0587. NCBI lineage: Bacteria > Pseudomonadati > Pseudomonadota > Alphaproteobacteria > Hyphomicrobiales > Phyllobacteriaceae > Mesorhizobium > Mesorhizobium sp. M0587. The sequence goes on from NZ_JAMYQP010000017.1 coordinate 22,575, forward strand.
CGAGGAACTGGCCGGCGCCATGACCGAGCAATTGGCCTCGCTTTTCGCCGAGGAAAGCGCGCGCGATACGCGCCGTGGCGGCATGCGGCGCGCCGGATGATCTTTTCTGCGGGCGGCTTTCGGCAGACGCTCTTCGCAGCCATCACCCTGGCTTCCAGCATGGCTTCGGCGCTGGCAGGCTCGACCTCGGTCGAACCAGTCGAAATCTCGGCCCGCCCGATCACGCAGTTCCAGATCGGCCGCGCCGACAAGCAGTTCGGCCCACTCGAGTTCGTCGGCGGGCTGGAAATGACCTCGCCGAGGCGCGATTTCGGCGCGCTGTCGGCCTTCCGCTTTATAAGGGCGGGCAGCGATTTCATTGGTGTCGCCGATACTGGCTTCTGGTTTTTCGGCACGGTGGTCCGCGACGCCGACAGGCGGCCGTCCGGTATTCAGAACTTCAGTATGCAGCAGATGGTCGACGAGACCGGCCAGCCGATCGACGAGAAATGGGAAGTCGATGCCGAAGGTCTCGCCGTCAAGGATGGCATCGCCACTGTCGGCTTCGAGCGCAGCCACCGCATCGCCCAGTTCAAGGTCGACCCGAGTGACATGAAGGCGCCGTTCCGGCAGCTGGATTTCCTCATTCCGGCCAGGGAACTGCGCCAGAATCGCGGCTTCGAAACCGTTACCCATGCCAATGCCAGAGGCCAGCATCAGGGCGGGCTGGTGGTGGTTTCGGAAAAGAGCCTCGACAAGGCCGGCAACATCTATGCCGCCATTATCGAAGGCCCGCACAAGGGCGTGTTCACCGTCAAGCGCAACGGCGACTTCGACATCACCGACGGCGCCTTCCTGCCGGATGGCGACCTACTCTTGCTGGAGCGCAGCTTTTCGATGGCTCGCGGCGTCAAGATGCGGCTGCGGCGCATCCATGGCGAAGGCGTCGAGAAAGGCGCCATCGCCGACGGGCCGGTGCTGCTGGAGGCCGACATGGGCTACCAGATCGACAATATGGAAGGGCTCGACGTCTGGACCCGCGACGACGGCGCGCTGATGGTGTCGTTGATCTCCGACGACAACCACTCGATCCTGCAGCGCAATCTCTATCTGGAATTCATCCTGCACCAGGACTGATCGGCGCTCCAGCTGCGAAGCTGAAGTTGAGGAATATTCAACGCCAGGTTCGATTTGGTCGGACGCCTTCCCCCACTCCGTCGCTGCTTCGCAGCGCCACCTCTCCCCCCTCCGGAGGGAGAGGAAGGGAGTCTGGTTTGGCGAACGCATGCCCTTCCTCTCCCCCGTCGATCGGGGGAGAGGTGTCGAGCGAAGCTCGACGGAGTGGGGGACGACGACTGTTCGAAATACTTTAGTGCTAACTTGACAATTCTTCTTATCGAGACAATACTCAAGCCCATGCTTAACTATTCCGAGATTGATGGCATTCTCCGTGCGCTAGTCGAGCCGACCCGTCGCCAGATCCTGGAACGGTTGAGCCGCGGACCGGCCACGGTCAGCCAGCTGGCGGAGCCGTTCGGCATGACGTTCGCGGCCGTGCTGCAGCATCTCCAGGCGCTGGAGGCCTGTGGGCTTATCCGCAGCGAAAAGACCGGGCGGGTACGCACCTGCCGGATCGAGCCGGGCGGGCTCGGCCCGCTCGCCGACTGGATTGCAGAGCGCCGCATACCGGCGGAACGTCACCTCGACCGTCTCGGCCAGATCCTGGCGGAGACAGACCAATCGCCCCCGAAAAATCAGGAAAAGGACGAACAGCAATGAACCAGATCGCCCCTGTCAAAGACGAGCATTCCGTCATCCACTCCACCTTCAACATCGAGCGGATCTACCCGCAGTCGCCGGCCCGCGTTTTCCATGCCTTCGCCGACAAGGCGACGGTCCGGCGCTGGAGGATCGAAGGTGATGGCTTTGCCATCGCCGAATTCAGCTTCGATTTTCGCGTTGGCGGCGGCGAGGTGTCGCGCTTCAGCTATGGCGGTGGCCCAGAGGTCAGGCTTGATGCTCAGTTCCAGGACATCGTTGCGGACCAGCGCATCGTGTTTTCCTACAGGATGGCAATCGGATCGCAACCGATGTCGGCATCGCTGACTACGGTTCAACTGACACCCTCGGGTGGTGGCACAAGGCTGACCTATACCGAGCAGGGCGCCTTTTTCGACGGCGTCGATTCCGCGCAGGGACGTGAGGAAGGAACCCGCGGGCTGTTGGAAGCCCTTGCGGCGGAACTCCAGAAGTCGAAGTAAACCGATCCGCTGCCCGGCTCTCCGGTCAGGATAGCGAGCCGTTGGTGGCGATCCAGATGACATGGCGCGCGCCGCGCTTGCCATTGGCGCGCGTGTTGACCTCCTCGACTGTGAAGCCGGCCTGCTTCAGCCGCCGGGTGAAGCCGCTGTCGGGGCCTTGCGACCACACCGCCAGCATGCCGCCCGGCTTGAGGGCGGCGCGAGCGGCGCCAAGGCCGGCCAGGCTGTAGAGCGCGTCATTGGATTTGTGGACGATGCCTTCCGGGCCATTGTCGACATCGAGCAATATAGCGTCATAGCTCGATGCTTGCGCCCGTAGCAGCTGCCCGACATCAGTCTCCTGGATGGTGACGCGCGGATCGTCGAGACAGCCGCCAAAGACCTCGGCCATCGGGCCGCGCGCCCAGGCGACCACGGCTGGCACCAGCTCGGCGACCACGACGCTGGCATCACTGCCGAGTTCGGCGAGAGCGGCGCGCAAAGTAAAACCCATGCCAAGCCCGCCGATGAGGATTCTTGGCTGGCGATGGCCGGCAATCCTCAGGCAGGACAGTTTTGCCAACGCTTGCTCGGAGCCGCTGAGACGGCTGTTCATCAGCTCGTTGGTGCCCAGCATGATCGAAAATTCTGACCCGCGCCGTTTGAGGCGAAGCTCCTGCGCGCCGTCGGGCGTCTTTGCAGAGTCTAGCTGAACCCAGGGAATCATTGCCTGGTTCCACTCTTCGGAATCACGGCGATGCGGCCAGTGCCGGCTGGCTCCAGCGGGTAGCGAGCAGCCGGTAAGGGATGAGCGCCACCACGGCGATGATCAGCTTCACGCTGAGATCGCCCAATGCCCACGAAACCCAACGCATGGCGTCGACATGGAAAACGCCCATCAAGGGCGCGGTTTCGAGCGCGAAACTGTCGTTCGGACCAGTGAAGGCGAAAGCGGTGGAAAAAGCGACAGTAAAGAAAACGGCGGTGTCGAACACCGATCCGACCAGCGTGCCGACGATCGGCGCGCGCCACCAGCTTTGCCGGCGCAGCCGGTTGAACACGGTCACATCGAGCAATTGCGCACTGAGGAACGCCGCGCCGGATGCCGCCGCGATGCGCACCAGCCGGTCGGCGGCGGTCTCGAATTCGATGAGACCATGGCGGAACAGGAAGGGTGGGACAAGGATCGAGCAGACCACCGCGGTCATGAAGCCGACAAAGACGATCCTGCGCGCCACGGCGGGGCCGTAGCGGCGGTTGGCGAGGTCGGTGACCAGGAACGAGAAAGGGTAGGTGAAGGCGCCCCAGGTCAGCAGGTCGGCCAGCGACAGGCCGCCGACCTGGCCCTGCATCGGGAACTGCACGAGAATGTTCGATGCCACGACGACAAGCGCCATGGCGGCCACGAAGGGCAGGTATCGCGAGAAGGAAGTCATTTTTTTATCCTGGGTAATGGAACCAGCGGAGCACGATGCCCATCCGGGCGATGCTCGCTTCGTATCTGGGCATCGGATTGTCGAACCTTGCGGTTGCTATCCGATGCCCACGGGCCAACAAGAAGTTGGCTAGGGCGGTCGTCCCCCGCCTTGAAAGGGTGTCAGGCTGCGACGGACTGCTCTGCGAGCTTCTTGGCGATCTGCTTCTTCAAGAGGCGCGCGCGCTGCGACAGGTCCTTGACGTCGGCCTTGGCCAGGAAGGCGTCGAGACCGCCGCGATGTTCGACCGAACGCAGCGCGTTGGCGGAAATGCGCAGACGCACATTCTGGTTCAGCGCTTCCGAGATCAGCGTCACATTGACGAGGTTGGGCAGGAAGCGACGCTTGGTCTTGTTGTTGGCGTGGCTCACATTATTGCCGGTCTGGACTGCCTTGGCAGTGAGTTCGCAGGTGCGGGACATGGTTCTACCTTCAGTTCTCTCGGCCCTGTCAAACCTTTGTGCCCACGCCGGGTGGCGCGCGGTTCTGGTCAGGCGGCCTTATGGAAAAAGTTGGCGTTCCATAGTTGCATTTCGCCAATGCGTCAAGCTCCGGCTTGCCTTCGCTTGCGACGGGCATTTCACATTAAGGCCGGATTTCATCCTATAAGCGGTCCAACAGGGACATGCCAAGCCGGAGTTGCATACCTCCGGCCGAAAATCGAGGACCGATCCCGCCATGCTTCGTTCGTCGCCTGCCCTTGTCGCCGTGCTTGCCATCGCCTTGCCATCGGCTGCGTCCGCCGCTTCGCCGCAGTCCTTCAAAGGCGAATACACCGTATCGTTTCTCGGTCTTTCGATAGCGAAATCGACCTTTTCCAGCCGTTACGAGAACGGCATCTATTCGATCGACGGAAGCGTCTCCGCGGCGGGTCTCGCCAGACTGTTCGACGATACGCGCGGCACGGTCTCGTCCAAAGGCACGATTTCGGGCCAGAAGATGGTGCCGCAGGCGTTTCGTGCCGACTACACCTCGGGCAAGAAAGCGTCCGCGATCGACATCCGCTTCGCCAATGGAAACGTGACCTCGACGCAGGTCATTCCGGCGCCTGGCAAGCGCGACCCCAAGAGCTGGGTGCCAATCAGCGCCGGCGACCTGGTATCGGTGCTGGATCCGATGGCGGCGACCGTCATCCATGCCGACAGTCTCGATAAGGTCTGCGGCCGCACGGTAAAGTTTTACGATGGCGAGATGCGCGCCGACCTGACGCTGACCTACGCCTCGAAAGGCACGATCTCGGTGCCGGGCTATAAGGGCGAGACCGTCACCTGCCGGATGGGCTTCGAGCCGGTGGCGGGCTACCGCAAGGGCCGCAAGGCGCTCAATTATCTCAAAAACCGCAGCCGCATGATGGTGACGTTTGCGCCGCTTGGCCAAACCGGCGTATATGCGCCGATCCACGCCACGGTCGGAACGCAGATCGGCACCTTGACCATCAGCGCCCGGCATTTCGAAGCTATACAATAGGCCAGGCGCGCTGGAGGCGGGAATGGGGCGCGCAATGTTGATCGGCTTTTCGGCGGTCGCGGGCATGTGGGCCAAGCCTTCGCTGCGCATCCTTGCCGCCGGCATGCTCGTCGCGGGGAGCGCGGGGCTGCCGGAAAGGTTGCTGTTCCTGCGCAAGTCGGCCACGGTTGGGGACGGAGCCAGGGCATGACGATGCCATTTGCCGGCGGCATTGACGCCAATGCCAATGCGACGCTGATCTTTTCGCTGGTAGCGGCGGTGATCTACGCGTTCACCCTGGGCATGCCGCCGACGCTCGCCCGCTCGGCGGCGAAGACGCTCGCCGTAGCGATGCTTGCCGTGCTGGCGGCGCTGCAAGGCGGCCCACCGCTTTTGGTCGCAGCCCTCGCGTTCAGCGCCGTTGGCGACGCGTTCCTGTCACGTGACGGCGAAAAGGCGTTTCTCGGCGGGCTGGCCAGTTTTCTCGTCGCCCACATCGTCTATATCGCGGTTTTCCTGCGCAGCGGCGGCGGGCTGGAATTGCTCGGCGCCGAATCGTGGCGTGGCGCGATCGCGCTGGCCATGGCGGTGTTTGCGGCGGTCATGCTTACGGCGCTTTGGCGCCGCATCGGTCCCGGCCTGCGTCTTCCGATCGCCGTCTATATCGCAGCGATCCTGGCGATGGGCATGTCGGCGCTGACGACAAGCAATCTATCGCTGATCGGCGGCGCCATCCTGTTCATGACTTCCGACGGGCTGCTCGCGACGGACAAATTCCTGGTGGCTGCCATCTCGCCGCATCGCGTCTGGATGCGCTTTGCCGTCTGGACGTCGTACTACGCTGCTCAGCTTGCGATTACGCTTGGTTTCTTGCTGAGCTAGGATTGTTTCGGCTGCCAGCCCGGCGCGGCCAACTCGAAGGCCGCGAAATCAAAGCCCGGCGCGACGGTGCAGCCGACCAAGGTCCACTCGCCCAGGCTGCGCGCCGATTGCCACCAGCCCGCCGGCACGACGACCTGCGGCCGCTCGCCCGCTGCCAGTTCGGCGCCGAGCACCTGTTCGATCACCGCACCGCCTTCATCCCACATCGACAGCGCCAACGGGGCGCCGGTATAAAAATGCCAGACCTCGGCGGCGTCCTTGACCCGGTGCCAGGCCGAAACCTGGTGCCGCTCCAGCAGGAAATAGATAGCGGTCGAATGGCCGCGCGGGCCGCCGGCGCCATCGCGAAAGGTCTCGGCGTACCAGCCTCCCTCCGGGTGCGGCTTCAGTCCGAGCGTCGCGATAATTTCGGCGGAACTGGTCATGGGCTCGACAATACCACCAGGCTAGAAATTGTCCTTGCGCTTGCGGATCTCGGCAAAGACTTCGGCGTCCGAAGCTTTCTCCAGCCCAAGATGTTTGCGGATCGCCGGATCGTGCCAGCGCAGGAACGGATTGGTCGACAATTCCTCGCCGATCGTCGTGGGCAGCGTCGGCTTGTTGTCGGCGCGCAACGCCTCGATCCGGGCAGCCCGTTCCTTCAGCGCCGAATTGCTCGGGTCGACGGTCAACGCGAAACGGGCGTTGGCGAGCGTGTATTCGTGGCCGCAATAGATGACGGTCGCGGCCGGGAGTGCGGCAAGCTTCTTCAGCGAGTCGTACATCACTGGCGGCTTGCATTCGAAAAGCCGCCCGCAACCAAGCGCAAACAGCGTGTCTGCGGTGAACGCCACTTTCGATGCAGGCAGGTAGTAGGAGACATGGCCGGCGGTATGGCCGGGGGTGGCGATCACCTCTATCCGCTCGCCGCCGAGATGAAGGACCGACCCCTCTTCAACGGTCTCGTCAATGCCGGGGATCTTGGCCTTTTCCGCTTCCGGGCCAACGATGCGCAGCTTGAAACGCTCCTTCAGCGCCAGATTGGCCTCGACATGGTCGATATGGTGATGCGTGGTCAGGATCATCGTCGGCGTCCAGCCGGTGCGCTTGATCGCGGCCAGAATCGGCGCCTCTTCAGGGGCATCGATGATAGCGGTCTGCCCGCTTTCCGGGTCATGCACCAGCACGCCGAAATTGTCGGTGCGGCAGGTGAATTGTTCGACTTCAACGGGCATCGCATCTCTCCATTGTCGCCGCAGACATAGGGTCCCAACGCGCCGATGTCATCACGAGAAGTCAAATGTCATCCCGGGATGTCGAACGCCGCCCAGGGACTCCCAAGTCATCCTGCAATGTCGGCGGCACCGGCCTTTGTTGAATCCCGCGCGCTTCACGGCTACATCCCTCACATGCATTCCGACATCGTCGATCTTCGTTCCTTCTACTCGACAACGCTCGGCAGGTTCGCCGAACGCTCGATCACCATGGCGCTATCGTCGATATGGGCCGCCGTGCCCAATGAACGGCTGGTTGGCCTCGGCTACACCTTGCCCTGGCTGGAGCGTTTCGGCACCGATGCCGAGCGAGTCTTTGCCTTTATGCCGGCGACCCAGGGCGCCGTGGTCTGGCCGGCGGTCGGGCCGACGGCGACGGCACTGGTCTTCGACGAGGAACTGCCGCTGGTCGATTCCTGCATCGACCGCATGCTGCTCGTCCATTCGCTCGAACATGTCGAGAATCCGCGCGAGACGCTGAACGAGATCTGGCGGGTGTTGTCGCCCGCCGGGCGCGTCGTCATCGTCGTGCCAAACCGGCGCGGTGTCTGGGCGCGCTTCGAGCACACGCCGTTCGGCAATGGGCGGCCTTTCTCACGCGGACAGCTCACCGAATTGCTGCGCGAGGCGAATTTTACGCCCGCGGCATGGTCCGATGCGCTGTTCTTCCCGCCATCGCGGCGGCGCTTCATGATGCGGTTCCACAACGTGCTGGAGCGGGCCGGCCGGCGGTTGTGGCCGATCTTTTCCGGCGTTATCGTCGTCGAAGCGCAGAAACGGCTTTATCAAGGCGTGCCGGTCGTCCAGCGCGCGTCTCGCCGCGTTTTCGTGCCGGTGCTGTCGCCGCATGGCGCGACACGGCTCGGCCGCCGGGCCGTGGAGACCACGCCGCCGGCTCCGCAGATGACACCTTCGTGATCATGACAGGAACTTGCGCCGCCCGGCGTTTCCCGACCTATCTGTCGCTTGCGGCTCATTGAGACCAATGCGGCCGACCATCAGCGGTTTCAGCACTCAATCTGAACGCAAGGACCTTTGGGTATGGCTTACCATCCGGACAACGATGCCTCCGCCCTGCCGGTTGCGGTCGAAGCCAGCAGTCTGCGCGATCAGGTGGCGACGATCAGGCAGGCGCTGGCGGAATCGCCGGTTCGCAAGTGGCTGTTCTGGACGTCGGTCGGCATGATGGCTGTCATCGTCGCGACCTCGATCGGCCAAGTTCTGCTCAACCGCTGGAACCAGCCTTTCTACGATGCGCTCGCGCGCCGCGACATGGCTGCCTTCCTGCACCAGCTTCTCGTCTTTGCAGTCATTGCCGGCGGGTTGCTGGTGCTCAACATAGGGCAGACCTGGCTCAACCAGATGATTAGGCTGAAACTTCGCGAGGCGCTGACGCTCGATCTGATCGACCAGTGGATGCGGCCGGCGCGCGCTTTCCGCCTGGCCAATGCCGGCGCCATCGGCGTCAACCCCGACCAGCGCATGCAGCAGGACGCCGCGCACCTCACCGATCTGTCCACGGATCTCGGCGTCGGCCTGCTGCAGTCGTTGATCCTGCTGGTGTCCTTCGTCGGCGTGCTGTGGGAGCTGTCTTCGGGCTTCGTCTTCCATATCGGCGGGACCTCGCTTGCGATACCGGGCTACATGGTCTGGGCCGCCATCCTTTACGCAGGCACCGCGTCATGGCTGAGCTGGCTGGTCGGACGGCCGCTGATCCGCCTCAACAGCGACCGTTATACGCGCGAAGCCGAGTTGCGCTCCTCGATGGTGCGCGTCAACGAGAATGTCGATGCCATCGCGCTGTACCATGGCGAGGCGGATGCCAGGCGACGGCTCGGACTCGACCTCGGCACTGTGCTGGGCGCCATGCGGCGCATCTACACCGCCCAGATCAATCTGTCCTGGGTGACGGACACCTATGGCTGGATCACCGTCGTGGCCCCCATCCTCGTTGCCTCGCCGGTCTATTTTTCGGGCGACATCAGTTTTGGCGGGCTGATGATGGCGGTCGGCGCCTTCAATCAGGTGCATTCCTCATTGCGCTGGTTCATCAACAACATCGGCAGCATCGCCGACTGGCGCGCAACGCTGATGCGCGTTGCGGACTTCCGCATCGCGCTCGCTGAAACCGATGTGCTGCACGATAAGGAAAAGCGCATCGAGTTCGGCGACAATGCCGATGGCAGCCTGACTTTCGAAAAGCTCGAAGTGGCCTCACCGGATGGATGCACCAAGCTCGCCGACCAGCATGTCGAGATACGTCCCGGCGAGCGCGTCATGATCACCGGCGATCCGGGCGCCGGCAAGACATTGTTCTTCCGCGCCATTGCCGGCCTATGGCCATGGGGCAGCGGGCGAATCGGCCTGCCCGCGGGAGAAACGCCCATCTTCGTGCCCCGCGTCCCGTATTTCCCGACCGGTACGTTGCGCGAGGTTCTCGATCACCCGAATGGACGCGACCCGGCGAGCGATGCCGAGATTTCGGCGGTTCTTGCCGAGGTCGGCCTGCAACGGCTGTCGTCCTCGCTCGACCGCTCCGCGCGCTGGGAGCGGGAGCTGGGCGATGACGAACAACGCTCGCTCGCCTTCGCCAGGCTCGCCTTGCGGCAACCAAAATGGGTAATCATCGACGAAGCCCTGGATGCGTTCGACGGGCCGTCGTTGAGGCGGGTGCTGTCGATGCTGGAGAAGCGTCTGCCCGGAGCCGCGGTGCTCAACATCGGACGCGGCCAGCACAACAATCATTTCTTTCCACGCGCTTTTACAATCGTGAAGGATGCCGGCGTGCCGGCGCTGAAACCCGTCCGCGTCAGGGCCGGCGCCATCGAGCCGCCGCCCGCCGCCGCCGCCCGCCGCAAGGCGTAGCCATTGTTCCGGTTTCTGGCGCGAAGCTTTATTTTGCCGTGATCGCGAGGGAATATCCGCCGGAGAAACAACCCCGGCATCGGCCATGCTTGATGCTCTGCGCCTGCTTGCCTGTCTTGCCTGCGCCCAGGCAGTCCCCGTTGCCTCGCCGCCGGATGGGCTGGCCGTCGACGTCGAACTGGTACTGGCGGTCGACATCTCGCTGTCAATGGACGAGAAGGAGTTCGCCCTGCAGCGCGCCGGCTATGTCGAGGCGCTGCGGCATCCCGATTTCATCCAGGCGGTCCGCGCCGGCAAAACTGGCCGCATCGCGCTCGCCTATTTCGAATGGGCCGGCACGGTGCGCGACGACGCCGTCATCGGCTGGCAGATCGTCGACAGCGCCGAGAGCGCCGGCGCCTTCGCCGACAAGGTGGCGGCGCGGCCGTTCCGGAGCTTCCGAGGCACTTCGATCTCCGGTGCTCTTGCCTTCGGCGCTGAGCTTTTCGATCGCACGGCTTTCGAGGGCGATCGCAGCGTTATCGACATTTCCGGCGACGGTCCGAACAATATCGGGCCGCCGGTCACCACGACGCGTGACGCGGCAATCGCCAAGGGCATCGTCATCAACGGCCTGCCGATCCTGGTCAATCCGTCGCCAACGTTCAGCCATCTCGATCAGTATTATGCGCAGTGCGTCACCGGCGGGCCCGGTTCCTTCGTGCTGCCGATCTACGCGGCCGCCGAATTCTCGACGGCGATCCGGCGCAAGCTGATCCTCGAAGTGAGCGGCATTCAGGACAGACCCGGGTTCATCCCCGTCGACACCGACGCGCCCGTCGACTGCCTGCGGGGCGAGCGGGACAGGCGGTTCTTGTCCGATCCGTATTTCCCAGAACTCGACCGCTGAGCCTCTTGGCCCGACCAGCCTAGATGGGAGGTTCATTGTTTCACGGAAACGGTGAACGATAAAAAACCGCCGCTCGTGTCATCCATCGCACTGCCGTCCAACCGCCGCCAAATGATGATTCCGGGGACCTAGCGCCTCAATTGCAACACCCTCGCCAATAGATGACGTCTGAAACGCTATCGCGAAGCCAAAGCGGCCCTGCCTGCGATCGCATGGAATCCTATTACGTCAGGCGTAATCGCCTTGCGGCCGGCACCGGGGCAGATTGCCCTTGCGAGGCCGGCTGATGAGGCTTCGGATCAGGGAGTTTCCATCATGACTGCTTACGCCGTCGCCCATATGCGCAAAGCCACAATGGGTGCACAGATTATTGAATATCTGCATAGGATCGACGCCACGCTGGAGCCCTTCGGCGGCCGTTTTCTCGTCCATGGCGGCGATGTGGAGGTGATCGAGAACGACTGGCCGGGCCACCTCGTCATCATCGAGTTCGCCGACCGGCAGCATGCGCGCCGCTGGTACCATTCACCAGCCTATCAGGCGATACTGTCGCTGCGGACCGATAATTCCGAGGCTGACGTGGTATTCGCCGACGGTGTCGAACATCCACACAAGGCCACCGATATCCTGGAGTAGGACTAGGCTTTATCGCTTCAGCAAAAACACTGCCTGCTGGCCGAAGAAATTCCAGAACCACCACGGCATCGACAGGCCGATCTTCTGGCCGTTGGCGTCGAGCGCGGTTGCCCTCTCCACCGTCGCGCCAAGCTCGTCGCACAGATTGACGAAGTCGCGGATGGTGCAGAAATGGATGTTGGGCGTGTCGTACCAGGAATAGGGCAGGTCCTTGGTCACCGGCATGCGGCCCTTGACGAACAGCGACAGGCGCACCCGCCAATGCCCGAAATTGGGGAAGGAAACGATGGCGCGGTTGCCGATCCTGAGCAATTCGTCGAGCACCAGTTTCGGATTGCGGGTCGCCTGCAAGGTCTGCGACAGCACGACGAAATCAAAACCCTTGTCGGGATAGAATTGGAGGTCCTTGTCGGCATCTCCCTGAATGACCGAGAGGCCGCGCGCCACGCATTCGTTGACACCGCGCTGCGACAGTTCAAGACCGCGGCCGTCGACCTGCTTGGTGTCCTGCAGCAATTCGAGCAGCAAACCATCGCCCGAGCCGACATCGAGCACGCGGGATCGCGGCGGGATGAGGTTGGCGACGACTTCGAGGTCGACGCGCTGGTCGCGGTTGACGCTCATGGTTCTTTCCTTGGCCAGGCACATTTTCCCAATCCGGACGATGCCCGATTTTGCCGGATCATAGACTTAGCCCTCTCGCCCTCGCGGCCGAGCCGATGAAGCCGTTGATGGCGGCAAACAGTTCCGGTTCGTCGAGCAGGAAGGCGTCATGGCCACGATCGGTCTCGATCTCGACGAAGGACACCGATGCGCCGGCGGCGTTGAGCGCATGCACGATCGAGCGGCTCTCCTCGGTCGGAAACAGCCAATCCGAGGTAAAGGACACCAGGCAGAAGCGGGTCTTGGTGCCGGCGAAGGCGTCGGCCAACAGGCCGCCATGGTCGGCGGCGAGGTCGAAATAGTCCATCGACCGCGTCATATAGAGGTAGGAGTTGGCGTCGAAACGATCGACGAAGGTCATGCCTTGATGGCGCAGATAGCTTTCGATCTGGAAGTCGGCGTCGAAGCCGAAGGTGAGCGCCTCGCGATCCTGCAAATTGCGGCCGAATTTGCGGTGCAGGGCAGCTTCCGAAAGATAGGTGATGTGGGCGGCCATGCGCGCCACCGCCAGCCCTTTTTCCGGGCGCTTGCCATGTTCGAAATATTTGCCGGCATGCCAGTCCGGGTCGGCCATCACGGCTTGCCTACCGACCTCGTGGAAAGCGATGTTCTGCGAGGAATGGCGGGCGCCAGTGGCAATCGGCAGCGCCGAGAAGACGCGCTCCGGATAGCTCGACGCCCATTGCAGCACCTGCATGCCGCCCATCGAGCCGCCGAGCACGCAAAACAGTTTTTCGATGCCGAAATGGTCGATCAGCATCTGCTGCGCGCGCACCATGTCGCGGATGGTGATGACCGGCAGGTCGAGCCCGTAGGGTTTGCCGGTGACGGGATTGGTCGAGGCCGGACCGGTGGAGCCAAGACAGCCGCCGATGACGTTGGAGCAGATGACGAAGAAGCGATTGGTGTCGATGATCTTGCCGGGGCCGATCAGCACTTCCCACCAGCCGGGTTTGCCGGTCACCGGATTGGTGCTGGCGACGTGCTGGTCGCCGGTCAGCGCGTGGCAGACCAGGATGGCATTGGAGCGGGCGTCGTTCAGCGTGCCGTAGGTCTGATAGGCGATCTGGAATGGCGACAGCAGCGTGCCGGCGTCCAGCTTCAGTGGCTTGTCCGCCCCAAAGCGCAACACCGGGCTCGACGGTTGGTCGGCCTCGTTGGTCTTCCCAGCGCGCAGAGCGGCCATTCGCATCTCTCTTGCTGCACCTTGCCTTGCGAAAATCGCCGCCGATGCGTTCGTCCGGCCGGCAGCGGACAACAAAAAACCGGCATTGCCTTCACAAAGCCGGTTACGTCCACGCAAACGGCCCTTTAGCGAATTGTTTAACGTGGCTGCAAGCCGACCGGCCAAATCACCACGGAACTGATGCTGCCCTTCTAGAACTCGCCCGCCTTGCCGTCAATGCCGAGGACTGGCCTCACTGCCAGCTCTCGACATTGCCGGTCACGGCTTGTATTTCCGCAGCGGCTTCCCTGCGGAAGCGTTCTCGACGGATTTTGCGACATGAGCCAGACACCGGATAAGGCACGTCCAACCCCGCGCGCGGGCATCATGGATATCGCTGCCTATGTGCCGGGCAAAAGTGCCGCGCCCGCCGGCGTCGTCAAGGTGTATAAGCTGTCGTCCAACGAGAACCCGCTCGGGCCCTCGCCAAAGGCGATCGAAGCCGCGCGCGAGGTCGCCGGAAAGCTCGACGTCTATCCCGATGGCACCGCCCGGCGGCTACGCGAGGCGATCGCCGAGGTGCATGGCCTCAACGCGCAGAACATCATCTGTTCCAACGGTTCCGACGAGATCCTCGGCCTGCTGGCGCAGACCTATCTCTCGCCCGGCGACGAGGCGATCTTCACCGAACATGCTTTCATGGTCTACAAGATCTACGTCCAGTCGGCAGGCGCCACGCCGGTCGCGGTCAAGGAGACCGACGAGCGAGCCGACATCGACGCGATGCTTGCCGCCGTCACGCCGCGCACCAAGATCGTCTTTCTCGCCAATCCCAACAATCCGACCGGCACCTATGTGCCGTTCCAGGAAGTGCGTCGCCTGCATGCGGGCCTGCCGCGCAACGTGCTTCTGGTGCTCGATGCCGCCTACGCCGAATATGTCCGCCGCAACGATTATGAGGCCGGCATCGAACTGGTCGGCAGCGCCGAAAACGTGGTGATGACCCGCACCTTCTCCAAGATCGGGCTTGGCGGCGCGCGGATCGGCTGGATGTATGCGCCGATGCACATCGTCGACGCGATCAACCGGGTGCGCGGCCCGTTCAACGTCAACGCGACGGCGATCGAAGCCGGTATCGCGGCGATCCGCGATCGCGCCCATGTCGAGCGCAGCGTCGCGCACAACGAGACCTGGCTGGCATGGCTGAGCGAGGAATTGACCAAGCTCGGATTGCGGGTGACGCCCAGCGTCGGCAATTTCATTCTTATCCATTTTCCCGACGACCAGAGGCATTCGGCAGCCGCGGCGGACGATTATCTGACGGCGCGCGGCTATATATTGCGGCGCGTTTCCGGCTATGGCTTTCCCAACGCGCTGCGCATGACCGTCGGTACCGAAGAGGCCAATCGCGGCGTTGTCGCCGCACTCACTACATTCCTGAAAAGCTAGAACGCCATGACATCACCGATGTTCGAAAAGATCGCGCTGGTAGGCATCGGCCTGATCGGCTCGTCGTTGGCCCGCGTCATCCGCCGTGAGGGTTTGTCCCGCCACGTCGCCATCTCGACCCGCAGCGCCGCGACGCTGACGCGGGCGAAGGAGCTTGAGCTTGGCAACTCCTACACCACCGATGCGAAAGAGGCGGTCCGCGACGCGGATCTGATCATCGTGTCTGTGCCGGTCGGCTCGTCCGGCGCTGTGGCGGCGGAAATCGCGCCGGAGCTGAAGCAAGGCGCGATCCTCACCGATGTCGGCTCGACCAAGGCATCGGTCATCGCGCAGATGCAGCCCTACGTGCCGGCAGGCGTCCATTTCATTCCCGGCCATCCGCTGGCGGGTACGGAAAAATCCGGTCCGGATGCCGGTTTCGCCGATTTGTTCGACAATCGCTGGTGCATCTTCACGCCGTTGCCCGAGACCGACCCGGATGCGCTGGAAAGGCTGTCGGAATTCTGGCGCCGCTGTGGCGCCAATATCGACACGATGGACCCGCAGCACCACGACATGACGCTGGCCATCGTCTCGCATCTGCCGCATATCATCGCCTACAATATCGTTGGCACCGCCGACGATCTGGAATCAGTGACCAAAACGGAAGTGATCAAGTATTCCGCCTCCGGCTTTCGCGATTTCACCCGTCTCGCCGCATCCGACCCGACCATGTGGCGGGATGTATGCCTGCACAACAAGGACGCCATCCTCGAAATGCTCGCGCGATTCTCGGAAGACCTGGCGTTCCTGCAAAGAGCAATCCGCTGGGGCGACGGCGAAAAACTCTTCGATCTGTTCACCCGCACCCGTGCCGTACGCCGTTCGATCATCGAGGCCGGCCAGGACATCGACGTGCCTGATTTCGGCCGTCAGGCGGTCGAGCATCCGGCAAAGAGCTAGGTGTTCCCCGCCTTAAGCGCGTCGCGTTTGAACGGATTCATGCGACGCGCTTAAGTTCTTGTTTTAATGCATGTTGTTATCGCAAAACCGCTTCGCACTTTTGCGCAACATGCGTTAGCTCGCTGGCCAGTGGCTTTCCATCATCGCCAGCGTCTCAGTCCGGTCTGGCGCGCCCAGCCTGCCGCCGAAGCGCAGGCATTTGAGCGCGGCGGCGGCACTGGCAAAACGCAGGGCCTGCTCCACCGGCATGGCTTCCGCCAGCCCGACGGCAAAGGCGCCGTGAAAAACGTCCCCGGCGGCCAGCGTGTCGACGGCCTCGACTTTTGGCGCCGCGACATGACGGGACGATCTCGCCGTTCGATCGAACCACCAGCTTCCCGCCGCGCCGCCGGTCACCGCGACAAATGCATCGGCGCGCCCGGCCAGCACCTCGCAGGCCAGGGATGGATCGAGGTGCTGACCGCACAGAATGCGCGCCGCCGGCTCGGAGGCCACGACGTGCGATGCCCGCGGCAACAGCTGCTCCAGCACATCTCGCGGCGCGGTGTCGGCATCGAGGATCGCCGGCCGGCCGATGGCGCGTGCCGCCTCCAGGGCAAGAGCAGCCGCACCCGGCCAGCGGACATCGACCAGCACGGCATCGAATGCGGAGAAATCGGCGACCGGCAGAGCCTCGGGATCGGCCTGCGCGAGCCTGTCGTAGAAAGGCACGATGATGCGTTCGCCTTGCGCATCAACCAGGATCGAGGCCAGTGCCGAGCGGGCGCCAGGAACGCGGCGGACATGAGTGCAATCGACGCCCTCGGCCTCGATCGCGGCAACCAGATGGTCGCCAACCAGATCATCGCCGGCGCTTGCCCACAACGACACTTCGGCTCCCAGCCGATGCGCGGCGCAGGCAGCACTGGTCGCCATGCCCGAGGCGATCTGGATGCCGTCGGAGGCGATGAACTTCCCCTGATTGGCGGGCAGGGTCTCGACGCGCAGGATGGTGTCCAGCGTCAGCGCGCCAACACTCAGCAGCTTCACGGGTCTGGCCATGGCAGCGCTATTCCACCGGCTTGATCTTGCCCAGCGGGATGAAGCCGAGCGACGCCTTGCCCTTGATCACCTTCAGCGGCAACGACGGTGCGTTACCGAGCATGGCCAATGCGGAAAATCCCTGTTCGATCGCATTCTTCTGCTCGGGTATGGCGCCAGCAAGGATCGATGCCACCGCCTTCGGATCCTTGATTCTGATCATCAGATCGGCATCGACGAGGCCCCCGGCATCGACCGAGAGCGGTCCCGAAACCGTGACGCGCGCCGTGCCCGACGACAGATCGAGGTTGCGGATCTCGATCATCTGGCCGCGCAGGCTTTGCACATGCGTGCCGATCAGAGCAACGCCGTTTTTCAGCGTGACGTCGCCGCTGGCATCGAACGGCGGCAGCACGCGTCCGCCGACGGCATCGGGATCGATCTCAAGATCGATGAAGCTGCCGAGATAATCGAGATCGCCGCCGTTCGGCTGCAATTGGCCGGCCGCCTTGCCGGCGCTGAACAGTTCCACAGGATCGGCGTCGTCAGCCGGATCGGTCTGACCGGACAGGCCCTCCGCCCGCAGCGAAATCCGCCGTGGCAGCGGCCATGACAGGTTGATATTGGCCTGCAGACTGTCCCAGTCGATCCACAGCGGCACCATGCCCGGAACCGAGGTTCTGAGCGGACCGCGCATGTCGGCCACTGGCGACAGGGGCTGGATGATTTGGGCGACGGCATGGATGGAGCCGGCGGATGCCGCGATGTTCCTGGTGTCGTCCTGATAGGCAAGGCTATCGCAGGAGACGACAAAGCTCAGGGGATAGCCGCTGACCTGGAGATTGGCGCAGCCGGCCTCGACGCCATTCTTGTTGAGCGCGGCGACTGCCTTGTCTGCTTCGCTCCTGACCCTGTCGGCCAGATAGAACCAGCCGCCGCTATAGACGGCGAACAGCACGACGATGAACGCCGCAAGCCACCACAGACGGCGACGGTTACTCGGTTGGCGCTCGTCGCTTGACGTCATGCTTTGGCTCTCATTAACGCAGGTGTTGTGAAACGTATGGGGGTGTTGTGAAAACGCATGGGATGTTGCGGACGGATTTTCGATTCCGACGACAATAGGTAGACAGAGACGGACGGAAAAAACACCGATTCCCTTGCGGTGTTGCCATTCTTTGCAATCATGCGCGGCGATATGGGCGATTTTTGGGTGTTTGGCTATGGTTCGCTGATATGGCGGCCGGGTTTCGCGCATGTGGAGACGCAGCGCGCGCGCCTTTACGGCCATCGGCGCTCGCTTTGCGTTTATTCCTTCGTGCACCGCGGCACGCGCCGCCGCCCGGGCCTGGTGCTCGGCCTCGACCGTGGCGGCTCCTGCGTGGGCCTGGCGTTCCGTGTTCCCGGCGAACTACGCGACGAGGTCATCGCCTACCTGCGCGAGCGCGAACTGGTCACAAGCGTCTATCTCGAACGCATGCTCAAGATCCGCCTCGACGATGCGCGGGTGGTCGAGGCGGTGGCTTACATCGTCGACCGCAAGCACCAGCAATATGCGGGCGCGCTGGACGTCGCGGATGCGGCGACCGTGGTGCGCGGCGCTGTCGGCCAGTCCGGCAACAATGAGGAATACGTGCTCAGCACGCTGAAGCACCTAGAGGCGCTGGGCATCCGAGACCACTGGCTGGAAGAGGTAGCCAGGCTGGTCGCGCCCGACGCTACATGGTGAAGATCTGCTTTCCGAGGTCGGCGTGGTCCAGGCTGTTGGCGATGGCAAGCTTGAACGATGCCAGCGGATGAAGCCCGCCAACTGGAACATGAAAATCCGGTTGGCCGAAGACATCGACAATCTCGCGCAGGGTCGGACTGTCGGCTTCGACCGGTGGCGAGAAGAAGTAGCGGTAGATATTGGCCCTGATTTCGACGCCGCTCAGCAGCACGTCGAAATTGTGCAGTTCGTAGCGTTCCGTGCTCATGCCGCCATTGATGACCATCTGACCGCCAAGCGCGAGGCTGCGGATCAGTTCGCCGCTGACAGGCCCGCCGACATTGTCGACGATGCCGTTCAATCCGGTGCCGCCGGTCATGTCCAGAACCGTTTCGCGGACACCGGCCTTGAGGTCCGAGAGGTCGAGGACGGCGGTTGCCCCAAGCGTCTTCAGATCCAGGCCTTCATGGAAGCGGCGCACCACTGACAGCACGTTGATGCCGCGCCGCTGGGCGAATTGCATGACCATTGTCGATATCGACGAATAGCCGGCCGTGACGGCCAGCCACTGGCCCGGTTGGACGCGAGAATCGGCCAGCAGATCCCAAGCGGTAATCGGGTTGACCATCTGCCCGGCGCGTTCGAGCGGGTAGTCGGCCGGCAACGGGATCAGCCATTCAGCCGGCACGGCGGCATACTCGGCCCAACTGTTGTAGTAGCTGAATGCGACCAGCGTGCCGGGTCGCAGGGCGACATTAGCGCCCACCCGCTCGACAATGCCGGCACCGTGGTTTCCGGCGACCTGGCGTGGAAAGAGCGGCTTCTTCGGTTCGGGGTAGAGGTTTTGAATGAACAGGAAATCGCCCGGGTTGACCGACGCCGAGACCATCCTGACCAGCACCTCATTGTCGCCGATCTGCGGGACGGGAATGTCGTCGAGATAGAGAACGTCGCGCGGGGAACCGATCCCGTCGAACACGATTGCCTTCATTTTCAGTCTCCAAGGGCAAGCCCGGCGCCATACCCGCATCTGCTATGCCGGGAAGCTAGGATCGCCTCGAAGGAATTCGAATTGGCAGATTTGACAATCTATGTGCTAAAACTGTCAAATTCGTATGATCCGCGGAGAGGAACCTGGTGGCCACTGTTCACGCCGCGATCTGGCTACCGTCGACCTTCTATTCGGCGGTCGCCGCCACTCTTGTCGAGATGTTCGATCTGGTGAACACCATCCGGGGCGAGCCGGCGATCTCCTTCGAATTCGTGGCGCGGCAGCCGGACGCCACCACCACGCCCGGGATTTCCTTTCAAACCAGGCGCGAGCCGTCCAGGCGGATGGACGTGCTGATCCTGCTCGCCATGCCCGGCATGCAGATACCCGAACTGGTGGCGTCGCTGGAGAAAGAGGCGCGCCATGCCGCGTCCATCATCGCCAGGGCGCAACGCGAGGACGCCATCATCGCCGGACACTGCGGTGCCGGCTACTTCCTCGCCGGTGCCGGTCTTCTCGACGGCAAGCGGGCGACGATCTCGTGGTGGCTGAAGACCGACGCACGTCGCCGCTTTCCGAAGGTGCGCTGGGACGCCTCCCGCGTCCTCGTCCAGGAGGGGCGCATCTACACGTGCGGCGGGGGTTTTTCCGGCCTCGAACTTGGCCGGGCCTTGCTCAGGGATCTTGGCTTTGCCGAGGAAGAACGCCTCGTGCGCAAGCTGCTGGTGCTGCCGCCGTCGCGGCAGGTGCAAACACCCTACGAGTTTCCCCTGCCGGACCTGCCGTCGCGGGAACCTTTTCGCGACCGGGTCGAAGCGTTGGCGAAAAAACAACTGCGCAGACTGGATCTCGCTCTTCTCGGCAGTGAGCTCGGCCTCGCTCCGAGGACGCTTGCCCGTCGGTTCTCCGACGAACTGCACACGACACCCGGACGCTGGATTCAGGACCAGCGCATCGAAGCGGCGAAATCGCTGCTGGAAAGCACCAGGCTCGGAATTCTCGAAGTCTGCTATCAGGTCGGCTACCAGGATGCGGCGTCCTTCAGCCGGCTGTTTACGCGTGCGGTGGGGCTGCCCCCCGGCGAATACCGGCGTCAGAACCAGTAACCCGAAAAATTGTCGGCGTGGCGAATGACGCCGATTTGAACCCGCCGCCAGATCGAAAAGACTGCCAGCCCTTTGACGTCGGCCAGGCAAGACCTAGGTTAGGCTCCGAACCTCAGCCGCGGGCCGTCCCCGCCCATCCCAGCCATCACGGAGATACGTCTTGCAGAAACGCCGCCTCGGTCGTACCGACCTTTCGATCGCGCCGCTGGTTCTGGGCGGCAACGTTTTCGGCTGGACCGCCGACGAGAAAACCTCGTTCGACCTGCTCGACCGCTTCGTCGGCGCCGGTCTAAACGCCGTCGACACGGCGGATGCCTATTCGCGCTGGGTGCCCGGCCACAAGGGCGGCGAATCGGAAACCATCATCGGCAAGTGGATGAAGGATCGCGGCAACCGCGATCATGTCGTGGTGGTCACCAAGGTCGGCTCGGATATGGGCCAGGGCCACAAGGACCTGTCCGCCGCCTATATCGAAAAGGCCGTCGATGCGTCGCTGAAGCGGCTGCAGACCGACTTCATCGACCTCTATCTGTCGCACTGGCCGGATCCGACGACGCCTTATGAGGAAACGCTTGGAGCTTACGAGAAGCTGCTCGCCAAGGGCAAGATCCGTTACGCCGGCTGCTCCAATCTCGACGCCAGCCAGTTGCGCGCCGCGCTCGATGTGGCGAGCCTGCGCAGCCTGCCGCGCTACGAGGTGTTGCAGCCGGAATACAATCTCTACGATCGCTCGTCCTTCGACGGGCCATTGCGCGATCTGTGCGTGGCCGAGGATATCGGCGTCATCACCTATTTCAGCCTGGCCAAGGGCTTCCTCAGCGGCAAATACCGCAGCGAGGCCGATCTCGGACAGAGTCCGCGTGGTGGCGGGGTGAAGGACTACCTCAATGCGCGCGGCATGCGGATATTGGCAGCACTCGACGCAGTGTCGGCCAGGCATGCGGCCAAGCAAGCGGAAGTGGCGCTTGCCTGGGTAATGGCGCGGCCAGGCGTCACCGCCCCGATCGCCAGTGCCACAAAGGCGAGCCAGATGGACAGCCTGATCAAGGCTGCGTCGCTGAAGCTGAGCGCCGACGACATGGCCGAGCTCGACAAGGCCAGCAGCTGAAGCGCTGGCGGTGTTTGGCTGATCGCTCTTGCAGGCGAACCTTCGCTTCAGGCTTTCGCGCCGAGCTCTCGCAACCGCTTCACCGCCGTGGCCGGAAGAGGCGGCGGGCTGGGCGCGCGGGATGCTTCGATAAGGAGTTGGTCGCAGGCAGCCTCCGTTTCACCGATCAGCCGTGCCATGAATTCGTCCTTGCCCAATCCCGGTGGTATCGGCGGCAGGAAGCGCGCCTTGATAATGCCGGGGTAACGCAGAAATTTCCGACGCGGCCAATAGAGGCCGGCGACATGGGCGACCGGCACCACCGGAACCCCAAGCTGCGAATAGATTTCGACAATGCCGTATTTGTAGGCCGGCTCGTCGCCCGGGGCCCGGCGCGTACCTTCGGGATAGATGATCAGCTGGCGCGGATTGCGCGCCATTTCCTCCCTGGTCGCGGCGACCACGGCCTTCAAGGCCTTGGAGCGGCTGCCGCGATCGACCGGGATCATGCGCATCTTCAGGATGTACCAGCCGAAGAACGGAATCCAGGTCAGCTCGCGCTTGAGGATATAGAGCGGGTCCTGGAGGTAAGGAAAAAAGGCGATAGCATCCCAGAACGACTGGTGCTTGGGCGCCAGAATGAAGGAACCCTCGGGCAGGTTTTCCTGGCCGGTGATGTCGTTACTGGTGCCGGCGATCCTGTCATAGAGCCACATCGACGTGCGCGACCAGAATTTCGGCACGAACCAGGCGCGATGACGCGGCGACAGGAAATAGTAGGGGGTCCAGAGGATCATCTGGACGATCAGATTGACGTAGAAAACGAAATTGAACGTCAGCGATCTGACATAGAGCATGGGGCAGGTCCGATGAGGAGGTGTGCGTTGGTTACACCAAGCGCGGTAAAAAAGGAAATGGCCGAGATACGTCCTGGCCGGTACTGGAAGCAAGGTTCGCCTCGGCGGGCGGTGTTGGGGTGCTAACTCAATCGCGCCAGCCGCTCCTTGAGGCGCGGGGCGGCGAAATCGAGGAACGCACGCAGCTTGAGCGGCAGCAGTCCGTGGCCCGCATGCACCAGGCTTACCGGCCATGGCTCCGGCTCGTACTCCCGCAGCAGGATGCGCAATGTGCCCGATCGCAGCGCGGCATCGACCTGGTAGGAGAGCACTTTAGTCAATCCGACGCCGGCGATCGCGGCATCGATCGCCGCCTCGGCGGTGTTGACCTGGAGTCGGGAGCGGACCTGGATCGGAACTTCCGTCTTGCCATGGGCGAAGCTCCAGCTAACGGATGAGGCAAGCCCCTCGAAGGTGATGCAACTGTGCGTTTCCAGATCCGCCGGTGTGGTCGGCATGCCATGTTCGGCCAGATAGGCCGGACTGGCGCAGACAACGCGCCGGATCGAGCCGACACCAAGGGCGACCAGGCTAGAATCAGGCAATTGGCCGATCCGGATGGCGACGTCGATATGATCCTCGGCAAGCTGAATTATACGATCCGCCAGCGTCAGGCGGATGTCCACGTCGGGATAGGCGGCGAGAAAGCCGGTGACGACCGGCAGCACGTGCAGGCGGCCGAAGACGATCGGCGCGGTGATGGCCAGTTCACCGGTCGGGGCGCTGTACTCGCCGGCCGCCGCGCGTTCCGCCTCGCCGACGTCGTCCAGAATGCGACGGCAGGCGGCAAGATAGGCCTGACCTGCATTGGTCGGCGTCAGCCGGCGAGTCGAACGGTTCAACAGCCGCGTGTTCAGATGGCGTTCCAGATCGGACACTTTGCGGCTGACCGTCGCCAGCGGAATGCCAACATTGCGGGCCGCGGCGGAAAGGCTGCCGGCCTCCACTGCGGCGACGAAGAGCGACATGGCGTCGAGACGATCCATAGCTTTCCCATAAAGTGGAAGAATAGCTTGCAAATCTGCCACCTGCTTTTGAGGAATGGAAGGTCCTATATTGGTTTTGCCAGCCAGCCTGGCTCCGATCCGAGAAGGAGTTTCCATGTCCGAACCCCGGCCACCATTGCCGCCGTTCACCGCGCAGACCGCAGCGCAAAAAGCTCGCATGGCGGAGGATGCCTGGAACTCCCGCGATCCGGCCCGCGTCGCGCTCGCCTATACGGCGGACAGCCATTGGCGTAACCGCGCCGAGTTCCTGCAGGGGCGTGATGCCATCCAGGCTTTCCTGGCGCGCAAATGGAGCCGTGAGCTCGATTATCGGCTGATCAAGGAGGTCTGGGCCTTTCGCGACAATCGCATTGCCGTGCGCTTCGCTTATGAATGGCAGGATGACAGCGGCTCGTGGTTCCGCAGCTATGGCAACGAGAACTGGGAATTCGACGAACACGGGCTGATGCGCCTGCGCATCGCCAGCATCAACGACCTGCCGATCGGCGCGGCCGACCGCAAATACCACTGGCCGCTCGGCCGCCGTCCCGACGAGCATCCGTCGCTATCGGAGCTCGGGCTTTAAGATCCATTCCGGGCAAGGAGGTTTTCATGAACACGCGCGCTGTCACCAGCGATGTCGCCTTCACGCGGACAGTCAAGGCCATCCAGGCCCGCAAGGGTTCGCGCCAGTCCTACGCCCGCGTCGAGGAGCGCGGTGGTTGGCAATCCGTGATCACACCAGATCTGACCGCCTTCATCGAGATGCAGACCAGCGTCTTTCTGTCGACGGCCAATGGCGATGGCCAGCCCTATATCCAGCATCGCGGCGGGCCCGCCGGCTTCCTCAAGGTGCTCGATGAAAAGACGATCGGGTTAGCGGACTTTGCCGGTAACAGGCAGTTCATCACGCAGGGCAATCTGGCCGACAATGCGCAAGCCTTCCTGTTCCTGATCGACTACATGCACCGCCAGCGCATCAAGATCTGGGGCACGGCACGGATTGTGGAAGACGATGCCGAACTGATCGCCAAGCTGATGCCGCAGGACTACAAGGCGCGGCCTGAGCAAGTCATTCTGTTTACCGTGTCGGCCTGGGATGCCAATTGCCCGCAGCACATTCCGCAGCGCTTCGAAGCCGCCGACGTGGCGGCGGCACTTGCCGAACGGGACAGACGGATCGAACGTCTCGAACAGGAAATCACCCGGTTGAAGGAAGCATCGAGAGCCACCGCCGGGGAATGACGAGCAGCCGGTTAGGGTTCAACCGCCGGCGGCTGTCTCGGCGACAGCAAAGCCGTCGGGAGTCGGCTTCACCGGCAGGATGCCACGCGCCAACGCCAGCAGATATTTGTTGTATTCGGTGAATAGGACGCGCAAAGCCCGGGGCTTGGTCAGCCAGCCGCCATTGTCGAGATTGGAATTGACGACGGGATAGGGCTCGAGCTTGGCCCTGTGCAGCAGGCGGCCCATTTCGAGCAGGCTGCGCGGCATGTGATAGTTGTTGGTGACCAGGATCACCGTGCCATAGGCATGGTTTTCGACCCATTTGGCGCTTTCCTCAGCATTGCCGATCGTATCCAGTGCTGCGCGGTCGATGTCGACGCAGCAGGAAAACAGCCTTTTGTCGCCGCCGGTCGCGGCCTGGAGCTGGCGGCGGCTGGCCGAGGGATGCACGCCGCTGATCAACAGCCGCTCGCCCTTGCCTGATGCCAGCAACTCCATCGCTGCATCCAGGCGCGACTGGCCGCCGGTCAGCACGATGATCGCGTCGGCCTTGGTCGGGTTGGCAGGCGTGGTCAGATGGCTGACCTTGTTCACGAACCAGCCGAAGCCGCCGGCAAACAATGTAGCGATCAGGAGCAGGGACAGAGCGGAAAGGCGTAGCGCGGCTCTGAGACGACTAGCCTTGCCGTGGTCGCGCAAACGAACAACCACTGGCATCTGTCCAGCCGTCCCGGTGGAATCCCGCGCGTCCATCGTCATATGGTTAACCCCGAAATGCAGCCTTTGATAGCTGAAAGACGCACTTTGCGTTACGCCGCTTCTCCATCCGTGATCAGCCCTGCCTTATCTCAGCCCTGCCTTATCAATGCCGCCGTCTCCATGCGCTCCCGCTCTTCATGCCTCGGGTTGGCGAACGTCGATGTCGCTGAGATAGGTGACGACGGTGGCGTGCGAGGTTGCCGCTGTCAGCGCGCCGATCACCAGCACCATGAGAACGACACCAAGATAGCCCGCCGATCCAATGGCGAAATTGCCGAACAGGGCGGTCGCCTGATCGGCCTGGGGCGTCGCCATGTTGCGCGACGACCACCAGGAAAAGACGATGAAGACGAGCACGGCGGCAGCGCCACCGGCGGCAGCGCCCTTCATGCCGGTGACCAGGAAGTGGCGCCGGAACTCGCGCGCGATGAAGCGGGCCTCGGCACCGACGAAATGCAGCACCTCGATGATGTGGCCATTGCCGGCCATGGCGCCGCGGGTAGCGAACACCACGGTCAGCACGGTCGCCGACAGCATCAGCGCCAGCACGGCAATGCCGATGGTCACTGTGGTGCGGGCCATGGCCACCAGCCGGTCCACCCATGTGCGGTGATCGTCAAGCGATGCGCTCGGCAGTTTCGGGGTGATCGCGGCGCGGATGGCGGCGAAATCGGGCGGGTTGTTCTCGTCGATGGTGACGATGATCAGGCGCGGCACCGGCAGTTCGTCGATATTGAGGCCCGAACCAAGCCACGGCTCAAGGAGCCTGGCGGTTGCTTCACGGTCGATTATGCGCGTCGCCTTCACGCCGGGAAATTCGCCGGCGATCTGCGAGGCCTGGGCAAGGGCCGCCTCCATGTCGAGGCCGTCCGCCGGCTTGATCTGGATCGTCGCTTCGCGCGAGATCTGGTTCTCCCAGACCGAGGCCGTGTCGCGCACCAGCGTCACCGCGCCGAAGGTCAGGCAGGACAGGAAGGTCATGATGGCAATGACCAGCACCAGCGCGCGGCCGGCAATGTTCTGGGCCGGCACGATCGGTGCCATCCGGCGCTGGGTGCGCTCTCTAGCAACGGTCGCTCCGGCGTCGTCCTCACGGTGTTCGGCGGACAGCTCAGTCATAGATGTCCAGCCTTCCGCCGGCCAGGATCATGCGGCGCGCGTCGACCTGTTCCATCAGGCCGAGATCGTGGGTGGCGATCACCACGGCGGTGCCGAGCCGGTTGAGTTCGATGAACAGCCGCAGCAACCGTCGCGCCAGCGGCGGATCGACATTGCCGGTAGGCTCGTCGGCCAACAGGATCTCCGGCTGCTCGATCAGTGCGCGGGCGATCGCGGCGCGCTGTTTCTCGCCGCCCGACAGGACCGGCGGCAGCACATGCATGCGCTCGCCCAGTCCAACCCATTTCAACAGCTCGGTGACGTCGGTGCGGTAACTTGCTTCCTCGCGCCCGCGCACACGCAGCGGTAAGGCGACGTTCTCGTAAGTGGTCATGTGATCGAGCAGACGAAAATCCTGGAACACCACGCCGATACGGCGCCTGAGGTGCGGCAGTTCGGCTCGCGAGATGCGCGAGCGGTCCTTACCGAAGATGGTGATCAGCCCACGCGTCGGCTTCAGCGACATGAACAGGAGGCGCAGCAAGGTCGTCTTGCCGGCGCCCGAAGGCCCGCTCAGGAACTGGAACGAGCGCTCCGGGATGTGCAGGGAAATATCGCGGAGGATTTCCGGACCCATGCCATAGCGGAGGCCGACATTTTCGAAGCGAATCAATTTCGACGACCTGAAATTGTCAGAGCATGATGCCGAAAAGTGTGAAGCGGTTTTCGGGCGACATCATGCTCTGTCTCTTTGATTCAGAGGCGGATTCAGACTTCAGGTCGATTCGATCTGAAGTCATCCGACCCTGGCGGCGGCGAGCCGGCCGGTTCTGGGAAAAGACCTTCGGCCGGCATGGTTAACCGGCGGTTAATTCCAGAGTTCTTTCGGCTTGTCACGAGGGCTCCGATGGGGAAGCGTTAACCATTTGCGTTTACGCAAAAGAAACGAAAAAGCGAACGAGGGCTGCAACTAGGCCATGATGGCTGACCAGCGAACCGCGCGCCCGGTTTCCGGCGAAATCATGACCGATCCGGCGGCAATTGCCGCAACGGACCGGATCGTGCGCGGCCCGGCAGCCGATATCATCGATGCCGACTATGTGGTGATGCCGCGCACAGTCGCAGCCGGGGAAGCTGCGGCACCACAGCCGCGCGCAATCGTCACACCGTCCATCGAGGGCATGGACATGCTGCGCAAGCCCGAGACACCGCTGGAACGGCCACCGGCCTCGCGCGGCGGGCCGATCTTCTGGATTGCCGGCATCGGCGCCGCGCTTGCCGCCTTCTGGGTCTCCGGCGGACACGCGCTGGTGCGCCAGACCCCGTTGTTGTCCAGCGGGCAGGCATCGGCGCTCAGTATTTCAGGCGTGACGTCACGCGTCGACGGCTCCGGGCCGGACCCGGTGCTGTTCGTCGACGGCGAGGCCGCCAACGATGGCGCGAAGCCGGCACGGCTGCCGCCGCTCGAAATCCGGGTGACCGGCAATGACGGGCGCACAATCCGCTATACGTTGGGGACATCCGGCCGTTCACTGGCATCAGGCGAAAGATTCGGCTTTGCCAGCCGGCTCGAGGTGCCTAGAAACGGCGTAAGGACAGTGTCGGTCACCTTCGCCGAATAGGTGTAGTGATATTCAGGTGATGCCGGTCTGCAAACGGTCGCTTCGCGCCCATCTTCGACTCCGGCTCGGCTTGACCTGAATCTCAATACGCCTTGGCGCGACAGCGTGCGGGTAAACATCGTTAGGGGCAAAAAATGCCAATTGTACGCGGCAAGGACATCGAGGTCCTGTTTTCAGCATCGGCGATCGCACGGCGCAATCTGGAGCTCGCCAAGGAGATTGCCGAGCACGATTATCACGATCTTCTGGTGATTTCGGTGCTGAAGGGATCGTTCATCTTCGCCGCCGACCTCATCCGCGCCATGCATGATGTCGGTCTGTCGCCGGAAGTCGAGTTCATCTTCATTTCCAGCTACGGCGCCGGCACCACCAGCGGCGAGGTGAGGGTGCTGCGCGACATCGACAATGAGGTCGCCGGCCGCGACGTGCTGTTGATCGACGACATTCTCGAATCGGGCAAGACGCTGACATTCACCCGCGACCTGATGCTGTCGCGCGGCGCCAGAAGCTGTTCCATCGCCGTGCTGCTCGACAAGCGCATGCGCCGCCAGACCGCGCTCAACGCCGATTATGTCGGCTTCGACTGCCCCGACTATTTCGTCGTCGGCTACGGCATGGACGTCGCGCACGCCTTTCGCGAATTGCCATTCGTCGGCGTCGTAAAAGGCGATGTGTGAGCGACTTCCAAAAAGTCCGCTGATCCTCTGCGCCTTCAGGAAAAGTCAACTTTTCGCGGCCAACTATGTCGGCCATGGCAAAGCTTCTGATCGTCGAGGACGATGAGTCCGTCCGCACTCTCGCAGCCCGCGCGCTCGAACGCGCCGGCCACGCAATCGATATCGCGGCGGACGGTGCGCAGGGACTGTCGCTGATCCAGGCCGCGAAAGGCGGCTACGATCTCGTCGTCTCCGACATTCGCATGCCGGAGATGGACGGCATAGAGATGGCCACCGCCGCGGCAGCCCTTTTCCCGTCGATGAAGATCATGCTGATGACCGGCTATGCCGACCAGCGCGAGCGCGCCGAGGAATTGGACGGCATCATCCTCGATGTCGTGCAGAAGCCTTTCACGCTGGCCGAAATCCGCTCGCGCGTCGAACGGGCGCTTGTCTGCTTTGCCTGATCAGGCTGGATCGGTGGCGGCGAGTGTGGGCGCGGCGGTCTTGCTGCGCCCGGTGTTGAGTGCCAGCAGACCGGCGCCAATGATGAGGGCCGCACCGATTACGGTCGCCGGCCGCGGCACTTCGGCGAAGAACAGAAATCCCCACAGCGGCGACCACAGGATGCCGGTGTATTCGAAGGTAGCGACGCGGTTGGCGGGTGCCATACGATAGGCCTGCGATAACAGGATCATGCCGGCCGAGGCGACAAAGCCGCAGGCCGCCATCTTGAGAAAATCCGGCAGCGTCGGCCACAGCCAGGACCGCACCAGGAATTCCACGCTTGGGTGGACGGCGTGCGTTACGCCGGCAAGGTGAAACGCGCCGGCAACCACCGCAGCGCCGACCAGATAGGCGCCGTTCTGATAGAAAGCCATGACGGTGGACGATTCGGTATCGCCGATCTTGCGCGCCATCAGCTGCGAAAAAGCGTAGAGCGCCGCCGAACCCAGCGACAGCAGTGCGGCCCAGTCGAACAGCCCGGCACCAGGGCGTAGCATCACGAGGACGCCGAACAGCCCGATCAGCACGGTCGCCAGCGTTCGCCAGGAGACGTGCTCGCCGAGATACGGCCCGGCCAGAGCCATGATGCACAGCGGTGTCATGAAATAGAGCGCCACCGCGTCAGCCAGTGGCAAGGCGGCGATGGCCAGATAGTACGCTGTGTAGGACGTGAACTGGATGAAGGCGCGCACCGTCAGCAGGCCGAACCGCCGCGACAGGATGGCCCGCAAGCCGACATCGGCGTGGACGAGAACGATCAGGATCGGCAGAGCGACGATCGAGCGGATCGCCATCACCTCGGTCACCGGATAGCCGCTCGACACGGCTTTGACGAGCGGGTCCTGCAACGAGAAGACCAGCACGCCCAGGCACAGGCTCAGGATGCCAAGCACCATCCTATTCTGCATGTGAATTTAGGGCTCCCTGCGGCGTAAAAAGAACCCGCCACCGTTTCGGGCAGCGGGCACGAGTGAGGACTTTTGATTGGTCCGCAGCCGATTTCGCAGCCACATATCCAATGGGTGAGGACCACTATCGTCCGACATTTGACATGTTGCAAACGAATTGGAATGATACCAGCAATCAAGTTTTCTAATGACGGTATCATGCGCCCAACCCTCGACAGCGATCTCCTGCGCACCTTCGTGGCCATTGCCGAAGCCGGCAATTTCACCAGGGCAGCGGAGCAGGCCGGCCGCACCCAGTCGGCGGTGTCGATGCAGATGAAGAAGCTCGAGGCGCTGGTGGGCGACAGCCTGTTCGAGCGCGGGTCGCGCGGCGTCGCGCTGACACGGCGCGGCGGCGAACTTATCGTCAATGCCCGCCGCATCGTTTCGCTGCTCGACGAGACTGCCGCCTCGATGGCTGCAGCGCCGCTGGGCGGGCCCGTGCGCATCGGCATTCCGGAAGAATATGGCCATGCCATCCTGTCGCGCGCTCTCGGTGCATTCTCGAAACTTCACACCGAGGTCGAGGTCACCGTGCGCTATGCACATTCGGGTGCGCAGATCGCGGCTCTGGCTGCCGGCGAACTCGATCTGTGCGTGGTGTTCGAATGGCAGGATCCTTCCGGGGGTGAAGTGCTGATGCACGATCCGACCGTGTGGGTGACATCGAACCTGCATCACATGCATGAGGAGCACCCGGTGCCGATCGCCCTCTACAACAGGGCCGGCTGGTGCAAGGACTTCGCCATCAAATCGCTAGAGCAGAGCGGGCTTGCCTATCGTGTCGCCTATACCAGCGACACCACCGGCGGCCTGAAGCTTGCCGTCACGTCGGGGCTGGCCATCGCGCCGATTTCGCGCAGCAATATTCCGGCGGATTGTCGCGAACTCACGTCAGCGGATGGGTTCGGCGACATCGATTCCTCGAATGTGGTGATGCACCGCAACCCGAATGCGTCAGGCGAGGCGATCGACGGCATGCAAGAGGCAATTCGCGAAGCGTTCGTCAACAGGCAGAGCTAACCGGTCACATCCTCGTAGAAATGCAGCCGGTTGCCGAACGGGTCGGCAACCGAAACCTCGCGGGTCTTCCACGGTGTTTCTTCCAGGCCGGGCCTGGCGAAGCGGTATTTCTTGGCTCTCAGTTCGCGATGCAGGGCAGCGATGTCCTCGACCTTGATGCGTACGGCAATGCCAGGCGCGCCGTCGCCGTGGTGTTCGCTGAGGTGCAGGACGCAGCCGTCGCGGCCGATCGCCATGTAGAGCGGCGCGTTGTCGTCGAAGCGATGTTCCCATTCCACGTCGAAGCCGAGGAAGCCGACATAGAATTCGCGCGCCTTGGCAATGTCGAAGATGCGCAGGATGGGGCGTGACGGTGCCAAGTCTGGGCATTGTGGTGCAACCGTTGCGGAAACGTCCGGGCAGGATTGAAGAGGGCGGCTACCCCTATTTCAGCTCCAGCAGCCGTTCCAGATAGCTGCGCTCGATGTCGGGGCTGAGCGCATTGCCGAGCCGCTTGCGGATCGCTTCCAGGATTTGGCGCGCGCGCTGGACGTCGATCTCGTCGGGTACTTTCACAGAATCGCCGAAATCGGGACCCTGGCTGGCGCGTGGCCGGCCGAGCGGATCACGATCGGCATTCTGCTGGCGGCCGCCTTGCTCGCTGCCGCCCTGGTCGCCTTGCATGGCCTGCATCTGTTTCATCATGTCCTTGGCGCCCTTGCGCAACGCCTCGAGCGCGCGGCCCTGGTGGCCGACAGCCTGGTCGCCTTCACCCTTGCCAAGCGCCTGTTCGGCGTTGCCCATCGATTTGCCGGCCTCGCCAAATCCTTCATTGGGCTCCATGCCCATGCCTTCCAGGCCCTTCTTCAATTGCTCAAGGTCGCTCTTCAGCTGGCCCTGACCTTCCTGCAACTGCTTCAGCGCATCGGCGAATTCCTGCGGTGTCATCGTCTTCGGCTTGGCGAGCGGATCGCGGTCCTGGCCGACACCCGGCTTGTCCTGGTCCTCGCCGCTGCCTTCGCCAAGCTGCTCGTCGCGGTTCTGGCCGCGCTGGCGATCGCCGCGCTGCATCTGGTCCATGCGGAACGTATCGTTCATCATCTCCTGCTGGCGCCGCAGGATATCGCCGAGCTTGTCCATCTGCTGGCGCATCTCGCTGTCCTGCTGCCCGCCCTGCTGCTGACGACCGGCCTGGAGATTGTTCATCATGTCCTGCAGCTGCGACAGCAATTGCTGCGCCTTGTCGCGGTCACCCGACTTCGCCAGATTCTCGATCTGGTCCATCATGCGGTCGATGTCGCTCTGGCGCAGTTCCTGGCCGTTCTGCTGCATCTGCGGTGCGTTCGGATTTTGCTTGGCGCGTTCGGCGAACTCCTGCAGGAACTGGTTCATCGCCTCGCGCAGTTCCTTCATCGCCTTTTCGATCTCCTGGTCGCTGGCGCCGTTCTTGATAGCGTCCTCCAGCGCCTGCTGCGCCTGGCGCAACCGCTTCTCGGCGGCCGAGAGATTGCCTTCCTCGATGCCGAGCGCGATTTCCCAGAGATAGGACACCTCGTTGCGCAACTCGTCATCGCTGTCGGCCTGCTTCAGCCGGCTGCGCGCGCTCATGATGGCAAGGTAGTGGGACATATTGTTGAACGTGTCTTCAGGCCTGAGCGTGATCGCATCCATCAGGTCGAGCACGCGCGGCTTGGCATTGGCGTCGAGCGCCAGCAGGCGGCGCTGTTCGATCACGGCCCGGGCCAGCGGGTTGGTGAACGGCCGCTGCGGCATCACAAGCGTCTTGGTCTCGCTGGTCGCCGTATGCCCGGCATCGTCGGTAGCGACGAGCGCCAGCCTGATGTTGCCGCCGGCCCAGACATGCTCGGTCAGGTCCTTCGAAGTCCTGGCGGCATTCGACTTGCCGCCGCGGCGCGGCAGTGTCAACGGCATCTCGGGCGGACCATAGAGCGGATGCGCGCCCGGCGCCTGCGGGTCGGCCAGCGCGAAAATCGCCTTGGCATTGGCGGCGCCGTAGTCGTCGTCGATCTGGTAGTTGAGTTCGAAGGCGCCGTTGACGGCGCGCTTAGGCTCACCGACAAAACGGATCTGCGGCGGTTTGTCGGGCAGCACCGCGAAGGCCCAGCGGCCGAGCTCGTCCCCGCCGGACTTCAGCGTCAGCGTGCCATCGCCTATCAGCCTATCGGTGAACTGGCGGACCTGGGAAGGCGCCGCCGGGCTTGCTGCCGGCTTGACCGTGGCGGCGAGCGGCGCGCTGGCCGGATCGATCGTGCGCGCATTGCCGTCCTTGGCGGCATAGGCAAGCGTTTCCTCGCCCGACCCGCCGGTCACGCGTAGCGAGACGTCGCTGCCTTCCGGAACGGTAAAGGTTGGCGTCGTCTGGTTGGCGCCGGCGGTCAGGAAGATCGGTGGTTTGCCGGTATAGGCCGGCGGCGTCACCCATGCATCTATGCGCGACGGCAGTACGTCATGCGTACCACGGGCGCTGAACCCGTCGGAGATCCGCCCACCGCTCGGCCCGAAGGAGAAGGCAAAGGCGGTGACGAGCAGGAGCGCGGCCAGCGCGCGCAGCCCCCAGGGGTCGCGCTCCGGCACGCGCGCGCGCGGCAGGTCGGAGCCAAGGCTATCGAGCTTTCGCGCCATGCGCTTCTGGTGCTCGCGCCACAGCGCCTGCGAGAAGCTGGTTTCGCGCCCGCTTGGCCGGTCGGTCTGCACCAGCACGGGGCTGTGCAACAGTTGATTGGCCGCTTCGATCCGGCGGTCGATTTCGGCGTCGCCAGGCATGCGGAAAAAGCGCAACGGATAGAGCGCGGCCAGCGTTGCCATGCCGAATGCAGCAATCAGGCCGATACGCGCGAAATCCGGCAGCCGGGAGAAAATGCCGAGCCAGGAGATGCTGAGGAACAGGCTGGCGACAAGGATGAGCGGAAGCAGCAGCGGCCAGCCACGCTCGACCATCATCGAGACCCGCGTCGCCAGTCGGCTCAGGGCAAGGCGCCCGGCCAGGCCGCGATCGCTGCTGAAGGTGGGTCGTTCCGTCATCGGCCCTTCCTGAAGGCGGGCGGGATAGCCCTGTCCTCGCGACTCGAAGAATACCAGCAAACACGGCAAAGGCGAGGCAGTTTGCAAAAACGTGAAGCCCGCGCGGATGGTTCCCGTCAGAAATTCGCGGGATTTGTGTTTGCTCCGCAGACCAGCACGGCGACGCGCTCACCAGGTGCCGGCGCGTAGCGCCCGGACAGCACCGCAGCGAATGCCGCGGCGCCACCCGGTTCGGAGATGATGCGCGTCCGGTTCCACAGCGCTTTCTGCGCGGCTATGATCTCGTCGTCGCTGACCAGGATGGAACGCTCGACGAAAGCCTCGGCGATCGGAAACATCATTTCGCCGACGCGTTTGGGCGCCAGCGAATCGGCGGCGATGCCTTCTGCCGGCGCGTCGACCGGGCGTCCGGCCTCGAAGGCGCGATGTAGCGTCGGCGCGCCCTCGGGCTCGACGGCAATGATGCGGATGCGGCCGGCAAACCAGGCGGCGATACCGCCGATCAAGCCGCCGCCGCCGACGGCGACCAGCAACGTGTCGACCCGAGGCAAATCGCTTTCGATCTCAAGCCCGAGCGTGCCTTGGCCGATCAGCGTTTCCTCCTGGTTGAAGGCATGGATCTGCAAGGCGCCGGTCTCCTCGGCGAAGCGTTCGCTGGCGGCCAGGGCCTCGGCATAGCGGGCGCCGCCGACGACCAGTTCGGCGCCATAGCCGCGAATGCGCTCCAGCTTGGCCGGCGGGCTCACTTCGGGAACGAAGATGGTCGCCTTGTGACCCAGCCGTTTGGCGGCGTAGGCGACGGCCGCGCCATGGTTGCCGCCCGAGGCGGCGACGACGCCGGCCTTGGGAACCGGCCGTTCGAGCAGGTTGGTGAAAGCGCCGCGCGCCTTGAACGAGCCGGAATGCTGCAGGCATTCGAGCTTCAGGTCGAGCGCCAGGGGCGGGCGGTCGAAGTCGGCCATGTCGACGCGCAGCACCGGCGTGTGGCGCACATAGGGGCGGATGCGCGGTTCCATCGCGGCAATGCGTTCGCGTGTGACGGTGCCCTGCGACATGATCATCTCCCTGGGATTGACAGTAATTAGTAACTTGGCAAAATGGCTAAATGCAAGAGGTCGATGTCTTCAAGGCGATCGCCAACGAACGCAGGCTGCTGGTCCTCGACTGGCTGAAGGATCCGCGGGCGCATTTCCCGCGCCAAGCGGACGGCGATCTGGTCGAGGACGGTGTTTGCGCGCTGCTGATTGCCGAAAAGCTCGGCATCACCCAGGCGACGCTCAGCGAGCATATGCGCGTGCTCACCCAGGCTGGCCTGTTGCGCGCCAAGCGCATCAAGCAATGGACATTCTACCGCCGCGACGAGGACAGGATCGCCGACATCAGAATGCTCATCCAGAACCGGTTGTAAGCGGTCAAGGATTGCGCCGATTTCGGAGTAGGTCGCTCACCCGCAATCCCTCCTAGTCGAGATTGGCTGCCTCGCGCAACGCAGCATTCATGCGTGTCTGCCAGCCAGAACCACTCTTCTTGAAGCTCTCAACAACATCAGGGTCCAGCCTCAGCAATATCGCGATCTTCGTGTGATCCGATCGAGGCCTTCCGCGCCTTGCAGCCAGGTTTGGCTGTGCGTCGGGATCTGTTCGAGCCGCAGCGGTAATGGCTGCGTCTTCCTCGATCGTCATTTCATCCAGAGCGGCCTTGGCCCGATTCAATAGACTTACTTTTGACGGCTCGCTTTTCCCGATCAACGCAGCCTTCCTGACCCTATCCATCTCAGACCCGCCTCCAGCGAACTTCATAGGAGAGGATGCCCGCTTAGCTCTGATGTTGGCGCCACTTTTAGTAGCCGGTTTCGAGGTATTCGACATAGCCCCTGATCTCCTCTTTGGTAGCGCGGCGGAGGGAAATGACTCGAATGTTTCCGCTACGCGGAGTGTAGACGATCTGATGGATCTTGTTGCCAATGAAACCGATCCCAATGACCTCTCCTCGTCATAATCTTCGGTCGCATCTTCGACGATCATGGCATTGTCGAAATCGAAAATTTCGGCGAGTTCGAACGACACCCCATGTTTGGCTTTGTTCCTCCTCGCCTTTTCGTCGTCCCACTTGAACTTCATCACTGTCAGCTCCGACAATTTCTGTATATACAGAAACGCGCCTCTTTTCAAGTGTTTTTGTATATACAGAAACTTTTTCGAGCGAAGCACCACATGCCCGCTATTGGCCTCGGCGGCGTGTTTAACGCCGTCCTGTGGGTCGCATTAGGCAGCTACGAATTCTTCGTTCCGCGACCGGATCGCCGAGGAACCGCTTCTTTCCTTCGTCGGAAGCGATAAGGACGACGGGCTTCTATGCCAGCCAGTCCGGAACCGAATCCAGCCCGATAAGATCGTCATAGGTCGGGCGTGGACGCACGACGTGGAAGCGGTCGGCGTCTACCAGCACCTCGGGCACCAGCAGGCGAGTGTTGTAGGTGCCGGCCTGTACGGCGCCGTAGGCTCCGGCCGTGGAAACGGCAATCAGGTCGCCCGCCTTCAGCCTGGGCAAATCGCGGTCGAGGCCGAGATAATCGCCGGTTTCGCAGACCGGGCCGACCACATCGACCATCATGCGCGGCGCGTCGGCCGGCGGCAGAACGACCGGACGGATGTCGTGGAAGGCATCGTAGAGCGTCGGCCGGATCAGATCGTTCATGGCGGCGTCGACGACCAGGAAATTCTTGGCGGCGCCTTCCTTCACGAAGATCACTTCCGAGACAAGGATGCCGGCATTGCCTGATATCAGCCGGCCCGGCTCGAACATCACCTTCAGCCCGAGATTGGTGACATGCTTCCTGACGATCTGGGCATAGGCGTCAGGCAGGGGCGGCGGGTTGTTGTCGACGCGGTAGGGAATGCCGAGGCCGCCGCCGAGATCAATGTGCTCGATGGCGTGGCCGTCAGTGCGCAGCGCACCGACCAGATCCACAAGCAAGGCAAAGGCGTCGTCGAAAGGCTGCAGCTCGGTGATCTGACTGCCGATATGGGTATCGATGCCGGTGACCTTGATGCCCGGAAGCTGCGCCGCGCGGGCATAGACCTGCCGCGCCCTCTGCCACGGAATGCCGAACTTGTTCTCGGCCTTGCCGGTTGAGATCTTCTTGTGGGTCCTGGCGTCGACGTCGGGATTGATGCGCAGCGAGATCGATGCCACCTTGCCAAGGGCTACGGCGCGGGCCGACAGCAACTCCAGTTCAGGCTCGGACTCGACGTTGAAGCAGAGGATGCCGGCGTTGAGCGCGAAGTCCATTTCGCGCTTGGTCTTGCCGACGCCCGAGAACAGTATCTTGCTTGCCGGGATGCCGGCCGCAAGCGCCCGGCGCAATTCGCCTTCCGACACCACATCGGCCCCGGCGCCGAGCTTTGCCAGCGTCCGCAGCACCGCCTGGTTGGAATTGGCCTTCATGGCGTAGCAGACCATCGCGTCGAGGCCGGAGAAGGCTTGGGCAAACACCCGGTAGTGCCTGGCCAAGGTGGCCGTCGAATAGCAGTAGAACGGCGTGCCGATTTGCGCGGCGATATCGGGGATCGCCACGTCCTCGGCATGCAGCACGCCGTCGCGGTAGTCGAAATGGTTCACGAGACTGGTTCCGGAAAGTTGGAGTGCGATGAGACCAGACGGCCTCATCGGCTCTAGATCAGCGGGTCGAGGATGAACTTCTTGTCCTCGACCGGTTTTTCCGGCTCCGGCGGCACAGGCTGATGGGCTTTTGAAGCATCCTTGCGCGCTTGGACCGCTGCCTCATAGGGCGTGTCGAGACCGCCCCTCCGGCCGCAGGCCGTAACGGCCGCCATCGCCGCCAGCAGCGACAGCGTCAACAAAATCCTGCTTACCGTCATCGATCCATCCGTCCGAAGCTTTTGCCAGCCGCCGCTTTTAGCCGAGTTCGCGGGGTATTGCACCCCGGATATTGCTGGCCGCAATATCCGACATCACGCTTTCGACAATCGCTTTTTCCAGCTGCGGATCTGCTTCCTCACTTCCGATGGCGCGGTGCCGCCGAAACTGGTGCGGCTCTTGACCGAATTCTGCACCGCCAGCACCGAGAATATATCCGACGTGATGCCGGGATCGATCGATTGCAGATCCTCCAGAGAGAGCTTCTCCAGCCCCACTTTCTTCTCTTCCGCCAGCGCCACCGCGCGGCCGGTAACGTGATGCGCCATGCGGAACGGCAGGCCGAGCGTTCGCACCAGCCAGTCCGCCAGATCGGTCGCGGTCGCGTGGCCGGACCCGGCCGCCTTCTTCATGGCAGCGGCGTTGATAGTCATGTCCGAGACCATGCCGGTCATCGCGGCCAGCATCAGGTCGAGCGTTTCGGCGGCGTCGAACACCGATTCCTTGTCTTCCTGCATGTCCTTGCCATAGGTCAAAGGCATGCCCTTCATCACCGTCAGCAGGCCGACCAGATGGCCGGTGACGCGGCCGGTCTTGCCGCGCACCAGTTCGGCCGCGTCCGGGTTCTTCTTCTGCGGCATGATCGAGGAACCGGTGGAGAACGAGTCCGACAACCTGACGAAGCCGAACTGCGGCGTCGACCAGATGATGATTTCTTCCGCCAGCCGCGACAGATGCGTGGCGCAGATCGCGGCCATGCCGAGGAACTCCAGTGCAAAATCGCGATCCGAAACGCTGTCCAGCGAATTGCGCATCGGCTCGCGAAAGCCAAGCGCCTTGGCGGTCTTGTGGCGGTCGATCGGGAAGCTGGTGCCGGCAAGTGCTGCGGCACCGAGCGGGCTTTCGTCCATCCGTTCAATCGCGTCGCGGACCCGCGACAGGTCGCGCGAAAACATCTCGACATAGGCCATGCAGTGATGCCCGAAGGTCACCGGCTGCGCTGCCTGCATGTGGGTGAAGCCCGGCATAACCGTCGCCGCATGTTCCTCGGCCCGTGCCAGCAGCGCCTCGATCAGCCCTTTCAACGCCTCGGCGACGCGAAAGCATTCGTCCTTGACCCACAGCCTCAAATCGACCGCCACCTGGTCGTTGCGCGAGCGGGCGGTGTGCAGCCGTCCGGCCGCCGGACCGATCAGGTCGGCGAGGCGGGCCTCGATATTCATGTGGATGTCTTCCAGCCTGGTCGAGAACTCGAACGTGCCGGCCTCGATCTCTTTCAGGATCGTGTTCAGGCCGTGCGCGATTTTTTCTTGATCGGCCGCCGAAATAATGCCCGTTTGCGCCAGCATGTCGCTGTGGGCGATCGAGCCTCTTATGTCCTGCGCATAGAGTTTGCGATCGAACGAGATCGACGCGTT
Organism: Mesorhizobium sp. M0587; assembly: GCF_040320945.1. NCBI lineage: Bacteria > Pseudomonadati > Pseudomonadota > Alphaproteobacteria > Hyphomicrobiales > Phyllobacteriaceae > Mesorhizobium > Mesorhizobium sp. M0587. The sequence continues at coordinate 62,410 of NZ_JAMYQP010000017.1, forward strand.
GATCGCTTCCATGATCGCGGCGGGACCCGAGGCAAAACGTCCGCCCCACATCTGGTTGCTGGTCTTCTTGTCGCTCATCGCTATAACCCGTGCTTCGGAGCAGTTTTGAGAAAATGGCAGACGGTAGTAGATTTTTCCCGGCCCCGCGCCTGATCCTCGCCGCCCTGGTGGCGGGAGCGCTGGCCGGTGCGGTCGCGGTATATGTCAGCGAGAGCCGGTCTGGCAACAATGCCGCGCAGCAGGCAGCGGTCGGCGACAGCAAGGACGATGTTGCCTGCGCCGCCAAGAGCGAGCGCGCCAAGAAGGTCGCGGCCGCGGCCACGGGTGAGGTTGCAGCACTTTTGCCTGCCGATCCGCCGCAATCGATGAAAGCCCTCGCCTTCAATGGTCCGGATGGCAAGCCGATGACGATCGCCGACCAAGCGGGGAAAACGGTGCTGCTCAATCTGTGGGCCACATGGTGCGCGCCGTGCCGCGCGGAAATGCCGGCCCTGGATGCGCTGCAGAGAGAGAAGGGCAGCGACGTGTTTCAGGTGGTCGCCGTCAATGTCGATGCCGGCGACGATGTGAAGCCGAAGAAGTTCCTGAAGGACACTGGCGTCGCGACGCTCGGCTACTACCGGGATTCCACCATGGCGCTGTTCAACGATCTCAAGAAACGCGGCCTCGCACTCGGCCTTCCCGTCACCATGCTCATCGACGGCGAAGGCTGCCTGATCGCCCATATGAACGGCCCGGCGGAATGGTCGGGACCGGACGCCAAACGGTTGGTTGAGGCGGCACTCGGATCGTAAAGAACCAGGCCGAGCTATTCCACGCGAACGGTCGCCGCCTGAGCTTGATGATCGCAGCCCGGGCTGCCATCCGGCGCTGCGACGAGAACGGCAGGCGCGGTTGCACGGGTCAGCCGCACCAACATTTTTAGCCGGGTAATCATGATGGTCTTTACCCCATCGGCAACCGCCCTAGTTGCATAAGGCGCCGGCATGACATCTTCAGGCCGGGGCAACCGCCGAGGGGGAGGAAAGACGGGCTGTCCACAGGCCTGAGGGGCCACAACAGAACTGTCACATACCTTCTCTAAGAGAGCGGGCAAGGACTTGCGCAAGACCCTTGTCAACAGCCATCAAGAGGGAAGAAACATGACCATCATCAAGCGGGGCCTCGCTGCCCTTGCCGCAGGCGCGCTCAGCACGGTGCTTGCGGTTCCTGCCTTTGCGGAGCCGGTAAAGTTCGATTTCTGGTTCGGCCTGTCGGGCGATCTCGCCCGCGTCGTCGACACACTGTGCAAGAACTTCAATGCTTCGCAGTCCGATTATGAAGTCGTCTGCACCAGCCAGGGCAATTACGACGCCACGCTGCAGAATACGATCGCCGCCTTCCGCGCCGGCAAGCAGCCCGCAGTGGTTCAGGTCTACGACGTCGGCACCGCCACCATGATGCTGTCGGGCGCCTACAAGCCCGCCGACAAGCTGATGGAAGAGAACGGCTACAAGATCGACTACGCCGACTATTTCCCCGGCATCGCGCGCTACTACGCGACCTCGAAGGGCGAGATGCTGTCCTTTCCGTTCAATTCGTCGACCCCTTTGATGTACTGGAACAAGGACGCCTTCGCCAAGATCGGCAAGACCGAAGCGCCGAAGACCTGGGAAGATGTCGGCGCCGACCTCAAGGCGTTGAAGGACGCCGGCTATGATTGCCCGATGGCGATCAACATCTCGGCCAACGAAAGCTGGCAGCTGATGGAGCAGTTCTCGGCTCTCCATAACCAGCCGATCGCCACCAAGAACAATGGCTATGACGGCCTCGACGCGCGTCTCGAAGTCAACAAGACCAAGTTCGTCCAGTACGTCACCGATCTCAAGAAGTGGTATGATGCCGGCCTGATCAAGATTAAGTCCAAGGACCTCGGCCAGGACATGGTACAGGCCTTCGCCTCCGGCTCCTGCCAGGTAATCCTGACCTCGGTCGGCGACCACGGCACGGTCGGCAGGACGCAGAAGGAAGGCATGAACTGGGATGTCGCCGAACTGCCGGTCTATGCCGGCACGGAGCGCAAGAATTCGCTCGTCGGCGGCGCTTCGCTGTGGGTGCTTTCCGGCAAGTCGGATGCCGAATACAAGGGCGCTGCCGCCTTCCTCAACTTCATCCACGATCCCAAGACCGCTTTGTTCTGGTCGACCAACACCGGCTACATTCCGGTGACGAAGTCGGGCTTCGACTACATGAAGGGCCAAGGCTTCTACGACAAGGCGCCTTACAAGGGCCGTGAGGTCGCAATTGCCAGCCTGACTGCGTCCGAGCCGACGGAAATCACCCGCGGCATCCGTCTGGGCAACTTCACCCAGATCCGCGCCGAGTTCGGCACGCAGATGCAGGCAATCTTCGCCAACAAGCTCAGCGTCCAGCAAGGCCTCGACACGCTGGTCAAGAATGGCGACGCCATCCTCGACCGCTTCCAGCAGACCTATCCGGGCAAGACGCTGCCCTGAGCCCTGGAATGCCAGGCTGCCCGTCGAAAACCTAGGCGTGATTTTTCGAAAGCCAGTTTCCACTTTTCGGGATCATGCTCGGGTCGACGGGCGGCCGTTTCGTTACTAATCTCACTTTGCTCCAAGCTAGCTGTCAAAGCGGCGCCGGCGGACCAATGGAAAAACGCGTTACTTTCAGCAGGTGGACTGTCGGCATCCTTTTCGCGGTGCCGCAGCTCCTCCTGATCTTCACATTCTTCTACTGGCCGGCAGGCCAGGCCGTGTACTGGTCGCTGACGCTGCAGCAGCCTTGGGGCGGCGGCAACATCTGGGTCGGGCTCGACAATTTTCGCTCGATCCTGTCCAACGCCGATTACTGGAATTCGATCAGCGCCAGCCTTGTCTTTGCCGCTACCAGCACCGGCCTGGCGATGTTCATCGCGCTCGTGCTCGCGGCCTTGACGGACCGGCAACTTGCCGGCTCCCGTTTCTATCGAGTGGTGCTGATCTGGCCTTATGGCATAGCAGCGCCGGCGCTGGCGCTGGCGTTCCGCTTCATCCTGGCACCGGAAGCCGGCTTCATGGCCGTCGTCAACCGGGTCTGGCCCGGCTTCTGGGATCCCGGCCTCGACGGCACGGACGCCATGGCCTCGATTATCGCGGCCTTTTCCTGGAAATATGTCGGCTATAACTTCATCTTCTTCCTTGCCGCCTTCCAAGCCATCCCGCGCTCGCTGATCGAGGCGGCGGCGATGGATGGGTCAGGCGTTCTCAGGCGCTTCTGGGATATCCAGTTCCCGCTGATCACGCCGACCATCTTCTTCCTGCTGGTCATCAACATCACCGAGAGCTTCCAGGATTCCTTCGGCATCGTCGATATCATGACCGCCGGCGGCCCGGCCAACGCGACCAATCTGATGGTCTACAAGATCTATTCCGACGGTTTCAAAGGCTTGGACTATTCGGGCGCCGCCGCGCAGAGCATCATCCTGATGCTGCTCATCATCGTGCTCACCATCTTCCAGTTCCGCTTCATCGAGCGGCGCGTGCACTACAGGTGAGGCGGACATGGTAGAGCGCACACCCTTCCTCAATTTTTTCACCCATCTGATCCTGTTCGTCGGCTTCGTCTTTTGCGTCGCGCCGTTCGTGATCGTGGCGATTGCCGCGTCGCACAATCTCAGGGATGTCAACGACGTGCCGATGTCGCTGCTGCCGGGCAGCGATTTCTGGCTCAACATCAAAACGGCATGGACGACAGCCGACCTCGGCCCCAAGCTGCTGAACAGTTTCATCATGGCTGCCGGCGTCGCGGCAGGCAAAGTGATCATATCGGCGCTCACCGCCTTTTCCATCGTCTATTTCCGCTATCCCGGGCGCACCTTCATCTTCTGGCTGATCTTCGTCACCCTGATGCTGCCGCTGGAAGTGCGCATCGTGCCGACCTACGCGGTCGTCGCCGATGTGCTCTCGCCCTATCAGGCCATCCTTGATGTTACGGGCTTGAGCTGGCTGATCGAAAAGGTGTCGGGCGTGCAGGTCTCGCTCAGCCTCGGGCTGCTCAATTCCTATACCGGCCTGATCATGCCGCTGATCGCCACGGCCACCGGCACGTTTCTCTACCGGCAGTTCTTCCTGACGGTGCCGGATGAGCTGACGGAGGCGGCGCGCATGGATGGTGCCGGCGCGCTACGCTTCTTCATCGATATCCTGCTGCCGCTGTCGCGCAACAATATGGCGGCGCTCGGGACCATCATGTTCCTGTGGGCGTGGAACCAATATTTGTGGCCGCTGCTCATCACCACCGATCAGTCGCATGCGACAGCCGTCACCGAACTCAAGCAGCTTATCCCCAATGTCGGCGGCGCTCCGGAATGGCATATCGCCATGGCCGGCACGCTGATCGTCATGCTGCCGCCGCTGATCGTCGTGGTCGCCATGCAGCGCTGGTTCGTGCGCGGCCTGATCGCCACCGAAAAGTGACCTGGAAAGGACAGCCCATGGCCTCCATCACCATTCGCGACGTGAAGAAGAGCTACGCCAAGATGCAGGTCGTGCACGGCGTCGACCTCGACATCGCGTCGGGCCAGTTCGTCGTCATCCTCGGGCCATCGGGTTGCGGCAAATCCACGCTGCTGCGCATGATCGCCGGGCTGGAGGAGATTTCCGACGGCACGATTGCCATCGACGGCACTGTCGTCAACAGGCTGGAGCCGCGCGAGCGCGGCTGCGCCATGGTGTTCCAGAACTACGCGCTCTACCCGCATATGAGCGTGGCGCAGAATATCGGCTATTCGCTGAAGGTCGCCGGCGTTCCCGCCGCCGAACGCATGCAGCGAATCCAGGCGGTCGCGCGCATCCTGGAACTCGAACAGTTGCTCGATCGCAAGCCGATGGCGCTTTCCGGCGGCCAGCGCCAGCGCGTCGCCATGGGCCGGGCCATGATCCGCGAGCCCAAGGTCTTTCTCTTCGACGAGCCGCTTTCCAATCTCGACGCCAAGCTGCGCGTCCAGATGCGTTCGGAAATCCGCAAGCTGCATCGGCGGCTGAACGCTACGTCGGTCTTCGTCACCCACGACCAGGTCGAGGCGATGACGCTTGCCGACCGGCTGGTGGTGATGAATGGCGGGCGGGTCGAGCAGGTCGGCACGCCAGCCGAAGTCTACAGCCGGCCGGCCAGCCGTTTCGTCGCCACCTTCGTCGGCGCGCCGGCCATGAACATGCTGGAAGGCACGGTCGAGCTCGATGGACTTTCGCTGCTCGGCGGCAGCCGACGCCTGGCTATTGGTCGGGCCGGCATGCCGGTCGGCACGCGGGTCGCGATGGGCATCCGGCCGGAAGCTGTCCGGCTGGTGGCGCCCGGCACGGCGGGCGCGCTTGAGGCGACTGTCGACCTGGTCGAGGAATTGGGCGCCGGGCGGGTCATCTATGTCGATCTAGACGGCGCGCCGTTCTCGGTGATGACGTCGGAGGCCGTGCATCCCGAGCCCGGCAGTGCGGTCGGCCTGAAGCTTCCGCCTGACGACATGCATTTCTTCTCGTCGGAAACGGGAAGCCGCCTCGATGTCTTCAAGGCTTCCGTTCGCGAGCCGGCGCTCTGATTCCCGAGCCCTGTTATCAGCGTCCAGCCCGGCTGCGGCTGGTCAGTGTCCAGGAAATGCGCCATGAAAATCATTCAGGTCACGGACGTCCATCTCGGCCGGCAAGGCGAGCGCCATTATGGCGCCGACCTGCATCAGCGGCTGGCCTCATGCATCGCGCACGTCAATGCGCACCATGCCGACGCAGCACTTTGTGTCTTCACCGGCGACCTGACGGAAACCGGCGCGCCAGAGAGCTATGCCGATCTCAGGTCAGCCTTGAGCGGGTTGTCGGTGCCGTGGCGGCTGCTGCCGGGGAACCATGACCGACGGGCCCCTCTTGTCGCGGCGTTTCCCGAAATTGCCGTCGACGAGAACGGCTTCGTGCAGTCGGCTCACGAAACGGCCGACGAGGTGCTGTTGTTCCTCGACGGCTTGGCGGAAGGACGCATCGAGGGCGAGTTGTGCGACAGGCGGCTTGCCTGGCTCGAAGCCCGGCTCGGAGAGGCGGCCGGCAAGCCGGTCTACGTCTTCATGCACCATCCGCCGGTCCAACTCGGCCTGCCGCAGCTCGATCGGCTCGGCTTGGGGAATCCCGGGCGGTTCCTGGCCCTGATGCGGCGCCATGGCAACGTCCGCCACATCTTCTTCGGCCATGTCCATCGCGACATATCCGGCACCGTCGCCGGCATCCCGTTCTCGGCGCAGCGCGGCCTGCACGCCCGGTTCGAACTTGCGCTCGACAGATCGAGCGAGATCGTCGAGCAGGCGCCGCCCTCCTACGCCGTCATCCTCGTCGACAGCGCCAACGAGCGATTGATTGTGCATGGCTGCGATTTTCTCGAGCGGTGGCCCGTTTATTCAGCGGAAAGCGGCACGCTCGTGACAGTGGTCGCCGGGTCGCAAACGGCCTGAAGCAAATCAACGGCGCGGCCTTGGCTGAAACCAAGGGAAGCCTGTCGAACGCTCAGGCGAATACATGCGCCTTTCCCGATACGGTGAGCCGCACGATCTCGCCGATCGCCGGCGCGTCCATGCCGGATTTGCGCAGGATCAGCGGCGTGTTGCCGATCGCGGCGGCGTCGGGCGGATCGGCATTGTTCAAGAGCCGCACCGCGATCGTGCACATCGAGCCGGCGAATTCCGATTCCGTGACCTCGCCGAACAGCATGTCGGGAGTGCCCGACATGCCCTCGCGCGACGTGCGTTTCAGCGCTATCTGCTCGGGCCGCAGCATGATGCGGGCGACATCGCGGCTGTCCGACGTGTCGACGGCGATGCGACCGAGCGGCGAGGTGGCGAAGCCCCCCGAGACCCTTGCCGGCAGGATGATGGCGTCGCCGAGGAACTCCGCGATCATCCTGTCCTTGGGCCTGAGGTAGAGCTCGCGCGGCGTGCCGACCTGCGAGAACTTGCCATCGCGCATCACCGCCACCTGGCTGGCGAAGGACAGCGCCTCGGCCTGGTCGTGCGTCACCAGGATGGTGGTGATGCCGGCTGCCTCCAGAAGCTCGGCCACCGCCTTGCGCATCGAAGCGCGCAGGCCGGTGTCGAGCGCCGAGAACGGCTCGTCAAGGAGCATCAGCCGCGGCTTCATCGCCATGGCGCGGGCGAGCGCCACACGCTGCTGCTGGCCGCCGGAGAGTTCGTGCGGGCGGCGCTTGAGGATCGCCTTGTCGAGCCCGACGATGTAGGCGAGCTCGGTGATGCGCTCGGTGCGCTTGTCCTCGCCGCGGCGCATGCCGAAGCCGATATTGTCCGATATGGTCAGATGCGGGAACAGGGCGCCGTCCTGCGCCACCAGGCCGATACCGCGCCGGTGCGCCGGCACGGCGGCACCGCCATTGGCCAGCACCTCGCCGTCGAGCACGATGCGGCCCTGGTCAGGCGCCTCGAAGCCGGCGATCAGCCGCAGCAAGGTCGTCTTGCCGCAACCGGACGGGCCGACGATCGCGGTGCGGCTACCGCTGGCGACGCTCAGATCGACGCCGGCAAGGGCTGCGACCGGGCCATAATGCTTGTGCAGGTCCTTGAGTTCGAGAAAGCTCATCGTCCAGCCATCCGTTTCGACTGGACATAGAGCAGCCAGGTCAGCGGCAGCGACATCGCCACCATGATGAAGGCGTAAGGCGCCGCAGAGGCGTAATCGATCTCGCCGCTATAGGACCAGAACGCCATCGCCAGCGTGCGGGTGCCGTTCGGCGCCAGCATCTGGGTCGCGGTCAGTTCGTTCATGATGCCGAGCGCCACCAGCGCCATGCCGGCAGCCGCGCCCGGCGCCGACAGGCGGATCGTCGTCGACCAAAGCGCGTTGAGCGGCGGACGGCCGAGGCTGGACGCGGCGCGTTCGAGCTCGACCGGCGCCTGCGCGATCGACGCCCGCAGGCTGACCAAAGCGCGCGGCAGGAACATCAGCGCATAGGCGACCAGGATCGTGAACAAGGTCTGATAGAGCGGCAGGGCGATGCGCACCGTAATGGTAACCAGGGCCAGCGCGATCACCACCCCGGGCAGCGATCCGACGATGTAGTTGCAGCCCTCCAGCAGGCGCTGCAGCGGACCCGGCGCACGGATCGAGATCCAGGCCATCGGCATGGCGGCAAGGGTGGCGAGCAGCGCGCCGGCAAGCGACAGGAACAGCGTCTGGCCGAGCGCCAGGCCGATTTCGTCGAAGCGCCAGACATCGGCGCCGCCGGCGACGAGCCAACGTCCGATGGTGACGAAGGGCACGCCAAGCGCCAGCAGCGTGGTGACGACAAGCAAGACCAGACTTGGGACCGTGGCGCGTCCGAGGCGCGTACGCTGTTGATATCGCGCCGCGCCGGAGCCGACGCGGGCATAACGCTCCTCGCCGCGCACCAGCACTTCGAGGCCGAGCAGCACGAAGCAGCAGCTCACCAGCACGCCGGCCAGCATGTTGGCGGCCGGTCCGTTGAAAGTCGACTGGAACTGGTCGACGATCGCGGTTGTGAAGGTGTCGAAGCGGATGAAGACATAGAGGCCGTACTCGGCCAGAAGGTGCAGCCCGACCAGCAGCGAGCCGCCGCAGATGGCGAGCCGCAATTGCGGCAGCACGACGCGCCGAAACACACGCCAGGGCCCAAGGCCGAGTGCCGCCGCGGCGTCCTCCAGCGCGGGATCGAGGCGGCGCAGCGCTGCCGACACCGGCAGATAGAGAAACGGGAAATAGGCGATTACGGAGACTAGCACGCCGGCCCACAGGCCGTGCAGCCTGGGCACCATGGTGATCCAGGCGTAGCTGTGCACGAAAGCCGGAATGGCGAGCGGCGCCACGCACAGCCATGCCCAGAGCCTCGCGCCGGGCAAGTCGCTGCGTTCGGTCAGCCAAGCCAGCGCGACCGACAGCACGATAGCGATCGGCACGGTCAGCAGGACCAGCAGGCCGGTGTTGACCAGAAGTTCGCCGACACGCGCCCGGAAGACCAGCGCCGCGACCGTTTCCCAGCCGGTCTGGACCGCGATCAGGATGATGAAGGCAGGCGGCAGCAACGCCAGCAGCGACACCAGCATGGCGGCGGCGACCAACCACGGTGCCGCACGCCGCTGTGCCCTTCGACGCATCTTGGGCGGCAGGCCAGAGCGCGCCAGATCGACCGCGGGCTGCATCAGTTCAGACGCCATGCCGCTGCCGCCCGGCGGCAGCAATTGAAGGACCGCAAATCACGGCCGGGAACACAGCGTGTCGTCATCGACGAATGCCATCTCGAAAAACAAAATCACTCCCGCGGAACATCAATCCCGCGGGAGCGTGGTCGTTGTCCTTATTAGGACGAACGACGGCTAAAGCAAGCCGGCTGCCGTCATCAGGTCGGTGACCTTCTTGGAGTTCAGCGTCGCTGCGTCGATCTTCGGCGCTTGCAAATCGGCCAGCGGCACCAGCTTCGGATTGGACTCCGCACCCTTGCCGACCGCGTATTCGAAGGATGTTCCGTTCTTCAGCACGTCCTGGCCGCCTTTGGCGGTCACCCACTTCAGGAAGGCCTGAGCTTCCTTGGGATGCTTGCTGGAGGCAAGCACGCCGCCGCCTGAGATCGAGACGAAAGCGCCCGGATCCTGGTTCTTGAAATAGTGCAGCGCGACGTTCTTGCTGTTCTCGCCGGTCTTGGCCTGGTCGCCGAAATAGTAATAGTGGTAGATCACGCCGCCTTCGATCTCGCCGGCGTTGACCGCCTTCATCACTGTGCTGTTGCCCTTGTAGGCGGTGAAGTTCTCCTTCATCGCCTTCAGCCAGTCGGCCGTCGCGGGTTCACCCTTGAGCTGCAGAAGCGCGCTGACGATGGCCTGGAAATCGGCGCCCGAGGGCGAGGCGGCCCAACGGCCTTTCCAGCTCGGATCGGCAAGGTCGAGCAGTGACTTGGGCAGTTGATCCGCCTTGAGCTTGGTCGTGTTATAGGCAAAAACGGTGCTCCGCGCGGCCACGCCGACCCATTTGCCGCTGGACGCCTGGTAATCTTGGGGGACCTGCGCCAGCGTGTCGGCGTCAACCGGTGCGAACAGGCCGGCGCTCTCGACCAGCGCCATGGCCGGCGAATTCTCGGTCAGGAACACGTCGGCGGGCGAGGCGGCGCCCTCGGCGACGATCTGGTTGGAGAAGTCGCTGTCGCCGCCATTGCGCAAGGTGACCTTGATGCCGGTTTCCTTGGTGAACCCTTCGGCCCATTCCTTGGCCAGGCTCTCGTGCTGGGCGTTGTAGACGATGATGCCGGCATCTTCGGCCGTCGCCGGACCGGCGATCAGGCTGATTGCAAGTGCCGCTGCACCGGCAAGGGCGGAAAATGTGTATGTCATGGCATCATCCTCGGTCTCGTTGGTCGTAGCAGGCTGCACCTACCGATACCTGACACCAATAGTCAACATTGATCGCCTGCTTCAATCAGCCGCTGGTGGGTGACGGTCGGCTCCAGGAGGACAATTCCGCGTGATGGGCAATGCCCGGATCGATGGCACCCGCCAGGGAGTTCCGGCAAGGCCGTCGCCCAAGCAGCGCCGCCGCCCGCGAACTTTCGTCATCTTCCGGTACTTTGGCTTGGACATTATTTCGCCAGCCACGTAACAAATCAGTGCCGAGGCGCGAAAATTGGGGGAGTACTCTTGTGACCGGCAAGGATGAGGCCGAGCTTTCCCGGCTGATACGAGCCGCGATCGCGGGAGATGAAAGGGCCTACGCCGACTTTCTCCACCGGATTGCCGCGCTGGTTCGCGGGTTTGTCAGGCGCAAGATCGTGCAGGGCGGGGTCGATCCCGAGGATGTCGTGCAGGAAACCTTGCTGGCCATTCACGTGAAAAGGCATACCTGGCGCCAGGACGCGCCGGTGCTGCCCTGGGTCTATGCGATCGCCCGCTTCAAGTTGATCGATGCGTTCCGGCGGCGCGGACGGCGCATCGAGATCGATGTCGACGATATCGCCGAGACGTTCGCCGAGCCGGAAACGGAGACGGTCAGCGAACGCGACATCAACCGGGCTCTGGACGGTCTGCCGCCGGCGCAGCGTTCCGTGGTCTCGGCCGTGTCGGTGGAAGGCCGCTCGATCGGCGAGACGGCGACAAAATTCGGCATCAGCGAGACGGCCGTGCGTGTATCGCTGCATCGGGGGCTTGCTGCCATAGCCAGGCGGTTCGGGCGGGAATGACATGAAGACGGATGATCTCATCAAGGCGCTGGACGCCGATGCAAGCAGCAAGGCGATGCCGCTGCGTTCGGCCTGGTGGCTGGCGGCCGGTGCGGCCATCGTCGTCGCGGCGGCCGTTTTCCTGCTGACGATCGGTCCACGGCCCGACTTCATGGTGGCCGCGCACACGATGCGCTTTCTCTCCAAATTCGTGTTCACCATCGTGCTGGCGGTCAGCGCCTTCGCCCTGATCCAGGCTCTGTCGACGCCCGGCGCCTCGACAGGCCGGGCGGTGGCTTCGATGGTCGCAGCGCCGCTGCTGGTCGCGCTGGCGGTGGTTCTGGAACTGTTTGCCGTGCCGCGAGCCGATTGGGCAACACGCCTCGTCGGCTCCAACATGATGATCTGCATGACTTTCATCCCGCTGATCGGCATCGGCCCGCTTGCCATCTTCCTGTGGATGCTGCGCTACGGCGCGCCGACACGGCCGGTGCTTGCCGGCACGGTCGCGGGCCTGCTCGCCGGCGGGCTGGCGGCGACTTTCTACGCCGCGCACTGTTTCGATGACTCGCCGCTTTTCGTCGCCACCTGGTACACGATCGCTATTGCGGTGCTCGCGTTGCTTGGTGCGCTCGGTGGGCGGTTTTTCGTGCGCTGGTAGCAGGGCGACCGCAACTCCTCGCATACCGATCCTTAATCATGCCGGCAATTGTTTGCCGGTTTCCAATACAGTCGGTACCCCGGTCGCAACGTTTCCTTAAAATCGATCCTTCTAAGGTTTCCAAGGGAAAAGCGATTGCCCACGGGGGTGGCTCTGTCGTGACGTTGCGAGGACTGATCGGACCGAGGTCCCACAAACATGCAGCGCTGGCGCTGCTTGTGCTCGGCTTTGCCGTGGTGGTGGTTTCACTCGCGCGGCTGGACCTCGAAATCGAGGCGCTCAAGCTCTGGCTGCTGGTGTCGGTCGCGGTGGCGGTCGGCGCACTTATCCTTGCCGGCCTGTTCATCGTTCGTATCTCCGATGACCGGCGGCGGATCGCCGAAAGCGAGCAGCGTTTCCGCCGCGCCATGGAGGATTCGGCGATCGGCATCGCCGTTGTCGGGCTGGACGGGCGCATTCTTCAGACCAATCCGGTCTTCGCCACCATGCTTGGCTACAGCCGCGAGGAGATCGAGGCGCTGACCTTCTTCGAGATCACGCATCCCGACGATATGCAGATCGGACGTGAGACGATGGATGGCCTGAAGGCAGGCAAGCTCTCCTCCTTCCATTTCGAAAAGCGCTATCTCAGGAAAGACGGCACGCCGGTATGGGCTCGTCTTTCCGGTTCGGTCATCCGTGACGAGAAAAGCCGCCCGCTTTACCTGGTTTCGCAGATCGAGGACATCGACGCGCGCAAGCAGGCCGAGGCGCGCATCGCCGAAGCGGAGACACGCTGGAATTTCGCCCTGGCCGGCGGGGGCCAAGGCGTCTGGGACTTCGACATGCGCAAGGGTGGCACGACCTATTCCTCGACCTGGGTCAGGATGCTGGGCTATGCGGACGGCGAACTCGATGGCGACCCCGACCGTTGGCTGTCGATGATCCATCCTGATGATCGCGAAACCGTTGCCGAAGCGGACCGCGCCCATCTCGACGGCAAGACGCCGTTCTTCGAAGCCGAATTCAGGATGCGCCACAAGGAAGGCCACTGGGTGTGGATCCTCGACCGCGGCAAAGCCATCGAGCGCGACGCCGAGGGCAAGCTCGTCAGGGCGATCGGCAGCCTGACCGACATCACCCGGCGCAAACAGGCTGAAGAGCGCCTGACCGTATCGGCCGCAATGCTCGCCGATGAAAAGGAACGCCTCAGGGTGACGCTGCAATCGATCGGCGATGCCGTCATCTGCACCGATGCCGCGAACCGCGTCACCTTCATGAACCCGGTTGCCGAAAAGCTGACCGGCATTGCCGGCGAAGAGGCTCTCGGCAAGACACTCGGCCATGTCTATTGGGCGGTCGACGAGGAGACGGGACAGCGGATCGGCGTGACGCGGCCCGCGACCGGCGGCCAGGGACCCTCCGACCAGAACAGCCGCGCGGTGCTGATCCGGCGCGACGACACCCGCTGCAGCATCCGTCAGATCGTGTCGCCCATCATGAATGAGCGCAACGAATTCTGCGGGCTGGTCATCGTCTTCCAGGACTTCACCGATGCGCGCGCCCTGCAAAGGCAGCTTGCCCACGCCGCCGCGCATGATGCGCTGACCGGCCTTGCAAACCGCTCGAGCTTCATCCGCACCATGGAGGACCTGGTCGGTCAGGCCCGCAAGGATGGCGCCATGGCGGGGAGCAGCGAGCACCAGTTCATGTTCATCGATCTCGACCATTTCAAACTTGTCAACGACACGGGCGGACACGCGGCGGGAGACGCATTGCTCAAGCGGGTCGCCGAGGCTATTCGCGGCGCGCTTGGTCCCGAAGATATCGTCGCGCGGCTTGGCGGCGACGAATTCACGGTCATCCTGAAATCGGGTTCTGCAGCCGGCGCCAACATTGCGGCGCGCTCCATCATCGGTGCGATAGCCGGTTTGGATTTCACCTGGGACGGCCGCGCGCACTCGATCGGCGCCAGCATCGGATTGGCCGCGATCGGCGCCGATTGCGGCGAAGCCGACGAGATCATCGCCAGGGCGGACGCCGCCTGCTATGCGGCCAAGGCGGCAGGCCGCGGATGCGTTCGCACGGCGCCGGGCGGAGAGGTCATCGACGACAGGTCGGAGCTGCCCGAGCCGCTTGCGGCGGCATCGTGAGGCGGCATCCGCCGGCTTCGATCAGATCGCCCCGACAAAACGCACATCGCCCGGGCGGGCGCCCGGCACGGTGTCAGCGCGTCGGAACGGGATGCTCGCCGCGATAGTCGTAGAAGCCGCGCCCGGTCTTGCGGCCGAGCCAGCCGGCCTCGACATATTTCACCAGCAGCGGGCAGGGGCGGTACTTCGAATCCGACAGGCCGTCATGCAGCACCTGCATGATCGACAGGCAGGTGTCGAGGCCGATGAAATCGGCCAGCTGCAGCGGGCCCATCGGATGGTTGGCGCCGAGCCGCATGGCGGTATCGATGGCGTCGACCGAGCCGACGCCCTCATAGAGCGTGTAGATCGCCTCGTTGATCATCGGCAGCAGGATGCGATTGACGATGAAAGCCGGAAAATCCTCCGAGACGGTGATCGTCTTGTCGAGCTGCCTGACATAGGCCTTAGCCGCCTCGAAGGTCTGGTCCTCGGTGGCGATACCGCGCACCAGCTCGACCAGCTTCATCAGCGGCACCGGATTCATGAAATGGATGCCGATGAAGCGCTCCGGCCGGTCGGTCTGCGCGGCAAGCCGCGTGATGGAGATCGACGAGGTGTTGGTCGCCAGGATGGCTTCGGGATTGAGCTGCGGGCAAAGCTGGGCGTAGATCTTGCGCTTGACCGTCTCGTCCTCGGTCGCGGCCTCGATGACCAGATCTGCGCCAGCAAGATCCGCCATCGCCGGTGCCGAGGCAATGCGCGCCATCGCCTCGTTGCGCTCCTTCTCGTCGAGTTTGCCGGAGCCGACCTGGCGGGCCATGTTGCCGCTTATGGTGGCGATGCCCTTCTCGATGCGGTCGGGCGATATATCGTAGATCAGCACCTTGTAGCCCGAAAGCGCGGAGACATGGGCGATGCCGCCGCCCATCTGGCCCGCGCCGATGATGCCGATCGTCTCGATCTTGCTCATTACACCGATCCCGTCAAAAGGCCTTTGCAGCCTGCTTTTGTGCGGTGCAAACTAAAAGGGCGGGGCGACTTCGTCTACCCCACCCTTGGCAATTTAATACGCTTCGGCAGAAGGCGTCAAAGCGCCTTTTGCAGTTCCGGCAGGATGACGAAGAGGTCGCCGACGAGGCCGTAGTCGGCAACCTGGAAGATCGGCGCTTCCTCGTCCTTGTTGATGGCGACGATGACCTTCGAATCCTTCATGCCGGCAAGGTGCTGGATGGCTCCGGAGATACCGACCGCAATGTAGAGGTCAGGCGCCACGACCTTGCCGGTCTGGCCGACCTGCCAGTCGTTCGGCGCATAGCCGGCATCGACGGCGGCGCGCGAAGCGCCGACCGCGGCGCCGAGCTTGTCGGCGACCGGCAGGATGACCTCCTGGAACTTCTCGGAAGAGCCGAGCGCGCGGCCGCCCGAGATGATTATCTTGGCCGAGGTCAGCTCCGGACGGTCAGTCTCCGACAGCTTGTTCTCGACGAAGGCCGAGAGGCCTGGATTGGCCGCCGCCTTGACGGTCTCGACAGCAGCCGAGCCGCCCTCGGGCGCCGCCTGGAAGGAGGCAGTGCGCACGGTGATGACCTTCTTGGGGTCGGTCGACTGCACCGTCTGGATGGCATTGCCGGCATAGATCGGGCGCTTGAAGGTGTCCGGCGACACCACTTCGATGATCTCGGACACCTGCGCGACATCGAGCAGGGCGGCGACCCGCGGCGCGACATTCTTGCCCGACGAGGTGGCCGGGGCGATGACGGTGTCGTAAGCGCCAGCCAGAGACACGACGAGTGCGGCGAGCGGTTCCGCCAGGCGCTCGGCGAGTTCGTCGGCTTCGGCCAGCAGGACCTTGCCGACGCCCTTCAATTTGGCGACGGCGTCGGCCGCGCCCTTGGCGCCCTTGCCGGCCACCAGCACATGCACGTCCGAGCCTATCTGCAGGGCGGCAGAGAGCGCCTTGGCGGTCTGGTCCGAAAGCGTAGCGTTGTCGTGTTCCGCGATGAGGAGAATTGCCATTTTTCTGTTCCTTTCCCGATCGCTTACAGCACGCCGGCTTCGTTCTTGAGCTTGTCGATCAGCTCGGCGACGCTCTTGACCTTGACACCCGCCTTGCGGCCGCCCGGCTCCTCGGTCTTGATTACCTTCAGCCGCGGCTTGACGTCGGCGCCGTAGTCGGCCGGGCTCTTCTCGTCGAGCGGCTTCTTCTTGGCCTTCATGATGTTGGGCAGCGAGGCATAGCGCGGCTGGTTGAGGCGAAGGTCGGCGGTCACGATCGCCGGCATCTTCAGCTCCACCGTCTGCAGGCCGCCGTCGACTTCGCGGGTCACCTTGGCCTTGTCGCCCTCGAGCACGATCTTGGAGGCGAAGGTGCCTTGCGCCCAGCCGAGCAGTGCCGCCAGCATCTGGCCGGTCTGGTTCGAGTCGTCGTCGATCGCCTGCTTGCCGAGGATGACGAGGCCGGGCTGCTCCGCCTCGACCACGCCCTTCAGCACCTTGGCGACGCCGAGCGGCTCGGTCTGCTCGTCGGTCTTGACCAGGATGGCGCGGTCGGCGCCCATGGCGAGCGCGGTGCGCAAGGTTTCCTGTGCCTGCTGCGGGCCGATCGACACGACGATGATCTCTTCGGCCTTGCCGGCTTCCTTCAGCCGGATCGCCTCTTCGACCGCGATCTCGTCGAACGGGTTCATCGCCATCTTGACATTGGCGAGTTCCACCGCCGAGCCGTCAGCCTTCACGCGAACCTTGACGTTCGCATCCACCACCCGCTTCACGGGCACAAGGATCTTCATTTGCCTGTCACCTCTCTTGAGATAGTTGGGCGCGCTATAACAGCCCGCGCCCCTTCTGAGTTGTCGAAAGCCGACATTCCGGATGGAAATTCTGGTCTTTGACCGCCTTAGGCTGCGGCGGAAACGCTTCCGTAGTTGCGGCAACCCTGCTCGTCAATACGCTGCAAGGCGCTCAAATCGGTTCAGTCCGGATTGGAAGAGTTTCCTCGTCCCCAGCGTGGCGCCATGGCGGACGGCTCGGGCGCTACCGGTTCAGCGGCAACCGGCGGCTGGTCGACGGCGGCAATCACGGCATCCTCGTCGGCGCCGGCAAACAGCGGAACGCCGCGGCTGCGCAAGACAAGCACCAGCACGGCTCCGGCGATGATGCCGCCGATGTGGCAGGCCCAGGAAATCTGGTCTTCGCCGCCGGCGGCGAACATGACGACCTGAAACAATACCCACAGGATGAGCGGGATAAAGGCCGGAATGCGCAGCGGAATGCGGGCAAAGGCAAGCACCCAGACTTTCACCCGGGGATAGAGGATGAGATAGGCGACGACCACGCCGGCAATCGCACCCGACGCACCGATCAGCGGCACTTGCGAGTCCCAGGCGATGAGCCCCTGGAAGGCAGCTCCCGCGACCGCGCACAGGAGATAGAAGATGAGGTAACGGACATGGCCGAGCGCATCCTCGACATTGTCACCGAACACCCACAGGAACAGCATGTTGCCGCCGAGATGGAAGATATCGGCATGCAGGAAGGAATAGGTGAGGTAGCTCAGGCCTTCGGGGATGACGATAAAGCGGGGGTCGAGTTCCGCCGTGTCATGGACGACGGAGGGGATGAAGCCGAGGCCAAGCACGGCGGCGTTGGTGAAGTTCTCGCCGCCGAGCGCCGTGGCGCAATAGACCAGCGCGTTGGCGACGATCAGGCCGATAGTCACATATTGCAAGCGGATGTGCCGCAGCCTGTTGGTGTCATAAAGCGGGATGAACATCGGTCCCTCGTCCCCTTCCGCTTTTCGATCCGTTCAGCGGTTCTTGCCGGGAACCCATAGCACGTCGGCATTTCCGTTGTCATTGACCGCGCGGGCGGCGACGAACAGGAAATCCGAGACACGGTTCATGTATTTCAACCCCTCGCGGTTGACGTGTTCGTGCGGCTGCTGGGCGAGCGCCACCATCAGCCGTTCGGCCCGCCGCGCCACGGTGCGGGCAAGATGAAGTGCGGCTGCCGCCGGCGTGCCGCCGTTGAGCACGAAGGATTTGAGCGGCTGAAGCTGCTTGTTGAGGAGGTCGATGTCCTTCTCGACCCGGTCGGTCTGCGAAGCAATGATGCGCAGCGGCTCATAGCCGAGCGGCTTGCCGTCATCGGGCACGGCAAGATCGGCGCCGAGATCGAAGAGATCGTTCTGGATGCGGGAAAGCATGGCGTCAATCGCCGGGTGGGTCTGCGCGGTGTGGATTCGGGCCAGGCCGATGCAGGCATTGGCTTCGTCGACCGTGCCGTAGGCATCAACCCGCAGATCGGATTTCAGCCGCCTTTCGCCGGTGCCGAGACCCGTGGTGCCGTCATCGCCGGTGCGGGTATAGATCTTGTTGAGCTTGACCACGTCGCCTCCCAGCGGCCGGTATCCTCATTTGCGGGTGAAATACACAGCCAGCAGGATAAACGCCAGCGCCACGGCCTGCAGCAGAACACGCGCCTGCATCAGCTTGTTCGAGGTGACGCCGGAACCGCCGCGCATCATGTTGATGAGGCCCCGGATCAGCACGATCGCCACGGCGACCATGACCACAATGGCGAGGATATTGAAGACGGATGCCATTTTCGTTCCAGTTCCTTTGCGTTCAGGCGCGCTTGGCGAGCAGGCGGTAGAGCATCGACGCCGGCAGGATGCGTTTGAGCATGGCGCCGATCCTGGCGGGCACTGTTACCACATAGTGCGGACGCGGGCGCCGCGACAGAAGCGCATGGCGCAGCGCCGTGTAGACCACTTCCGGTCCGGGCTTCGACGCCGATTGGCTGCCGCCGGCGCGCAGCCTCTCCAACTGCACCGCGTAGTCCGCCCGATGCACGGAATTCTCGTGGTCGATGTTCTTCAGGAACCACGCCAGGCCATTGCTGGCGATCTTCGATTTTACCGGTCCGGGTTCGATCAGCGAAACGTGGACGCCGCTGCCGGCCAGTTCCTGGCGCTGGCAGAGCATCAGGGCCTCGAGGGCATGTTTCGACGCCGAATAGGCGCCGCGAAAGCGCACCGGCGCGAGGCCCAGGATCGACGAGCAATGGACGATGCGGCCGTGGCCCTGGCGGCGCATCACCGGCACGATCCGGCGGGTCAGATCATGCCAGCCGAAGAAATTGGCCTCGAACTGCTCCCTGAGCGCCGCGACGGCCAGGTCCTCGACGGCGCCGGCCTGAGCGTAGGCGCCGTTGTTGAACAAGGCGTCGAGCCTGCCGCCGGTGCGGTCGAGCACGGCTGCCACCAGCGCCTCGATCGATGCCGGTTCGGTGTAGTCGAGATAGAAGGCCTCGATGCCGTCTTCTTCGAGGGCGGCTATATCCTCGGATTTTCGCGCCGTCGCAAAGACCCGCCAGCCTTCCGCCTTCAGCGCCCGGGCACAATAGGCGCCTATGCCGGAAGAGGCGCCGGTGACGATGACGGTGCGCAATTCCTTCGCGGCAATATGAGCAGTTTGACCAAGGGTTGCCATTTGCCGCATTCCCTTCCCATATTCGCGGCGTCGAGACAATCGAAGGGAACGCAGGACTTGTTGCGGAAGATCGTCGCCCTGCGCCGCGTGCTCTATGATGCCATCGGTCATTTCAATACCGACGATGGCTGGGCGATGGCCAGCCATCTGGCGATCACCTCGCTGATGGCGCTGTTCCCATTCCTGATCTTCGCCACGACGCTGGCAAGCTTCCTCGGCGCGCAGGCGTTCGCCGACACGGCGGTGCACCTGGTCTTCGACACCTGGCCCGAGCAGATCGCCAAGCCGATCGCGCGCGAGGTGCTCAACGTGCTCACTGTCAGGCGCACCGATCTTTTGACCTATGGCGTGCTGCTTGCCGCCTATTTTGCCTCGAACGGCATCGAGGCGCTGCGCACCTCGCTCAACCGCGCCTATCGGGTGTCCGAGACGCGCGGCATCATCTACCGCCGGGTGCAGAGCATCATCTTCGTGCTCATCGCCACCGCCGGCTTTCTGGCGATCAGCGTGCTGCTGGTTTTGGCCCCGCTGCTGGCGAGGCTGGCCGAGGCCCATATCGAATGGATCAAGCCCTATATGGGCACGATCACGCTATGGCGTTACGTCATCGCCTCGGTGGTCATTGTCGGCGGGCTGTTTGCCGTGCATTTCTGGCTGCCGGCGGGCAAGCGCCGCTTCGTTTCGATCATACCGGGTATCGTCTTCACCTTGGCGGCATGGCTTGTCGGCTCGACCATTTTCGCCACCTACCTCGAGCATTTCTCGTCCTATGTGACGACTTATGCCGGCCTCGCCTCGATCATGATCGCGGTGGTCTTCCTCTACATGCTTTCGGCGATCTTCATCCTCGGCGGCGAGCTCAATGCCGCGATCAGCCGCTATCTGGAGGCGCGCGCCCGGGTCGGTTGAGCCGGATACCCGGCCGGATTGAAGATCTGCGGAATTGAAGAAGAGGAATTGAGGAATTGAGGAAAAAACGCGGCGCGCTTCTTCTTTCAACTCATCAATTCCTCAATTCCTCAATTCCTCAATTCTCCCCTTGGCCTGCCGCGCCGTGGCCAGGCCGACGCCGAAGGTTGCGATCGCCATGCCGGCGATCTGAAGCGCATTGAGCTGTTCGTCGAACAGGGCCCAAGCAATGATGGCCGTCACCGCCGGCACCAGGTAGAACAGCGAGGCCACTTTCGACATCTCGCCGTCGCGGATCATCACCATCAGCAGGAAGATGGCGCCCAGCGACAGTACCAGCACCAGCCAGGCCATGGCGAAGATCAATTCGCCGTTGATGACGACGGTGCGGGTCTCGAAGGCAAGCGAAGCCAGGATCATTACCGAGGCGCCGCCGACATATTGCCACATGGTCGCGGCGACGAGATCGCCGCCGGAAGCGAAGCGCTTCTGCCAGATCGTGCCGGCGCTCATGCCGAGCACCGAGACCAAGGAGGCGGCCAGTGTCGCCGCCGTCACGCCGCCGCCAAGCGCGCCGAGCTTCGGCCAGAGCACGATGACGATGCCGATGAGACCGATGCCAAGGCCGGCCCAGTGGCGCGGCAGGATCGCCTCACCGAGGAACTTGCCGGCAAGCACAGCCGTGATCAGCGGCTGCAAGCCGACGATCAGGGCCGAAAACCCGGCCGGCATGCCCCTGTGGATGGCCCAGAAGACGGCACCGAGATAGACGCCATGCATCAGCACGCCGGCGCCGGTGGCGTGCAGCGCCTCCTTGCGGGTGGCTCTCTTCGAGCCAAGCACCAGCATCAGGACCGCCAGCAGGGCCGCGGCCAGGACGAAACGCCCCGCGAGGAAGGTGAACGGCTCCGCCCACGGCATGGCATAGCGCGCGCCGATGAAGCCGGTCGCCCACAGGACAACGAAGGTGGCGGGGATGAACCGCTTGACGTGTGTTTTCAGGGGATCCGCCGCGCTGGTGAGAGTTGACCGTGGCGATGCTCTAATCCCGTTCGATCGGCCGTGCAAAACGAAACGATTGATCCATGCATCACCGGAATTCAATGGGCGGCGCATCGGGACGCGTCGCGCAGCCAGGATCAAAGCCCGACCATCCGCCTGATGTCGCCGGGCGACGCGCCGGCATCGCGCAGGGCGGCAAGGCCGGCGTCCTTCAGGCTCTTCGACAGCTTGCGTCCGTCCGGTCCGAGGATGAGCCGGTGGTGGAAATAGGCGGGCTGCGGCAATCCAAGCAATTCCTGAAGCAGGCGCTGCACGCCGGTGGCCGAAAACAGGTCTTGTCCGCGCACGACATGGCTGACGCCTTGCAGCGCATCGTCCATCACGACTGCGAGGTGATAGCTGGTCGGGACGTCGCGGCGCGCGACGATCACGTCGCCCCAGTCCTGCGGGCGGGCTTCGACGGCGCGCGTCGCGGTCAGCGTCTCATCGACGAATTCTGTCCATGCGAGATGCTTGCCGACACGCGCCATGGCGGCGTCGACGTCCAGCCGCCAGGCGAAGGGCGCGTTCCCGGCGATCCGCCGCTTGCGTTCCTTCGCCGGCAGCGCCTTGTCGGCCGGGGGATAGAGCGGCACGCCGTCGGGATCGCGCGGCCAGTCGCGTCCGCGCGCTTCGCTGTCGGTGATGAAGGCGCGGATCTCGCCACGGCTCATGAAAGCGGGATAGACGAGTTCCTCCCGGATCAGCCGGTCGAGCACTGCCGCGTACTCGGCGAAATGTTGCGACTGGCGGCGCACCGGCTCGTCCCAGACCAGCCCCAGCCATTTCAGATCGGCAAGCATGCCGGCCTCGTATTGCGGCGTGCAGCGCGCCGTGTCGATGTCTTCCATGCGCAGCAGCAGCCGGCCGCCCGCCGCGGTCGCCAGCTTCTGGTTGAGCAGCGCCGAATAGGCATGGCCGAGATGCAGTTCGCCATTGGGGCTTGGCGCGAAGCGGAATGTCAGGAGCGTCATCTCTGCGGCGGCAATCGGGTTGTGCTGCTGTTTTGCCAATTGCTACCGTGCGCCCGGCTCAGGAACAAGAAAAGCATGCAGCGCATCGCGACACTGGACGACATTGCACGCGGGCTCGATGCGCTTTGCGTGATCGACCCGCGGCTTGAGAAGGTGCGCGGCATGGCGGGCGACGTGCCGCTGCGGCTCTCCGAGCCGGGGTTCCGCAGCCTGGCCTCGATCATCGTCTCGCAACAAGTGTCCCGCGCCAGCGCCGACGCGATCTTCGGCCGCCTGACCAGGCTCGCCGACCCGCTGACGCCGCAGGCGATCCTTGCCGCCGGCGAGGCCCTGTTTCGCGAGGCCGGCCTGTCGCGGCCCAAGCAGCGCGGCCTGATCGCGGCTGCCCAGGCCGTGGCCGACGGCCTCGACCTGCATCACCTCTGTTTCCTCGACGCGGAAGAGGCGATCGCGGCGATGACGGCGGTGCCCGGCATCGGGCCGTGGACGGCGGAAGTGTATCTGTTGTTCGCCGCCGGCCACCCGGACATCTTTCCCGCCCGCGACGTTGCCTTGCAGAGCGCGGTCGGCCACGCGCTCGGCATCGACCCGCGTCCGCCGGAGAAAACACTGATTCGGCTCGCCGAATCATGGAGCCCGTGGCGAGGTGTCGCATCGCGGCTTTTCTGGTCCTATTATCGCGAAACCAGGGGCAGGGACGCCGCGCCCCCTGCCTGAATCCGCGACAAGGCATCAAAAACATGCGGTTTTGGCACTTCGGCGACGTGACAATCCGCTTCACATCCCTGTCATGTCGGGCTTACAGTATCAGCACCGATCGGTTGTAGAACCAAGGAGGTCAACAAGGTGACGGTTGCCGTATCTCCGGATGGGCTTCCAGCGCTGGTGCTGAATGCGGATTACCGTCCGCTCAGCTATTACCCCCTGTCGCTCTGGTCCTGGCAGGACGCCATCAAGGCGGTGTTCCTCGACCGGGTGAACATCGTCGCCGAATATGAGCACGCCGTGTCCTCGCCGACCTTCTCGATGAAGCTGCCGAGCGTGGTCAGCCTGAAGGCATATGTGAAGCCGTCCAGGCATCCGGCCTTCACCCGCTTCAACGTGTTCCTGCGCGACCGCTTCCAGTGCCAGTATTGCGGCACGCCGGACGACCTGACGTTCGATCATGTCGTCCCGCGCCATCGCGGCGGTGCGACCACCTGGGAGAATGTCGTCGCCGCCTGTTCGCCCTGCAATCTCCGGAAGGGCGGCATGATGCCGGCGCATGCCAAGATGTGGCCGCTGCAAAAGCCCTACCAGCCGACGGTGCACGATCTGCACAATAACGGCCGCCTGTTCCCGCCCAACCATCTGCATGAAAGCTGGATGGATTATCTATACTGGGATGTCGAACTGGAGCCGTAAGATCGTCCGGGAACTCGGGAGGCTGGCCGCCTGAAGCGATTTTCTGCGCTTCTCACAGACTTACCAGACCATGACCATCCGACCCGATATCGGAACAACTCGGCCGCTCATCTATGAGCAGCTTCGCGTTTAAGGACCGCCTTCCCCCACTCCGTCGCTGCTTCGCAGCGCCACCTCTCCCCCCTCCGGAGGGGGAGGAAGGGAGCCCAAAAGGCTCGCGCCTTCCTCTACCCCGTCGATCGGGGGAGAGGTGTCTCGGCGAAGCCGAGGCGGAGTGGGGGTCGACCTAGCTCGGACGTCGAAAGCCGCGCCATGCGACTCAGCCTGCCGAATTTTTGCTCGAACCCTGCGTCGCGTTGCTTAATTGAATTGGGTCAGTCGCGGGAAAGCGCGACGCGGAAGGCGATGGCTGCCAGCACGAGGCTGGCGATGGCGTTCCAGCCGGCCAGCGACAGGCCGAGGATGCGCAAGGCCGCCTTGTCGCAGGAGGGCGGCACGAATTTGTCGAGCGCGTCGAGCACGCCCTTGCCGCCGGTGTCGACCGGGCCGGCGCCCGCCGTGCAGTCGGTCGGGCCGGCCCACCACTGCCATTCGACGCCGGAGTGGTAGACGCCGAGATAGAGGCCGTAGAGCATCAGCAGGCCGCCGACGGCCAGCAGGCCACGCGTCAGCCAGCCGGGCGCACGCAGCATCGAAGCAAGCCCCGCCAGCAGCATCAACGGTGCGCCGATGTAATAGGGCGTGCGCTGTTCGAGGCAGAGATGGCAGGGGATATAGCCGCCTATATATTGGAAGGCGAGCGCCGAGCCGACGGTCGCGGCCATGGCGACCGCGAGAAACAAGGCCGTGCGTGTCCGCTGGCGTCCGGTGTCGGCATTCATGGTCGCTGTCATGGGTCGTTCCGTTGTGTTCGCCGCTTGCCAGGCCTTGTCCGCGTCACGCACCCCGGCCGGCGCGGATCAGAAGGCGTATTTGACCACGATATAGAGCAAAATCAGGGCGGCCGCCGCCGCGCTGGCGATCAGGCCAAGGCGCTTTTCGATGAATTCGCGGATTGGTTCGCCATAGTGGCGCAGCAGCCAGGCCAGGAGCAGGAAGCGGGCGCCGCGCGCCACGATGGCGAGCACGATGAACAGCGCCAGATTGACGCCGATGACGCCGGAGAGAATGGTCACCACCTTGATCGGCGGCAGATGGGCGGCACCCGACGTGATCAGCATCAGGATGATAAATCCGACGCCCGATGAGGTGCGTAGCGCTTCGAACTCGTCATACTTGCCGTAGAATTCGAGGATGGGCCTGGCCACCGCGTCATAGGCGTAGTGGCCGATGAACCAGCCGGCGATGCCGCCCAGCACCGAGGCGACGGTGGCGATCAGCGCATAGCGGTAGGCGCGGTCCGGCCGCGACAGCGCCATCGGCAGATAGAGCACGTCGGCCGGCACCAGGAACACCGAGCTTTCGACGAAAGCGATGAAGGCCAGCCACCATTCGGCGGATTTGCGCGCCGCCAGCGACAAGGTCCAGTCGTAAAGTCCGCGAAGCATCGGCACTCCTAATGCATGTCGCCCAAAAGGCGCGCAGCGGGTTTGGCGTAACGGCGTGCATGAAGACAAGGCCCCAAAGCGCGCACGATCCACTCCGCCGGGGGCGCCGCCTGTCTAGAAAGATTTTCCGCGCTGCACAATGGCAGCCCGGTCACGAAATCGAAAGGCGCAGTTGGTCGCATCCGGGGCGTCCGCGAATTGGCCAGTTGACGAACAGGCCTCCGACCGTATAGTCCGCGCCCATCCAGGCCGTCCGGCCTGAGCCCCTATGGCGGAATTGGTAGACGCGCTCGACTCAAAATCGAGTTCCGCAAGGAGTGCTGGTTCGATCCCGGCTAGGGGCACCACCCTTCGCTCTCCGAGCTTCGGGTGGCGAGCCAATCCGCAATTTCGCCGAACTCACCGCCGCCGCAGCAAGCTCTTCATCCGGTTGCGCAGCAGGCGGGCCATGTTTCGGGTCTCGGTAGAGGTGCAGTTGCGAGGCAGCCCTGGCGGGCGGGCCGGTCGGCGTCCGGCGCTCTGCGAGCTTCGGGTGGCGAGCCACTCGAAATTCGCCGAACTCACCGCCGCCGCAACAAGCTCTTCATCCGGTTGCGCAGCAGGCGGGCCATGTTTCGGGTCTCGCGGTAGAGGTGCAGTTGCGAGGCGGCCTGGCGGGCGAGCCGGTCGGCGTCCGGCGTCAGCCCGATCACCAGCGTACCTATCGGCTTGCGCTCGGTCCACAGCCTGCTCATCACCGGATGGTCCGGCACCGCGCAGGAATCGGTCATCATGATGTTGGGGTCGTCGAGATGCCGCCGCGTCACCTCGATCATCAGCAGCGTGCCCGGCGAATAGGTGGCGAGCGTCTCGTCATAGGCGGTCTTCCAGGTATAGGCGACGCCGGCCTCGACGAAGACGATCAGGCAGGCGACGGTACGGCCGTCGAGCGTCAGCGAATGGATGCGGCACATGTCCTGCTCGGCCAGCCGGTGCACGGCTTCGCGGGCGAAGGCGGCACGGAAGCGGTCGATCGCCATGGCGGTGCGCTCGCGGCCCTTCCAGCCGGCCGCTTCCAGCGTCAGGAAGCTTTCGATGGCGTGGCGGATCTCGTCGGGGCCGCGCGCCACGACATGCTCCAGCCTGCCGAGGTCGCCGAGGCGCCGCTTCAGGCGGCGGAACTCGCGATAATGGTGCGAGCGCAGCGAGGCCTTGAGATAGTCGTCGCCGTCGGCCTCGCTCTCCAGCACCGGACGCAGCATCTGGCCGGTGGTGACCAGCATCAGGCCGCGCGTTTCGGCCACGGTGCCGATCAGGCTCGCCACCGGACCGTCGAGCCTGATGTCGGGCAGGACGAGGACTTTCGGCAGCTTGAGGTGCGGGCGCGACAGCATCGAGAAGAAGTCCTCGACGACGCCGACCGGATCGTCGCGGTCGATCAGCGGCGTGCCGAGCGGGCCGAACGGGCTCGACCAGGTGCGCATGACCGGCACGCCGAGCGGCACCACCGGCCGCTCGACCGAGATCGGCACCAGAAGGCGCAGCCGGTTGCGGTATTCGTCGCCGTCGCGGATCACCGCCAGCCGCACCTCCCGGTCCTCCAGCCGAGGCATGGCCGGCGCCAGGAAACGCGGGTTGAAGAAGACGTTGGGCTCGATGGTGCGGGCGCAGAGATAGTCCAGTTCCTCGACCAGGTCGAAGCCGGCCGACGCCGGATAGATGGCCAGCTTGCGCTCGGGCCTGTTGTTGGCAAGGATCTCGATATGGGCGGGGTCGGCGTCGCGCGCCAGGCCGGCAAGCCCCGACACCATGGCCCCGGCGCTGCCGCCGCTGGTTTCCTCGATCAAAGGGGTGGCGGCCATTACGCGGCTCCTTTGGCAGGCACGAAGATCGCCATGACGATGCCGAGCTTGCGCCAGACCGTGAAGGACAGCGCGCCGGCCTCGAAGATCATGGCGAAGGCGGTGGCCATGGCCGCGCCCCACAGGCCGAACAGCGGGATCAGGATCACGTTGAGCCCGATGTTGAAGGCCAGCGTCATGGCATAGACGGCGGCGCAGATATTCTGGTTGCCGCTCATGGTGAGCAGGCTTTCGCACGGCCCGACGGCGGCCCGCGCGACGACGCCGAAGACGAGCAGGAACAGGAGCGGATAGCCCGACGTGAATTCGGGGCCGAACAGCACCAGCATCGGTTCGCCCAGCAGCAGCACCAGCAGCGCCATCAGCAGCGACGGCCAGAACGTCCACGACACCGTCTCGCGGGCGAAGGCGGCGAGCTTTTCCGGTTCGCCATGGGTGAACTGCGCATAGCGCTGGGCAACGCCTGCCTTGACCGCGAAATAGACGAAATGCACCAGCGCCAGCGTCTTGACCGTGGCGAAATAGACGGCGACATCGTCGGGATCCATATAGGCGCCGACCATCAGCACGTCGGCATTGGTGAGCAGGAAGAAGAAGCCCTCGACCAGGAAGATCGGCAGCGACACGATGAACCACTGCGCGAAATGCACCTTCATCGGCCCGGCCGGGATGTTTCTTTCCAGGCGCCGAGTGACGCCGACGAGCTGTCCCAGCGTGGTGGCATAGGTGGCGGCGATCGAGGCGAAGATCGCGGTCCTGGCGTCGGGGCCATAGCCGGCATAGAGCATCAGCGCCATGAACAGCAGGATCAGCACCGGCCGCACCAGATAGGTCGGCGACAGGGCGAACAGCGCCCAGCTGTTCGCCCTGGCCTGGCCCTGCAACAGATCCGACAGCGCGATCATCGGCAGGCAGATGACGCCGAGGATGAACGGCACCACGTAGTAATTCTCGATCCACGGCGAGGCGAGCCAGACGCCGAGCGCGCCAAGGCCGGCGATCAGCGTCGAGGCGACCAGCACGAACAGGCGGCTGGCGACGACGATGCCGCGCAATTCGTCCATCAGGCCGCGCTCGCGGTATTCGGGAATGAAGCGGATGACGGAGGTATGGAAGCCGAGACAGGCGAGGTTGCCGACGATGACCATCGTCACCCAGACGAGGACGAAGATGCCGTATTCGAACGAGCCCATCCAGCGCGCCATCAGCACCTGGCTGACGAAGGCGATGACGGCGCTGACGATGCGGATGGAGAAGGCGATGACCGACATGCGCCCGGCCTCGCCGCGCTCGTCGGCGGTGAACAGCACGGCATCGATGCGGCCAAGCAACGGCTCCATGCGCAGCGCCAAGCGCTGCGGCAAGAACCGCCCGGCAGTCGTTGCCGCGGAAAAGCGCACTCCGATTACTCTCCGTTTTCCGCTTCTTTTCAGGCGTGGGTGTAGCGAAGACACCTTAAGAAACGGTTGGGTGAGTGTCTCCTTCGCCCCGTCACTATACGGGGAGAAGGTGCCGGTCCACCCTCCGCAGCTGCTGCGGAGGACGGGCAGGCGGATGAGGAGCCGCGCCGGAATTCGGAGATTTTGCGCCAGGCTTACTCAGATGCTCGACGCGAGGCCGTGCGCGACGGGGCTCCGGTCATCGACCTGATCGATGGCGACGCGCTATGCGACCTGCTCAAGGATCAGAAGATCGGCGTGCGGATAAAGATGGTCGAGGAAGTGACCGTCGCGGCATTCGCGAGGTTCTAGAGCGCAGAGCGGCGCGACATCGCCCCCCTCTGGCCTGCCCGTCCTCCGCAGCTGCTGCGGAGGGTGGACCGGCCATCTCCCCCTGGGGAGATCGGCTAATCTTTGAAGCCGGCGCTGCCCCTCATCCGGCCCTTCGGGCCACCTTCTCCCCGTGGAACGGGGAGAAGGAAGAAAGCGGCGCCTTTACGCAAAAGCCCCGTGGCAGTGCTTGTATTTCTTGCCGGAGCCGCAGGGGCAGGCTTCGTTGCGGCCGACCTTGCCCCAGCTTGCCGGGTTGTTCGGGTCGCGGTCCTCGGGAGCGACGATGGCGGCTGTTTCCGGACGGACCAGAAGGGCCGTCTCGCCACCTTCGAAATCGTTCTCGCCGGTGGTGCCGTCGATATGCGTGCCGAACATGTCGGGGGCTTCCGGCGGCGGTGCTTCGGCTGCCTGGCGGACCAGTTCGACGCGCATCAGCTGCGCGGTGACGGCCTGGCGCAAATTGCCGAGCATCGCCTGGAACAGCTCGAACGCCTCGCTCTTGTATTCCTGCAGCGGATCGCGCTGGGCGTAGCCGCGGAAGCCGACGACCGAGCGCAGATGGTCGAGATTGACGATGTGCTCGCGCCACAGATGGTCGAGCGTCTGCAAAACCACCGAGCGCTCGACATAGGTCATCACCTCGGGCCCGAAACGCTCGGCGCGTTCCTTGGCGGCGGCTTCGGCGGCCTGCGCAATGCGCTCGCGGATGTCGTCCTCGGCGATGCCTTCTTCCTTGACCCAGTCCTCGATCGGCAGGTCGAGATTGAGGAACTCGGCGACCTCGGCCTTCAGCCCGGCGACATTCCACTGCTCGGCATAGGCGTTTTCGGGGATGGCCTTGGCGACGATTTCGTCGATGACGCCCTCGCGCATCTCGGCGATGGTTTCCGAGAGGCCCTCGCCGTCCATCAGCTCGATGCGCTGCTCGAACACCACCTTGCGCTGGTCGTTGGAGACGTCGTCATATTTCAGCAGGTTCTTGCGGATGTCGAAGTTGCGCGCCTCGACCTTCTTCTGCGCCTTTTCCAGCGCCTTGTTGATCCAGGGATGGATGATCGCCTCGTCTTCCTTGAGGCCGAGCTTCTGGAGCATGCCGTCCATGCGCTCGGAGCCGAAGATGCGCATCAGGTCATCCTGCAAGGACAGGAAGAACTTCGAGCGGCCGGGATCGCCCTGGCGGCCGGAGCGGCCACGAAGCTGGTTGTCGATGCGGCGCGATTCATGGCGTTCGGTGGCGAGCACGTAGAGGCCGCCGGCGGCGAGCGCCTTTTCCTTCAGCCGCTCGACATCGGCGTTGATTTCCTTTTCCCGCGCCTCGCGCTCGGGGCCCTCGGGCATGTCGCCCAGTTCCTCGGCGATGCGCATCTCGGCATTGCCGCCGAGCTTGATGTCGGTGCCGCGGCCGGCCATGTTGGTGGCGATGGTGATGGCGCCAGGCTTGCCGGCCTGGGCGACGATCGCCGCCTCGCGCTCGTGGTGGCGTGCGTTCAGCACCTCGAAATCCGTGAAGCCTTCCTTGCGCAGGCGCTCGGCCAGCTGCTCCGACTTCTCGATCGAGGTGGTGCCAACCAGCGTCGGCTGGCCCTTGGCGCTGGCTTCGCGGATCTCCTTGACGATCGCCTTGTATTTTTCCTCGACCGTCCGGTAGACCTCGTCGTCCTCGTCCTTGCGGATGACGGGCAGGTTGGTCGGGATCTCGGTGACTTCGAGGCCGTAGATGTTGCCGAACTCCTCGGCCTCGGTCAGCGCCGTGCCGGTCATGCCGGAAAGCTTCTTATAGAGGCGGAAATAGTTCTGGAAGGTGACCGAGGCGAGCGTCTGGTTCTCCGGCTGGATGGCCACGTGCTCCTTGGCTTCCAGCGCCTGGTGGAGGCCTTCCGAATAGCGGCGGCCCGGCATCATGCGGCCGGTGAATTCGTCGATGATGACGATCTCGCCATTGCGCACGATATAGTCCTTGTCGCGCTGGAACAGCTGGTGCGCCTTCAGCGCGTTGTTGACGTGATGGACGATGGCGACGTTCTCGACGTCGTAGAGCGACTCGCCCTTCAGCAGGTCGGCATCGCGCAGCATGTTCTCCAGCTTCTCGGTGCCTTCCTCGGTGAAGATCGAGGTCTTCTGCTTCTCGTCGATCTCATAATCCTGCGGCTGCAGCTGGATGATGAAAGTGTCGATGGTGTTGTACATTTCCGAACGGTCCTCGAGCGGACCGGAAATGATGAGCGGCGTGCGCGCCTCGTCGACCAGGATCGAATCGACTTCGTCGACGATCGCGTAGTTGTGACCGCGCTGCACCATCTGGGCGCGCTCGTACTTCATGTTGTCGCGCAGATAGTCGAAGCCGAGTTCGTTGTTGGTGGCATAGGTGACGTCGGAGGCGTAGGCGACGCGGCGCTCTTCGTCGGACAGGCCATGGACGATGACGCCGACCGAGAGGCCGAGGAACTTGTAGACGCGGCCCATCCATTCGGAGTCGCGCGTGGCGAGATAGTCGTTGACGGTGACGACGTGGACGCCGTTGCCGGCAAGCGCGTTGAGATAGACCGGCAGCGTCGCGACCAGGGTCTTGCCCTCTCCGGTGCGCATTTCGGCGATGCCGCCATTGTGCAGCACCATGCCGCCGATCAGCTGGACGTCGAAGGGGCGCATGCCGAGCACGCGGCGCGCCGCCTCGCGGGCCGTGGCGAAGGCCGGTATCAAAAGATCCTCAAGGCTGGCGCCGTTGGCGATGTCCTGGCGGAACTTCTCCGTGCGGCCGGCGAGATCGGCGTCGGAGAGCGCCCGCATCTCGTTTTCCATGGCATTGATCGCCTCGACGCGTGGCCGGGTCGATTTGACCCGGCGGTCGTTGGAGGAACCGAAAACCTTACGGGCGAGACCGCCGAGACTGACCATCCAATGGTCCTTTCGATAGAATTCTCAAACTTGAGACAGGCGCCGGCCGGCCCCATCAAATCCACGTGAATGCACCGCCTGAACACGGGCAAACACAAAAAGCGCCCGGAAAACGGTTCTGGACGCAAAGTCGTTGGACAGATAAGAGGGGGCTCAACTGATGTCAACGCCGCGCTGGCCCTGCCGGTCGCGCCAAATTCCGCCACAATCTGGCCGATCTGGAAGCCGCCCGCTCTTTTGCAATTCTGCTAATCCTTCACCGGAGTCATGTTTATGTCCTTGTTGTTCCGCCGCGCGTCGTTCGCCAGCCTTGGCCTGGCATTCGGGTTGTCGGCTCTTTGCCTGTCGCCGTCGATGGCGCAGGAAGCCGCTCCCGCCCCGGCAGGTGCCGCACCCGCACCTGCGGCGGCTCCGGTCGATCCCAACACCGTGGTCGCCACGGTCAACGGCCAGCCGCTGACGGAGGCCGACCTGGTGCTCGCCGAGGGCGAGCTGTCGCAGCAGTTCGCGCAGCTGCCGCCCGAACAGCGCCGCGCCGCGGCGCTTTCGGCGGCCATCGAGATCCGCGTCATGGCCGCCCAGGCGGTCGCCACCGGCCTCGACAAGGATCCCGACTTCCAGCGCCGCATGGCCTTCCTGCAGCAGCGCGCGCTGCATGGCGAGATGGTCGAGAAGGGCGTCGTCGACAAGGTCACCGATGCCGAGGTCCGCGCCCGCTACGATCAGGAGATCGCCAACACGCCGCCCACCAACGAGGTGCATGCTCGTCACATCCTCGTGAAGACGAAGGAAGAGGCCGAGGCGATCATCAAGCAGCTCGACGGCGGCGCCGACTTCCAGAAGCTCGCCAACGAGCACACCAGCGATCCCTCAGGCAAGTCCAATGGCGGCGATCTCGGCTGGTTCGGACCTGGCCAGATGGTGCCGGAATTCGACAAGGCGGCCTTGGCGCTCGAGGTCGGCAAGTACACCGAGCAGCCGGTGCAGTCGCAGTTCGGCTGGCATGTCATCAAGCTCGAGGACAAGCGCACCAAGCAGCCGCCGGCCTTCGACGACGTCAAGGACCAGGCCAAGCAGGCGGTCATCCGCGACAAGTATTTCGCGCTGGTCAAGTCGCTGCGCGCCGGGGCCAAGGTCGAGATCCCCGATGCCAACCTGAAAAAGACCATCGATACGCTGGAAAGCGCCAAGTAAGGCTCTGCGGCAGGTAGGGCATCCGCCCCGAGTTTGCCCGTCGGGCGTCGGCGCCGCCCCTCATCGCCCTGCCCGTCCTCCGCAGCAGCTGCGGAGGTGGACCGGGCACTTCTCCCCGTATAGTGACGGGGAGAAGGACGGCCGTCATCGATGGTTTCGCCAATCGCCGGCGTTGAAGAACGGCGCCAAGGCCGAAATTTGCCCCTTCTCCCCGTCACTATACGGGGAGAAGATGCCGGCAGGCAGATGAGGGGCGGCGCCAAATTCGACGATTGGCTGCCTTGGCAATCGCCTGATCATGACAGGGCGCCGTGCTTCGTCCTGTCACTCCTGCCGGGCGCGGCTATGCCCCGCGTTACATAGCGCACCACCTGGCGAATCGTCGCTTCGGGCTCGTCGAGCCGGTTGATCAGCAGATGCCTCCAGGCATAGGAGGCGACGAGTTCGGCGACCAGTGCGGCGTCGACATCGGCTGCGACCTCGCCCCGCGCCTTGGCGCGTTCGATGATCTGGCCGGTGTGGACGCGGCGTCCACCGGCGTAGCCGGCAAGGGCTGCGGCCGCGGTGTCATCGGATTGCGCCTCGGCGATCAGCGATTTGAACACGCTGCCCGACGATGTCTCGCGCCAGTGCGAGAACAGGTTCATCAGGAAGCCGACCAAATCCTCTTCCAGGCTTCCGGTATCGGGAGTTTCGACGCGTTTCTGGCGCTGGTAGACTTCGAGCAGCAGCGCGGCCTTGCTCGGCCACCAGCGATAGATCGTCGGTTTGCCGGCGCGCGCGCGGCGCGCCACGGCCTCGATCGAAAAGCCGGCATAGCCGGCCTCGACCAGCACGGCCTCGGCGGCATCGAGAATGGCGCCGGCGCTGTCGGGATTGCGCCGCGCGCCGATCGATTTGCGCGGCGTGTCCGCCTCTCCGGCCATGGCTGTGATCCTTCGCCAATAATTTTGCAGGGAATATACGTGACCCGACGGTTAAACGAAACGGCCCGTTTCGAGCTGCTGCCCGTTTTCGAGCCGCTGGAAGCAATCCGGTCCAACGGATTTCCTTCGGAGCGCTCGCCGGCGCGTTGGTGGGAAACATCAAAACGAAAACCCGCCGTTTGGCGGGTCATTGGCGCAAATTTGCACCATAGGTAAATATCTACCATAGCTGCACTCACCCTGTCAAGAAAAAATTCCTATCATGAAAGCTGCCGGCCGGGCCGGACTGGCCGTCGTCAGGCGACGAAAACGCCCTTGCGCCGGCGCGTCGTATCGGGCAAACCGGCCTTCCCCTTGCGATTTTCCCGCCCGAGGCCCCATGTCCACGTCGATTTCCCCGCTTGCGCCGAAGAAATATCCGCAGATGCCGGCCATAGACGGGGTGCGCATCGCCACCGCCGAGGCGGGAATTAAGTACAAGAACCGCACCGACCTGCTGGCCATGGTCTTCGACGCGGGCACCGCGGTCGCCGGCGTGTTCACCAAGTCGAAATGCCCCTCGGCGCCGGTCGATTTCTGCCGGCAGAACCTTGGCGCCGGCAAGGCGCGGGTGCTGGTCGTCAATTCCGGGAACGCCAATGCCTTCACCGGCAGGAAGGGACGGGAGTCAACCGCGCTGACCGGCGAGGCGGCGGCCAAGGCGGCCGGCTGCACCCCAGGCGAGGTCTTCCTGGCCTCGACCGGCGTCATCGGCGAGCCACTCGACGCCCAAAAATTCAGCCATCTGCTCGCCGGGCTGGTCAGCGGCGGCAAGCCGGACCTGTGGACCGAGGCGGCAAAGGCCATCATGACCACGGATACCTATCCGAAAGTGGCGACGCAGACGGTGAAGCTCGGCGACGCCGACGTCACCATCAACGGCATCGCCAAGGGCGCCGGCATGATCGCGCCCGACATGGCGACGATGCTGTCCTTCATCGCCACCGACGCGCCGATCGCGGCCCCGGTGCTGCAGGATCTGCTGTCGCGAGGCACGGCCAAGACCTTCAACGCGGTCACCGTCGACAGCGACACCTCGACCAGCGACACGTTGCTGCTCTTCGCCACCGGCAAAGCCGCGAAGCGCGGCGCGCCTGATATCACCGATCCCAAGGACGCCCGTCTCGGCGCGTTCCGCCGGGCGCTCGGCAAGGTGCTGAAGTCGCTGGCTTTGCAAGTGGTGCGCGACGGCGAGGGCGCCCGCAAGCAGGTCGAAGTCAACGTCACCGGCGCGAAATCGGCCCGCTCGGCCAAGCGCATCGCGCTGTCGATCGCCAATTCGCCGCTGGTCAAGACGGCGGTCGCCGGCGAGGACGCCAATTGGGGCCGCGTCGTCATGGCGGTCGGCAAGGCCGGCGAGCCCGCCGACCGCGATCGCCTGTCGATCTGGTTCGGCGACAACAGGCTGGCGCATGAGGGCGAGCGCGACCCGGGCTATTCGGAAGAAAAGACCTCGGCCTACATGAAGCGCGACGATATCCGCATCCGCGCCGATGTCGGCATCGGCCGCGGCAAGGCAACGGTGTGGACCTGCGACCTCACCAAGGAATATGTCGCCATCAATGGCGATTACCGGAGCTGATCGAGTTGGTCTCGCGCCACCCGGCGAGCATGCTCGCGACCGTGCGCCGCTACGAGGCGGCAGGCTTTCGCGCCTGGCCGGCGGCGGCCGTCCACTATGACGGCACCTGGGTGGTGCGGCTGACCGCCGGCCATCCGGCCAAACGTCTGAATTCGGTCAATCCGCTCGATCCCGGCGACACCCAGCACATCGCCGACCGCATCGGCCGCGCCAGCCGCCGTTTCGACGCCTATGGACGGCCGCTGACGTTCCGCATGTCGCCGCTGTCCGGTCCCGATCTGGCCAATCATCTCGACAAGGAGGGCTGGAGCCGATTTGACGAATCGCTGGTCATGCGGCTGCCGCTGGCCGACGCGCAACTCGACGCCGCCATGGATCAGATTCCGCTCAAGGACATCAGCCGCTTCATCGGCGCGTCGCTCAAGGTCAGCGGCTCGGACGTTGCGCTGCGGCCTGGCCTGTCGGAGATCATCGGCGCCATCCAGCCCGAGGCCGGGCTGTTCGCGCTCGAGGACGGAGCAGAGCCGCTGGCGACGCTGATCTGCGTGCATGACGGCGATCTCGCCGGCCTGTTCGAGGTCGCCACCGACAAGTCGGCGCGCAACAAGGGCCATGGCCGCAACCTGATCCTGTCGGCGCTGAAATGGGCGCGGCTGCGCGGCGCGCGGGAAGCGTGGCTGCAGGTCGAGGCCGGCAATGTGCCGGCGCTGGCGCTCTACCATTCGCTCGGCTTCGACGAGGTCTATCGCTACCACTACCGCCGGCCGCCTGTTCATGGGTGAAATCGGCCATGAATGATGTGACGATCGCCGGCAAGCGCCTGCTCCTGGTCGCCGCCTGCGCGCTGGTCGATGCCGACGGCCGGGTGCTGCTGGCGCAGCGGCCCGAGGGCAAGCAACTGGCCGGCCTGTGGGAGTTTCCCGGCGGCAAAGTCGAGCCCGGCGAGACGCCGGAGCAGTGCCTCATCCGTGAACTGCACGAGGAGATCGGTATCGAGACCGAAATTCCGTGCCTGGCGCCGCTCACCTTCGCCAGCCATTCCTATGACGACTTCCATCTTCTGATGCCGCTCTTCATCTGCCGCCGCTTCCGCGGCATCGCCCAGCCCAGGGAAGGCCAGGCGCTGAAATGGGTGCGGCCAAAGCAGATGCGCGATTATCCGATGCCGCCGGCCGACGCGCCGTTGATCCCGTTCCTCATCGATCTTCTGTAGGACACAGCGGTTGTAGCGCACAGGCCGGTTTTCGTTTCGGGCGCCGGCGCGACTTCTCGGTCCGGACCGTTGCCGCATAAGCCAGTGTTAATCGAAGATTTATCTTGCCGTGAAAAATTGTGGCATCGCGGCCACACCGCGCATTCGCTGGGAGCCACAAAATGAGCCTGGACAGGGATTGGGATTCGATCCGGCCCGACCGCAGCTTTCGCGCCGCCGATGCGGGCATGGGTATACTGCGCGTCACGCTGCTGTTCGGGTCCGCCGCGGTGGCGCTGGCGCTGATCGCGACGCCTTTCCTCGACAGTCAGACGCGTTCGCAGTCGGCCCGCGACGTTTTTTCCGGCGGTCTCGACATGACGGCCACCGGTTCGATCAGCCATCGCGGCACCTATACGGTGCGCCGCAGCGTGCTGCAGGCGCAACCCGATTCGGTTTGCATCATCCGGTCGGACGGCAGGCGCAGCGGCGACTGCTGAGGGTTAACAGATTGCGGAAAGGCGACGGTTTCATCGCCTGTTAAGCCTTTGCCGTTAACCTTTCTTAACAGATCGGCGGTAAGGTCGGGGCCAGAGGGATTGAGGTCATGAAAGCAGTGCTACTGCGATTTCTGAAGGACGAGACCGGCGCCACGGCCGTCGAATATGGCCTGATCGTCACTGTATTGTCGCTGGCGATCGTTGCCGGCATCGGTCAGGTCTTCAACGCGATCACCTGGCTGTTCAGCGACAACGGCAGCAGGCTTGCGAACGCCTTCGCGCCCTGACCTGGCAGGCTGCGCCTGACCCCGATCATTGTCCGTCGGGAACCTCCAGTATTGTCTTCAGCGAGACCTTGGCCGAACCCGGCTTCAGTGGCTTTTGCTGCGAAGCGTCGGGCGCCCAGCCGGACATCCAGACGATCGAGAAACTTGCCCTGACGCGGCCGTCCGGATCGGAAAACCGTTCGGCGTAGATTTCCGCCGCGCGGGCAAACAGCCTGCGCGAGCCCGGCCGACGGCTGCGGTCGGCGAGCGCGCTGGTTTCGCCCATGGCACGCAGATCCGCCATCAGCGCGAACAGATCGGCATAGCGCACGGTGACCGTCTCGACGTCGGCGACCGGCAGCGCGAGGCCGGCGCGTTGCAGAAGCGCGCCGGCGTCGCGCACGTCGGTGAAAGGAACGACGCGCGGACTGGCGCCGCCATGGAGCTCGGTTTCGGCGGCAAGCAGGCTTTCGCGCAATTCCCCGAGCGTGCCGGCACCTGCAAACGCGCCAAGGAAGAGCCCGTCCGGCCGCAATGCGCGGCGGATCTGGATCAGCATGCCGGGTATGTCGTTCATCGCCTGCAGCGACAGAAGCGACACCGCAAGATCGAGGCTTTGCGGCTCGAAGGGTACTGTTTCCAGCGGGGCGACCAGGCCGGCGGCGCCACCCAGGAAAGCCGCGTGCGTTTCGACGCGGACAATATCCGTCACCTTGCCGCTTTCGGCGAGCATTTTGGCTGCCGCAGGCGTCTGGCAGAACAGCACCGCTGCCTTGCCGAACTTGCGCTCGACGGCACCCAATCGGTCGGCAAGGTCCTCGGCGACGCGGTTCATGAGGAAATCGGCGCCGTCGACCGGATGGGCGAGCGCGCGCCGCTTGTGCGCCAGCCAGAGAGAAGTATCCATTATGGGCTGCAACTGGAAAATCCTTGTTTGTCCGCACCCCGATATAGTTGGTATACCCGGCGCGGAGCACCAACCACGTGGCCGATCCGATGCCCAAGATCAAGTCCGTCGAGATCAGGAGCCTGGCCCGGTCGGCCCTCGGCTGGCCGGCGCGTATCCTGTTTCCACCGGTCTGTGCGGGTTGCCGGCGGCATGTCTCGCAGCCCGGCGTGCTGTGCGGCGCCTGCTGGCCGAAGCTGCGGCTGCTGGAACGGCCCTGGTGCCCGGTCATGGGCACGCCGTTCACCCACCATATGGGCGAAGGGTTCCTGTCGGCGGAAGCCATAGCCGATCCGCCGCCCTTCGAGCGCGCGCGGGCAGCCGTCGCCTATTCCGGCGTCGCCCGCCAGATGGTGCAAGGGCTGAAATACCAGGACCGCACGGATCTCGGGCCATGGATGGCGCGCTGGATGGTGCGCGCGGGAGCCGATCTCATCGCCGACGCGGACGTAGTGGTGCCGGTGCCGCTGCACTGGCGGCGTTTCTTGCGGCGGCGGTTCAACCAGTCGGCGGAACTGGCGCGGGCGGTTTGCGAGCTCAGCGGCCTGCCTTTCGCGCCCTCGGCCATGCGGCGCGTAAAACTCACCCGTCAGCAGGTCGGTCTGGAGCGACAGGAGCGCGAGGAGAATGTTCGGGCGGCCTTTCGGGTGCCGGTCGAGGCGGAGATCGAGATTGCCGGCCGCAGGGTGCTGTTGATCGACGATGTGTACACCACCGGCGCCACCGTGCGCGCCGCCACCAAGGCGCTGAAAAGAGGGGGTGCGGCCGCGGTCGACGTGCTGACCTTTGCGCGTGTGCTGCCGGGGGACTTTCGGGCCGACGAGTCCGCCCCTATATAAGTCGGCAACGAACAGCGGAATCCGTCATGCCCGATGTCACGATCTACACCCGCATGATGTGCGGATATTGCACGGCAGCCAAGCGGCTTTTGGAGCGCAAGGGCGTCGCCTATACGGAGCACGACGCCTCCTTCTCGCCGGAACTGCGCCAGGAGATGATTTCGCGCGCTCACGGACGCGCGACTTTTCCGCAGATTTTCATAGGCGACACGCATGTCGGCGGTTGCGACGACCTCCACGAACTGGAGGCAGAAGGACGGCTGGACAAACTGCTCGCCAACGGCGCGACGATTTGAGGGGATATGACGATGGGTGTTTTCAAGGCCGCTGCGATCCAGATGCGTTCGGGCGAGAGCCCCGAGCGCAACGCGGTCGATCTCGAACGGCTGGTGCGCGAAGCCGCGAGCCAGGGCGCCACCTACATCCAGACGCCGGAGATGACCGGGGCGCTGATCCGTGACAGGCACGCGCGCGCCGCATCCTTCACGTCGCAGGACAAGGACATCATCGTTTCCACTGCGCACGGGCTGGCGCGCGACCTTGGCGTGTTCCTGCATATCGGCTCGACCGCCATCCTGCGCGCCGACGGCAAGCTCGCCAACCGCGCGCTGCTGTTCGGGCCGGACGGCGCCACGCTCGCGACCTACGACAAGATCCATATGTTCGACGTCGATCTCGACAATGGCGAGAGCTGGCGCGAATCCGCCGCTTACGAACCCGGCACCGAGGCTGTCGTCGCCGACATCGGCGGCGCGAAACTGGGTTTTGCGGTCTGCTATGACCTGCGTTTCCCGCAATTGTTCCGCGCCGAGGCGCTGGCCGGCGCCGACCTGCTTTCCGTACCCGCCGCCTTCACCCGCCAGACGGGCGAGGCGCACTGGCACGTGCTGCTCAGGGCGCGCGCCATCGAAAACGGCGCCTACGTCGTGGCCGCCGCGCAAGGCGGCCTGCACGAGGACGGCCGCGAGACCTATGGCCATTCGCTGATCGTCGATCCGTGGGGCCGCATCATCGCCGAAGCCGCGCATGACGAACCGGCGGTCATCGTCGCCGAGATCGACCCGGCGCAGTCGGTCGCGGCCCGCAAGAAGATCCCCAACCTCAAAAATGCGCAGGATTTCGCCGTCAATGCCGGTTCGGGCGAGACGCCGCGTCTCAGGGGGGCCGCCTCTTGATCCGCTTTTCCCTAGTCTGCGAGCACGAGCACGAATTCGAAGGCTGGTTTCGCAGCAACGAAGATTTCGACACGCAGAAAAAGCGCGGCTTCGTCGATTGCCCGACCTGCGGCTCGCACAAGGTGCAGAAAGCCTTGATGGCGCCGGCGGTGTCGACGGCACGCAAGCAGGAAACGATAGCGCTCGCCATGGGCGAGGCGCAGAAGCAGGCGCTGGCGCAGCTGAAGGCAATGGCCGCGAAAGTGCGCGAGAATGCCGACTATGTCGGCGACAAGTTTGCCGAGGAAGCGCGCAAGATCCATTTCGGCGAAACCGACCCGCGCGGCATCTATGGCGAGGCGACGCTGGAAGAGGCCAAGAGCCTGGCCGATGACGGCGTGGAATTCATGCCGATCCCGGTATTTCCCGACGACCGCAACTGAGCGATCAACTCACACTGCCGATCAGTTTCTCAAGCAGGCGGGCGAGCGTCTGCTGCTCGGCATTGGTTAGGCCCGCAAGTATCTTGTGCTCGTTGGCGACATGGGCACTGACAGCCTCATCAATCAGCGCGAGCCCCTTCTCGGTCAGCCGCACGACGAGGCCGCGCCGGTCGTTGGGGTGCGGCGCCCGCAGGATCAGTCCGGACGCTTCGAGCCGGTCGAGCCGGTTGGTCATGGCGCCGGACGTCACCATCGTCGCTTCATAGAGCGCGGTCGGTGTCAGCGCGTAGGGCGAACCTGAGCGGCGCAGCGTCGCCAGCACGTCGAATTCCCCCGACTGCAATCCAAAGCGCGCAAACAGCGGCGCGAGGCGTTCACGGGCGATAAGCGACGCCGCCTCGTTCAATCGCCCAAGCACGGCCATCGGCGAGACATCCAGATCCGGCCGTTCCCGTTTCCATTGTTCGATCGCCCGCGCTGCCCTGTCCATTGTCTTACCGCTATATATCTTGACGTTAAGCATCTTTGCGTTATCTTACCTCAAGATGCAATGCTGGCCAAGGGCCGCGTACGATAGGGCACGATCATGAAACTTCTCTGGGATTCGGCGCTCGGCCTGCTGGTCGTTACCGGCGGCCTGCTCGGCCTGACGCTGCCCTTCGGCAAGCTCGCCACCGCGGCAGGCGTGCCGGCCATGGTCTGGGCCTTCGTCATTTCGTTCGGTGCCGGCGGCGTGCTGCTATGCGCATTGCTGCTGCGCGGCCAGAGCATCCGGCTCAGTGCGCACAAATTGCGCTATTTCTTCGTCACCGCGGCGGTGTCCTATGCCTTGCCCAATCTTCTGATGTTCTCCGCCATACCGCATCTTGGGGCCGGCTATACCGGCATCATGTTCACGCTGTCGCCCGTGATAACGCTGGTGTTCTCGATTCTGTTGCGTGTCCGGCGGCCCAACATGCTGGGAATAGCCGGCATCGTCGTCGGTTTTATCGGCGCCGTCATGGTGGCGCTGACGCGCGGCGAGGCCGGCCAGCCGGCCGATTTCTTCTGGGTGGTCATGGGATTGCTCATTCCGGTCAGTCTTGCCGCCGGCAACATCTACCGAACGGTCGACTGGCCGAAAGCGACTGGGCCGATCGAGCTTGCCGCCGGCAGCCACCTGGCGTCGGCCGCGCTGTTGCTCGCCGGTATTCTCGCGCTGTTCGGCGTCAAGGCTTTCGCCCCGCTTGGCGCCGTGCCGCTGGTGGTCGTCGCGCAGGTCGCGTCGGCGTCGGCGATGTTCGCCTTCTTCTTTCGGCTTCAGGCGGTCGGCGGGCCGGTCTACCTCAGCCAGATCGGTTATGTGGCGGCGGCCGTCGGGCTGTTTGCCGGCACGATCTTTCTTGGCGAGCACTATCAGTTGCTGACCTGGGCAGGCGCGGTCATCATCACCGCCGGCGTGTTCATCACCACCAGGGCGCAAAGCCAAAAGGCGTAAACGGTATTGCACCCGTCCGCCGCATTCCGCAGTGGTTGGTCAGACCGATGCCTTTTCCGCCAGCACCATGTAGTTGACGTCCATGTCCTTCGACCGCGACCAGCGGTCGGCTAGCGGATTGTAGGTTACGCCGGTTCGGTCGATGACGGTCAGGCCGGCGCCGCCGAGCGCCTTTTCAAGCTCCTCCGGGCGCACCAGCTTGCCGAACTGGTGGGTGCCGCGCGGCAGCCAGCGCAACACGTATTCGGCGCCGATGATGGCCAGCCCCAGCGCCTTCAGCGTGCGGTTTATGGTGGCCACGAACATGATGCCGCCCGGCTTGACCATCTCGCCGCATTTGGCGACGAACAGGTCGATGTCGGCGACGTGCTCCACCACTTCCATGTTGAGGATGACGTCGAATTTTTCACCGGCATCGGCCAGGTCCTCGGCCGTCGTGGCGCGATAGTCGACGTTCACATTGCCCTCGGCCGCATGCAGTTTCGCCACCTCGATATTGGTCGCCGAAGCGTCGGCGCCGACCACTTCGGCGCCGAGCCGCGCCATCGGCTCGCACAAAAGGCCGCCGCCGCAGCCGATGTCGAGAAAGCGCAGGCCTTCGAACGGCCGCGCGGCGCGCGGGTCGCGGCCAAACCGCGCCGCCACCTGGTCGCGGATATAGGCGAGCCGGACCGGATTGAATTTGTGCAGCGGGCGGAACTTGCCATTCGGGTTCCACCACTCGGCGGCAAGGGCGGAGAAGCGTTCCACTTCTCCGGCATCGATGGTCGATCGGCGGGGCTCTGGCATATGGCGGGTCTCCTCGAACGCTAGCAAGTCGGGTTCCCGGCCGGGAAAGTCAAGGCAGGTTTTTTCGCGTGCCGCCAGACGGACCGACAATGGCGTCGCGCGAGCCGGTATTGCCGGCCGCGATTTTGTCAGCACATGGCAGCTTGATCGGCTCGAGAGGGAAACAGGGCTGCTTTTGCGGACGAAGAGGAGGCATTGTCCTCAGACGGGAGTGCGACGATGCGGATCCTCGCTTCAGTCCTCTGGCGCCGGCTTGATCTCGAGGGCCACGACGCCTGCCTGCTTGCGGAAACCGAAGGCGGGCGAAGCCTTAAGGGCCAGGCACTTTTTGTCCAGGACGGCAAACCGTGCGGCCTTGCCTATGAGGTGGATTGCGATGCCGGCTGGCGCACGCGCTCGGCGCGTGTCGACGGTTTTCTCGGCGTGGAAGCCCTGCACTACGAGATCGAGCGGCTTGCCGACGGTCAATGGACGCTGAACGGCGCACGCCAAGCGGATGTCGCCGGTCTTGTCGATGTCGATCTCGGTTTCACGCCGGCTTCGAACCTGCTGGCAATCCGCCGTTTTGAGCTTGGCGTCGGCAAGGCGACGCCCGCACCGGCGGCCTATCTCGCTTTTCCCGATTTCAGGCTCATGCGTCTCGACCAGACCTACCGGCGTCTCGACGCGGTCCGCTACGCCTATGCCGCGCCCGTGTTCGGCTACGATGCGGTGCTTGGTGTCTCGGCATCCGGTTTCGTGCTCGACTATCCCGGCCTGTGGCGCACCGTATCTTGATGTTCAGAC
Source organism: Mesorhizobium sp. M0587 (assembly GCF_040320945.1). NCBI lineage: Bacteria > Pseudomonadati > Pseudomonadota > Alphaproteobacteria > Hyphomicrobiales > Phyllobacteriaceae > Mesorhizobium > Mesorhizobium sp. M0587. Next base: position 106,377 of record NZ_JAMYQP010000017.1, read on the forward strand.
GACGCCGGCCGGGAACGGCTCGCCCGACCTGACCTCAGCAGATCTCAAGACATAGCTGCGCCACCTCCCGTACGACGGACGGAACCGAAATCATCTGGAGAGCACGACCGTGGCATGACGCATGTCGACGCTAGCTGGGTCGATCGCCTGCATGGCGTCGCAATCGCCGATCTCGGCCATGATCCGCCCGGCCGCGGCGAGGGCCTGTTCCAAGCCCTGCCACCGCACGATCTCGATCCAACCGTCGCCATCGTCATGCCTGGCCAGATGCCGGCCAAGGAAACCCGGTTGCCGCGCCAGCCAGTCGCTGACCAGGCCATTGGCGGCGACAAATCCCACCTCAGTTCCGGGCTTGAGCCGGAAACGGACGATTTCCAGGGTCTCGGTCATGATATCTCGTCCAGCTTGAGGTACGCGGACCAGCCTATCACAGGGAATATGCCCGGATTGCCAGGAGGCTTGCATCCGGCTGCAACTCCGGCAGGGATCGTTGTCGTCAGCCATCGCTTGCGAAATCTGGAGGTTTTGGCTAAGGAGGCCGCGCATTCAGCGGCCGGCGACAGTCGGGCGCTTTCTTCCGCTTCGGCGTCGAGCCGGCTTCAGTCAAAGGCATTTCGCTTCCATGGCGCGTATCGTGATGAAATTCGGCGGGACCTCCGTCGCCGACATCGCCCGCATCCGCAATGTGGCGCGTCACGTCAAGCGCGAGGTCGACGCTGGCCACGAGGTGGCGGTGGTGGTTTCGGCGATGGCCGGCAAGACCAACGAGTTGGTCCAATGGACGCGCGAAGCCTCGCCGATGCACGACGCGCGGGAATATGACGCCGTCGTGGCCTCGGGCGAGCAGGTGACGGCCGGCTTGCTGGCGATCACCTTGCAGAACATGGGCGTTCATGCGCGGTCCTGGCAGGGCTGGCAGATCCCGATTAAGACCGACAACGCGCATGGCGCGGCGCGTATTCTCGACATCGACGGCGCCTTCCTGGTCAAGCGCTTCGGCGAGGGACAGGTGGCTGTCATCGCCGGCTTCCAGGGCATCGGCCCGGACAATCGCATCGCCACGCTCGGGCGCGGCGGCTCCGACACCAGCGCCGTGGCCATCGCCGCGGCGGTCAAGGCCGATCGTTGCGATATCTACACCGACGTCGACGGCGTCTACACCACCGATCCGCGCATCGAGCCGAAGGCGCGCCGGCTGGCCAAGATATCGTTCGAGGAAATGCTTGAAATGGCCTCGCTCGGCGCCAAGGTTCTGCAGGTGCGTTCGGTCGAGCTTGCCATGGTGCACAGGGTGCGTACCTTCGTGCGGTCGTCTTTCGACGATCCCGATGCGCCCGGAATGGGGGATTTGCTCAATCCTCCGGGAACGCTTATTTGCGACGAGGAAGAGATCGTGGAACAGCAGGTCGTCACCGGAATTGCCTATGCCAAGGACGAAGCGCAGATTTCGCTGCGTCGCGTCGGCGACCGGCCGGGCGTCGCCGCCGGCATCTTCGGCCCGCTGGCCGAGGCCAACATCAATGTCGATATGATCGTCCAGAACATTTCCGAGGACGGCAAGTTCACCGACATGACCTTCACCGTACCGTCCGGCGACGTCGACAAGGCGCTTGCCGTGCTCGACCGGCTGAAGGCCGAGGTCGGCTACGATGTCGTGCAGTCGGAAGCCGGCATGTCGAAGGTTTCGGTCATCGGCATCGGCATGCGCAGCCATGCCGGCGTCGCCGCCACAGCCTTCAAGGCGTTGGCCGACCGTTCGATCAACATCCGCGCCATCACGACCTCCGAGATCAAGATTTCGATACTGATCGACGGTCCGTACACGGAACTGGCGGTTCGTACTTTGCATTCCGTCTACGGTCTGGATAAGCAGTAGCCAGACTGATTTGAGTTGCGTGTGCGCCGGCCGCGGTGGAAACTGGGGCGGGCAAAATGCCCATTGGAGAAGAAGCCGCGATGCGTGACCCGGCCAGTGGCCCGCGCGTTCTGCTGAAACGGCTCCGCGAGCTCATGCAGGAGCCGCTGGAGCCGCAGGAGCGGCTCGACCGGATCGTGCGCGACATCGCCTCCAACATGGTTGCCGAGGTCTGCTCGCTCTATGTGCTGCGCTCCGATTCGGTGCTCGAGCTCTACGCCACCGAAGGTTTGAACCCGAACGCCGTCCACCTGGCGCAGCTGCGGCTGGGCCAAGGCCTGGTCGGCACGATCGCCGCCAGCGCGCGGCCGCTCAACCTGTCCAACGCGCAGGAACACCCGGCCTTCGCCTACCTGCCGGAGACCGGTGAGGAGATCTACAATTCCTTCCTCGGCGTGCCGGTGCTGCGGGCAGGGCGCACGCTCGGCGTGCTGGTGGTGCAGAACAAGACCATGCGCCACTACCGCGACGACGAGGTCGAGGCGCTGGAAACGACGGCGATGGTCATCGCCGAGATGATCGCCACCGGCGACCTGGCGCGGCTGACCCGGCCGGGCCTTGAGCTCGACCTGCGCCGCCCTGTGAGTTTCACCGGCCTGTCCTTCAACGACGGCGTCGGGCTTGGCCACGTCGTGCTGCACGAGCCGCGCATCGTCGTCACCAATCTGTTCAACGAGGACAGCGAGGAAGAGGTCCGGCGGCTCGACGCCTCGCTTGGTTCGCTCAGGCTCTCCATCGACGACATGCTGGAGCGCCGCGACGTCGCCTTCGAAGGCGAACATCGCCAGGTGCTGGAAGCCTACCGCATGTTCGCCAACGACCGCGGCTGGGTGCGCCGCCTGGAAGAGGCGATCCGCAACGGCCTGACGGCCGAGGCGGCGGTGGAAAAGGTGCAGAGCGACATGCGAGCCCGCATGCTGCACATGACCGATCCGTATCTGCGCGAGCGGATGAGCGATTTCGACGATCTCGCCAACCGGCTGCTGCGCCAGCTGATGGGGCGCGGCCCGGAGGACGTCGCCGCCTCCTTGCCGAAGGACGCCATCATCGTCGCCCGCTCGATGGGCGCGGCCGAACTGCTCGATTATCCCCGGGACAAGCTGCGCGGGCTGGTGCTCGAGGATGGCGCTGCCACCAGCCACGTCGTGATCGTCGCGCGCGCCATGGGAATTCCGGTCGCCGGCCAGATGAAGGGCGCCGTTTCCATGGCGGAAAACGGCGATGCCATCATCGTCGACGGCGAAGAGGGCGCGATCCATCTGCGGCCGCAGTCCGACCTCGAAGCCGCCTACGCCGAAAAGGTGCGTTTTCGCGCGCGCCGGCAGGAAGTCTATCGCGAGCTGCGCAAGAAGCCGTCGACGACCAAGGACGGCGTCCAGGTCGATCTGTTGATGAATGCCGGGCTTGCCGTCGACCTGCCGCAATTGGCCGAGGCGGGTGCGGCCGGCATCGGCCTGTTCCGCACCGAACTGCAGTTCATGGTCGCTTCTACCTTCCCCCGCGCCGAGGCTCAGGAGAAACTCTATCGCGACGTGCTCGAGGCGGCGCGCGGCAAGCCGGTCACCTTCCGCACCATCGACATTGGCGGCGACAAGGTGCTGCCCTACTTCAAGGGCTCGATCCAGGAAGAGAATCCAGCGCTTGGCTGGCGGGCAATCCGCCTCACCCTCGACCGGCCGGGATTGCTGCGCACCCAGATCCGCGCCTTGCTCAAGGCCAGCGGCGGGCGCGAGCTCAAGCTGATGCTGCCGATGGTGACCGAGCTCGGTGAGATCGCCCAGGCGCGCGAGATCATCGACCGCGAGGTGCGGCACCTCTCGCGCTTCGCCCATCACCTGCCGACCAGCCTGAAGCTGGGCGCCATGCTGGAAGTGCCGTCGCTGCTGTTCCAGCTCGACGAATTGATGAAGGCGGTCGACTTCGTCTCGGTGGGTTCGAACGATCTGTTCCAGTTCGTCATGGCGGTCGATCGCGGCAATACGCAACTGGCCAACCGCTTCGATACGTTATCGACGCCGTTCCTGCGCGTGCTCAAGCAGATCGCCGATGCCGGCGCCCGCAATCACACGCCAGTGACCCTGTGCGGCGAACTCGCCGGCAAGCCGATCTCGGCGATGGCGCTGGTCGGTCTCGGTTTCCGGTCGATCTCGATGTCGCCGGCCTCCATCGGCCCGGTCAAGGCCATGCTGACGGAATTGCCGCTAAGCGAGTTGCAGGCGTTCTTCGACGACAATCTGATGGCGCCGGCGCAGGGGCTGCCGATGCGGGCGCTGCTGCAGGCCTTTGCCGACGACCGCTCCATTCCCCTGTAGCCTTTGCCATGATCAATCTTCCCCGCGACCGTATGGACCAAGTCGTCAAGCGTTTCGAGATGCTCGAAGCGCAGATGTCGGCCGGGCCGGCGCCGGACGCCTATGTTCGGATGGCGTCGGAATATGCCGAAATCCAGGACATGGTTGCCAAGGTCAGGGCGCTGCGCGAGGCCGAGCATGAGCAGGCCGACCTCGAAGCGATGCTTGCCGACAAGGGCACCGATGCCGAGATGCGGGCGCTGGCCGAGGCCGACCTGCCGGGCGTGGAGAAACGCATCGAGGCGCTGCAAAAGGACATTCAGATCCTGCTTCTGCCCAGAGATGCCGCAGACGACAAGAACGCCATCCTCGAAATCCGCGCCGGCACCGGCGGCGACGAGGCCGCACTCTTCGCCGGCGACCTGTTTCGCATGTATGAGCGCTATGCCGCCGCGCGCGGCTGGCGGTTCGAGACGGTGTCGGCCAGCGACGGCGATGCCGGCGGTTTCAAGGAAATCATCGCCACGATTTCCGGCAAGGGTGTGTTTGCCCATCTGAAATTCGAATCCGGCGTGCATCGCGTGCAGCGCGTGCCGGCGACTGAGGCGAGCGGCCGCATCCACACCTCGGCAGCGACGGTCGCCGTGCTGCCGGAGGCCGAAGAGGTCGACATCGACATCAGGGCCGAGGACATCCGCATCGACACGATGCGCGCCTCGGGTTCCGGCGGCCAGCACGTCAACACCACCGATTCGGCGGTGCGCATCACCCATTTGCCGACAGGCATCATGGTGGTTCAGGCGGAGAAGTCGCAGCACCAGAACCGGGCCAAGGCCATGCAGATCCTGCGGGCGCGGCTCTATGACATGGAACGCAGCAAGGCGGACGAGGAGCGCTCGGAATCGCGCAAGTCGCAGGTCGGCTCCGGCGACCGCTCGGAGCGCATCCGCACCTACAATTTCCCGCAAGGCCGCGTCACCGACCACCGCATCAACCTGACGCTTTACAAGCTCGACCGGGTGATGATGGGCGAACTCGACGAAGTCATCGACGCGCTGATCGCCGATCATCAGTCGAAGCTGCTGGCCGATATCGGCCTTGATGGCTGACCATCTGCCCGAGACGCTCGGAGCCTTGCTGCGGGAAGCGCGGGCCAGGCTCGCCGCCGCCGCCGTCGATGATCCGGCGCTCGATGCGAGGCTGCTCGTCGAACATTTCTCCGGCACGACGCGCACGCAGGCCATTGCCGATCCCGAGCGCAAGGTGGCTGCCGGCGCGCTTGCCCAGATCGACGCGGCCCTGCGACGGCGAGCCGGCGGCGAGCCGGTGCACCGCATCCTCGGCTACCGGGAATTCCATGGTCTGCGCCTGTCATTGTCCCCGGAAACGCTGGAGCCGCGGCCGGACACCGAAACGCTTGTCGAAGCGGTACTGCCCTTCGTCAAGGCGACAGCGGCGCGGGAGGGCGAGTGCCGCATCCTCGATCTCGGCACCGGCACGGGCGCCATCGCCCTGGCGCTGCTCAGCGCCGTACCGGCCGCGATTGCCACCGGCGTCGATATTTCGGCAGGCGCGTTGGCGACGGCGACCCGCAATGCCGGGCAATTCGGGCTTGCCGACCGGTTCACGGCGCTCCAGTCGGACTGGCTTGAAAAAGTTTCTGGCCGATACCATGTAATTGCCGCAAACCCTCCCTATATACCGTCGGAAGGCATTGGAAATCTGCAGGACGAAGTCCGCGATTTCGACCCGCGCCTGGCCTTGGATGGCGGCGTGGACGGGCTGAATCCCTACAGGATCATCGCCGCCGAGGCGGCAAGGTTTTTGGAAGCCGAAAGCAGGATCGCGGTCGAGGTCGGCCACACGCAACGCATCGAGGTCAGTGATATATTCCGAACGGCCGGATATGCGGTCGGCGGGATGTTTAAGGACCTTGGCGGAAACGACAGGGTTCTTGTCTTTCACCGGGGAAAGCCTTGACGCAGTGCGAAAAAAGCGCTTGGCAATGCCGGGGAATGCGGCTAGGGTCGCGTCAACCGGATGAGACGAAGCAGGCAGTGCTCTTAGCGATTCGGTTCCCTTGGAAATAGCTGCCTTCTTGCGCAAACGACGCCCAAGCTTCGTGCGGGAATCGTCCGGCAAGTGATGTAACCGGAACAGGATGGCACGTGGCGCCAACGCAATCGATGCGGGCGAACGCCGGTGAAGAAACGAAACGGCTGGCTGCATGAGCGCCTCCGTTCGTGACGAGTTTTCGAAAATTTCAAAATGAAGAGAGTCGAATGAGGCCACAACAGCAGAACAGGCGCATGCGCGGTCGCAACAACAATGGCGGCGGCGGTAACAACAATAATAACAACAACAACCGCAAGGGGCCAAATCCCCTGACGCGCAACTACGAGAGCAACGGTCCGGACGTGAAAATCCGCGGATCGGCTCAGCAGATCGCCGAAAAATACGCCACCCTCGCTCGTGACGCGCAAAGCTCCGGCGACCGGGTCATGGCTGAGAACTATCTCCAGCACGCCGAACATTACAATCGCATCATCGCGGCCGCGCAGGCACAGATGCCGATCCAGAACGTGCAGCAGAATCGCGACGATTTCGACGATGACGGCGATGAGGACCGCGACGAGTTCGAGAATGCCGGCAATGCTGGCAACAACATTTCGGATGTGCCGGTTCCGGTGATCAACCATGGCGCCGGTCCGCAGCCTGTTGTCGAAGGCATGCCGGTCGAGGTCGCGCTGAACCGGGAAACGGGTCGAGATAATCGGGACAATGGCGGGCGCAACAATGGCGGGCGCCATCGCGATCGCCGCCCCAATGGCGGTTACAGCCAGAACGCCCAGCGCGACTATGGTTCGTCCACCGAGCAAGGCGGCCAGCAGCAGCCAAGCGAGGCCCCGGCGCAGACACCGGCCCAGGCAGAAGCCGGTTCGCCAGCCGAGACAGTTGCGGCAGCCGAGCCTGCCCCGCTGTTCGAGCATCTTTCGCCGGCAGATCTGGCCGCCCAGGCCGAGCGCAACGAGGCGGCCGCCGAGAGCGGTGCCGCCCGTCGCCCGAGGCGCCCGCGCCGTCCGCGCGCCAATGCCGATCAGGCTCAAGGCGGCAACGACACTGCCAATGCGGGCGAGGTGACCGCGGCTCCGGTCGACAGCGGCAACGCCGAACCGGTGAATGTCGACATCGACAACTGATCGAACGGTATTTCACGACGTTGAACGGCGGAGAGCAATCTCCGCCGTTTTCGTTTGCGCGGCCGCGGAATATTATGCTTTGACCGACATCAAGGCGTCTTGAGACAGCATGGACCACATACCATATCTCGGCTGAACGGGATCCGGCTCGAATGAGCGGGTCCGTCACCGCAATCTGATCCGGTGCCGCGAAGCGGGCCGGTGATGGAAGGAGACAGATATGAACCTCGAGAAATACTCCGAGCGCGTGCGCGGCTTCATCCAGTCCGCGCAGACCATGGCGCTCTCGCGCAACCACCAGCAATTCACTCCCGAACATATCCTGAAAGTACTCGTCGACGACGATGAGGGTTTGGCCGCGTCGTTGATCGAGCGCGCCGGCGGCAGCGTCCGCGACGTCAAGCTTGGCGTCGAAACGGCGCTCGAGGCGATGCCCAAGGTGGAAGGCGGCAACGGCCAGCTCTATCTGGCGCAACCTCTGGCCAAGGTGTTTTCGACGGCCGAGGACGTGGCCAAGAAAGCCGGCGACAGCTTTGTCACCGTCGAGCGTCTGTTGACGGCGCTCGCGGTCGAGAAGTCGGCCAAGACCGCCGAAATCCTGGCCAAGGCCGGCGTCACGCCACAGGCGCTCAACCAGGTCATCAATGACGTCCGCAAGGGCCGCACCGCCGATTCGGCGAGTGCCGAACAGGGCTATGACGCGCTGAAGAAATACGCGCGCGACCTCACCGCCGACGCCCGCTCCGGCAAGCTCGATCCGGTCATCGGCCGTGACGACGAGATCCGCCGCACCATCCAGGTGCTGTCGCGCCGCACCAAGAACAATCCGGTCCTGATCGGCGAGCCCGGCGTCGGCAAAACGGCGATCGCCGAAGGTCTGGCGCTGCGCATCGTCAATGGCGACGTGCCGGAATCGCTGAAAGACAAGCAGCTGATGGCGCTCGACATGGGTGCGCTGATCGCCGGCGCCAAATATCGCGGCGAATTCGAGGAGCGGCTCAAGGCAGTGCTTTCGGAAGTTACCGCCGCCGCCGGTGGGATCATCCTGTTCATCGACGAGATGCACACGCTGGTCGGTGCCGGCAAGGCGGAAGGTGCCATGGATGCGTCCAACCTTTTGAAGCCGGCGCTGGCACGCGGCGAATTGCACTGCGTTGGTGCGACCACGCTGGACGAATATCGCAAGCATGTCGAGAAGGACGCCGCCCTTGCCCGCCGCTTCCAGCCCGTCTTCGTCGATGAGCCGACGGTGGAAGACACTGTTTCGATCCTGCGCGGCTTGAAGGAGAAGTACGAGCAGCACCACAAGGTGCGTATCTCCGACTCGGCGCTGGTGGCGGCGGCGACGCTGTCCAATCGCTACATCGCCGATCGCTTCCTGCCGGACAAGGCGATCGACCTTGTCGACGAGGCCGCCTCGCGGCTGAGGATGCAGGTCGATTCCAAGCCGGAGGCGCTGGACGAGATCGACCGCCGCATCATGCAGCTCAAGATCGAGCGCGAGGCGCTGAAGGTCGAGACGGACGATGCATCGAAGGACCGGCTCGCCCGCCTGGAAAAGGAACTCTCCGGCCTTGAGGAGGAATCGACCGAGATCACCGCCAAATGGCAGGCCGAGAAGCAAAAGCTCGGGCTCGCCGCCGACCTCAAGAAGCAGCTCGACGAGGCCCGCAACGAACTGGCCATTGCCCAGCGCAAGGGTGAGTTCCAGCGTGCCGGCGAGCTCGCCTATGGCAAGATCCCGGAGCTGGAAAAGAAGCTCAGGGAAGCCGAGACGCAGGACGGCAAGGCCGGCATGGTCGAAGAGGTGGTCACCCCGGATCACGTCGCCCATATCGTCTCTCGGTGGACCGGCATTCCGGTCGACAAGATGCTCCAGGGCGAACGCGACAAGCTGTTGCGCATGGAAGACGAGATCGGCAAGCGAGTCGTCGGGCAGGGCGAAGCGGTGCAGGCGGTATCGAAAGCCGTGCGTCGTGCACGTGCCGGCCTGCAGGATCCGAACCGGCCGATCGGCTCGTTCATGTTCCTCGGACCGACGGGCGTCGGCAAGACCGAGCTGACCAAGGCGCTGGCGAACTTCCTGTTCGACGACGAGAGCGCGATGGTGCGGATCGACATGTCGGAGTTCATGGAGAAGCACTCGGTCGCGCGGCTGCTCGGCGCGCCTCCCGGCTATGTCGGTTATGAGGAGGGCGGTGCGCTGACCGAAGCGGTGCGGCGCCGGCCCTATCAGGTCGTGCTGTTCGACGAGATCGAGAAGGCGCACCCGGATGTCTTCAACGTGCTGTTGCAGGTGCTCGACGACGGCCGCCTGACCGACGGCCAGGGCCGTACCGTCGATTTCCGCAACACGCTGATCATCATGACATCCAACCTCGGCGCTGAATATCTGGTCAATCTCCGCGACGACCAGGATGTCGACGCCGTGCGCGACGAGGTGATGGGCGTCGTCAGGGCATCGTTCCGGCCGGAGTTCCTCAACCGTGTCGACGAGGTGATCCTGTTCCATCGGCTGCGCCGGCAGGATATGGGCCGCATCGTCGAAATCCAGCTCAAGCGGCTGGAGAACTTGCTGACCGACCGCAAGATCACGCTTGCGCTCGACCAGGAGGCGATCGACTGGCTGGCGGCCAAGGGGTACGACCCAGCCTATGGCGCGCGGCCGCTGAAGCGGGTGATGCAGAAGGACTTACAGGATCCGCTGGCGGAAAAGATCCTGCTCGGCGACATCCTGGACGGCTCGACCGTCAAGGTGACGGCCGGCTCCGACCGGCTGAATTTCCGCTCGAAGCCGACGATCGTCGCGGCCGAGGCCGCGGCCTGATCCAACGGGGGGGGGGGGGCGGGCGCGGGGGCCGGCGGGCGGGGAGGATTGGGGGG
>NZ_JAMYQP010000018.1:0-108552 GCF_040320945.1 Mesorhizobium sp. M0587
ACCATGGATTCCGCAACACATCGAGAAGGTGAAGAAATGTTGCCCTGACACACCCGTTCCGTCTTTACCTTCCTCATATAAGCTCAACCTGACGACGGGCAGGAGCGGCATGGTTCTCGACCTCATCGTCGAAGCCGGCAATCCGGCCGACAGCGAGCGGTTGCTGCCGATGCTTCAGCGCCACATCGACCGATATGGCGAGCCGCCACGTCAGGCGGCCGCCGATGGCGGCTATGCCAGCCGCGCCAATCTGATCCAGGCCAAGGCTTGGGGCGTGAAGGACATGGCCTTCCACAAAAAGTGCGGCATCAAGATCGAGGACATGGTCAAGAGCCGCTGGGTGTATCGCAAGCTGCGCAACTTCCGTGCCGGCACGAGGCCGGCGTCTCATGTTTGAAGCGCGCTTTTGGCCTGGACCGCTGCACCTGGCGCGGGCTCGACCACTTCAAGACCTATGTCTGGTCCTCGGTGGTGGCCTACAATCTCGCCCTCTTCGCCCGCCTCAAGTCGAACTGACCCGCCGCCGACATCGCAAAAGCCTACCCGGCGCCCAGCCGGGCGGTTCACGATGGGCCAACTAGCGGACCGCGAGAGACCTCTACTTCTCCTCTAACGCCTCGTGCAGATAGAACCACCAAAGCAGTCAGAAATACCTCGAATCTACATGGGAGGTACAATGAATACTTCGAACGTTACTGTTTATGGACGGACACCAGCTAGCGCGGCGCGGACATGGTCAAAGCACTTGAGCGAGTCTGCTCTTGCACCGGATTTCTGAAGACGATCCGGGCCAGCCAAGCTCGGCGTTCGGCTCCCGCGAGCTCGATCTATGGGCCCAGTCGGGCCGTTCCCCCGCGTCCTTCTGCACATTGGTTGAACGCCTCTAATGCCGCTGGCGCTAAGTTCTCGTGGAAAATACCTTCCGAAGGAAATATCGTCCGAATCCGCGTGGATAGTTAGGTAGGTGACCAAACGTCTCGTATCCGAGAGACCTATAGAACGCCGGCGCCTGAAACTCGAAAGTGTCTAGCCACACTCCGACACATCCTCGTCGACAGGCCCAATGCTCTGCAGATCTTACCAATCGCCTACCGATTTTCTGACCACGCAACTGCTCGGGTACAAATATCAATTCTATGTTCAGCCAATCATAGTAGCACCTTGCCCAAAGGCCGCCTGTCGTATGGCCGTTCCCGGGGTCCTTAATGAGTACTGCAAACGCCTGGGGGTTGTAAGGAACGGCCAGCCTTGCGTTATAAACATCTAGAGCGTCCAAGATGACTTGTCGCTCTGAGTCGTCCGGCTGTTCTCGTATCTCGAGGAATGTATCCACAGTGATTTGTCTCCCTTCAACAGGTGTTGCGTCTTGCCTGCAGCCATGGCGCGCGGCTGCGACCTAGATGCGCTGTCGTGTCAAAATCCGGCGCTTAGGACGATGCGTCCTTCCCCTACCGCTTAGATTGTCGAAGAATTGCTCTGGCTTCATGTTCGCATTCCGAGTGCTGCCAGTGGCCAGGACTGGGAATGACGCGATCCGGACTGTCAAGCTCTAAGGCCAGCCGATGGCGGCCGGAACCACATCTGCCCTCATGTGCCCGCACCCGGTTGCTGTCGATGCTGAGTCGAGGTTTTAGGTGACTTCACTAGGTAAACCTTCGTGAACCGCGAACGTCATCGTTCCGTCCTCCTTGGTTCCAACATCATAAAACATGCGCTCACGCACAGAATTGTCCGAGTTAAACATCAGCACTCGCGGTTTGATCTTTGCGATCTGATTCGCCTCAATATATACTGAGGAGCAAACGATTATCTCATCTCCAGTCTGGCAGGTGCGAGCAGCGGCTCCGTTCAGCACACAGCAACGAGAACCCCTCTCACCATAAATGACGTAAGTACTGATACGCCTGCCTGAAGCCTTATTCCAGACGTCAACGAATTCGAGCGGAAAGATACCCGCTTTTTCACAATGATCTGGATCCAAAGTGATTGAGCCGTGGTAGTTAAGATCCGCATCGGTTACAGTGATGCCGTGAAGCTTGGCGGCAACGATTTTTCTCATCTGTTGATTTCCTTTTTAGTTATGGAGCACCACTCTGACGAGTGACTGCAGGCCTTAGTCCCACGGACAGTCGATGTGCTGCGATAAGTCGAATCGGGGTGTCAAGATGGGATCGTCAACGCCGACCGAAATCGTTGTCATCATCGCCAGCTTGGTCTCATGAGGCGAAAGCATTGCTGCCGGTCTGCGGTCGGCCTCTTCCCCCGAAATAGATCAGTCGCTAACCTGACTCGTTCCTTCCCTCGACTGATTGCGATGTTGGCACAACATGAGTGTCGGCGGCAGTTTCCTCAGCCTCGCCACCACCGCCGCAAGTCTCATGCCAGTGGCTGGTCGCGCCAGAGACAGAATTTGTGATCGCATTTCAGCTATTTAGCTTCAGACCAAAACAGAGATCGCTTCAACAAGCGCCTGTCGCGGAGCCGACAAAGCAACAACTGATACCGGCCGGCATCTCCAACGCGCCAGCGCTCAGGAGCCTATCATCGCCTAAGCTAACAGGTTTCTCTGATTGGCGTTGTTGAGGTCAAGCTCCGGCTGCGTTTTTCCGGACCGTGTCGCCCCGCGAGTCACTCGCTTCTCTTCGCGGTCGGCGCCGGGCCGCGGCATGATGAGGTCAGGAGAGCGGGGCGTCTCAAGTTCGCCCCAGGATCGTGCCTGCTAACGAGATCGCCTTACCCATCATCCCCACGGGGAGGATTCAGGGTCACCCTTGCGAAAACTCTTTCTTCGTTTGTCCGTTGTTCATTTCATGCCGATATGGGACTGGTTCCTTGCCGAGGCGGAACTCGGTCGCGTCGCTCCACATGGGATGAAGGATGACGGCGAACTTCAAGGCAACAGCGACACGGCGCCATACCGCGCCGCTTGGCGACGTTCATGCCCCGCGCGCAGGCTCGACCATTTCTTGCAGCGCGCGAGCAGCGCATGAGCTGCTTCGTAAAGCGCTGTGCGGGCCAGATCGTCCCCGCATGCGGCTGACTTTGCCCTGGATACCGCTCCGGGACTGGTAGCGCGCCGGGGTCAAACCCAGATGCGCGCCGATATCCCGCGAGCGGCGGAAGCGGTCCGAGGGGTCGACCTGCGCAAGGGAGCCGCATGAAAATGAATGGCGTCGATCCGCTCGCCTGGCTTTCCCAGACTTTGGCCCGCATCGCGCAGCGCTGGCCCGTTGCCGAAATCAAAATGGTAATACCCTAGAACTTCGAGCCAAGCGCCATGAGCTAACCGCTTACAAGAGGAGACACGGTGGTGCGCCCGAAAGGGTGATCCGGATCGCTCCCGTGAGGACGATGGGCAAGGCGATCTTTCTTTTCGGAGCTTCGCCCGCGCGGAACCTTGAACCTGGTTTTGTTCGTTTTAACCACAGGCGCTCCGTCCGACTGCGGTACGCAATCGCCATCTTTCTTCGGCCAACGGGCCGATTGGCCTGGGCGCGGAACTCGACGAAACGGCCAACGATCCAGCAAGAGACAGTCTATTCGACATCCGTGTTGCCGAGTCCAAAAATGTCCGGTTGAACACATTCATTGTTTAGACACAGACAAACTGAGTGTGAGTATTCCGCCGGCAAGCCGCGGAATACGTATACTTCACTCTCGCATACCAATACTTTTAATGGCACACCAATTGCATCAGACGTGGTGAAGATACGTTAGGTCGGAAGCGGTCTCGCCATCCCGGCAGAGGGAACTACATGAAGCTGCTCGAACGTCGCAAATCGTTGGCATGGATTTGATCACCGCAGGGTTTAAGCTACAGGAGCGCCCAAAAATGATGCCGATTTACGCTGAGGGCCGCCATGCAGAACGCAACGGAGGACAACGCCAATGGCAAGGCAAGCGCTCATTCTGGTTGAAGGTCACAGAACTAGTGGTCTGCTGTACGTCCAAGCGGCCAAGCGTCTTGGACTTCATCCCATTAGCTTGGCGTCTGATCCGGCCTGCTACGACTATCTTGCGGCGGAACAGGTTGAGGCAATCCATGTCGCTACAGACGATCTCGATGCCCTGATCGGCGAATGTTCCCGGCTACGTGCGATCTATGACATTGCCGGCATTACTGGCTTCTCGGGCGACGATGAGTCGGTCAGTGCTACAGTTGCCAAACTCTGCCGACATTTCGATCTACCGGGACCGAATCCCGCGTCCCTTGAACGATGCTGCGATAAATTCACCCAACGTCAGCTCCTCGCGCAATCCGGCGTTCCAGTACCTGCTTGTCGCTTGGCCACGAATCCGACAGAATTGGAGAGCTCTGCTGCGGAGATCGGCCTGCCGGTGATTGTCAAGCCAACTGTGGGCAGCGGCAGCAGAGGTGTCCGATTATGCCGAAATGCCGATGAGATAGCCGAACACACGAGCTATCTGTCGGGCGGGAAGCACATCTTGCGATCTTCGCCGAGGATCCTGATCGAAGAATTCGCACAAGGCCCCTTTTATAGCGTCGAGATAATGGGGAACGAAGTTGTTGGGATTGTCGCCGCTGATTTCGGCGCCCCACCGCATTTCGTCTTCCATAATACGACCTTTCCGGCCCCGCTAGGAGACGACGAGCAAGAGCGCATCACCAATATTTCGCTGAGCTGTTTGCAAGCTCTCGGTCTTGGCTGGGGGCCCACGAATGTAGAACTCCGTTGGACGAAGCGTGGCCCGGTCGTCATCGAAGTCAATCCGCGACTTGCCGGCGCACTTGAGCCTCAACTGGTCCAACTGGCTTATGGGATTGACCTCATCACCGAACACATCAAGCTTGTCATCGGCGACGAATGGGATTTGCGCAGGGCACATTCGCAGACTGCGGCTGCGCGATTCCTGGTTCCTGATCGTGATGGCATCCTCGATTGGATCCGCGGCGACAGTCAGGCGGCTGCTGTACCAGGCGTCGTGGAGGTCAAATTGTATGTTGCATCCAAGACGCCGATCGTCAGGAATGGTGATTATCGAGATTGGATTGGACATATCGTGGCCGTCTCACCCAACCTTGCTGAGACCGAGGCGATACTTCAACGTGCCTTTAGGTTGATTAATTGGTCGATGATGTCATTTCCAACCCTTGGTGAACAGGAAGAATCAGCGACTTCCAGCCGCAGCGCACCGCATCGCGCCCCCTGAAGTAGATGTATGGGGCGGGGGTCGAGGGCGTGGCATACTTTGGACCTGCTGACTCCAACGCGGAAGCAGGTGCCCCATGTCGCACTCTATTGACGCGAGCCCGCCCCTTGCTGCTCTTCAGCAGGATCACACGGTCATCGGCGTCATCGAAATGAGCAAGGCGAAGTGGCAGATTGCCGGCTCGTGCCGATCTTCGGCCTCTCAACAAGATCGCCGCCGACGCACCATTCACTGCAGCAGGGCTGGTCTGGCGAAGCCGGGCCATTTTGCCTCGCTAATGAAGACAATTCCTTTTTCTTTGATATAGTTTTGCAGGGCACACGTCCTTGTGAAACGAGCGCGTTCGGGAATCAGGCATCGTCCAATCTTGCAGAAGGATAAGAAATATTTAGAAACCGAACTTAATCATTTTCAACAATCTCGTCCCGTGGCCGCTCTCGGTCATAGCCGCCGCGCTTTCGTTTACAGATTGTACTTGCGTATCAAGCGGCGGATCTTTTAGAAAATCGTTATCTCAGTAACACGGGAACTTTGGTAGATCAGAGAATTCAACGGCGTGATGACCAGTTCTTACAATTCGATAATCCCGAACTCCAAGGCCTTTATAGCGGCGACCGTTCTGCTAGCAGCATCCAATTTCCGCGTCACGTTTTTAATATGGAAATTCACGGTGTTTGCGGAAATTCCTAAAATTTCCCCAATCTCCCAGGACGTTTTCCCTCTCGCGGCCCACAGAATACACTCTTTTTCTCGATGCGAAAGACCAGGAGGTTCAACGATGTAGTGAGAATTCACTAAGCTCGATATTCTCCGGTGGAAGTGAAAAGCGGCTATTTGTAGGTATGTGACTGTTCTATTCTCGAATTCCAAGTCCTTAGATCGAGCGAAGCTCGTGACAACAAAGGTGCCATCCGGGTCGTGCAATGGTACACTTATGCCTGACTTCAAGCCGAACATCGCAGCTTCGTCGAAAACACGCCGTTCGTCGTCAGTCGTGCTTGCGTCGTTGTATATCTCACTCCACCGAAAAGCGTCTGCGCGCTTTCGACTCACCTTGGCGATAGGGTCTATCCTGTCGTACCCCCTTTCGACATAGCGCTTCTGCCATTCATCAGGAAAATTCAGTATGACCGCCCGGTCACGTCGGGCAAACTTTTGATCTCCTCGAAGAGCAAGAGAGCCATAGGCGACCCACGGGCAATCGAACGTTAGAGCAAACGTTGATAACCGGTCGAACAACCCCTCGGATTGACCAATGCCATCGGCCTGGTCGAGAAATCGGCCAAGTTCGAGCGCAAACCCTTCCATGGCAGCTTCAGGGAAGTCCGTCTTCTGGACCAGAACATCGGATATACTAGTAATCATGCACCGGCATGTCATACTCTCTGCTCCGCAGCTTTTGCACTGGATTATGGTGCTGGTTGCGCAAAGCTGCCGCTTGTAACGTGAGGGCCCTGCGCACCGCCGCGTGCGGCCTGCATCTACAAAGCTATAACATCTGAGGAGATAGGTTGATTATTATAACATTAAGTTACAAATAAACTTGTTTCATGCATTTCTAATAAAATTAAAGGAAAATAATTTTATATGACAGCTTTTTCTGGTACAGCGCCGACGGCGCACCCTTTAGATGTTCTCGATGGTCGCCGCAGCAGTCGGCTGTGCAGTCGATGCGGCAAGAATGAGCAATCTGCAGTCCCGCCTCCCAGTACAGCATGCCGAAGAATGTCGAATCCTTCAACGACCGCATGCGCGAAGGGTCTTGAAAGAGAGCCTGTTTTTCGGCCTCGGCCACACCCGCAGCGCCATCGCCGAACAGAGGGAGGACTCGCCGAGGGTATTCGGCTTCCTCCGGCCGGACGCGCCGTCTCGCCCCCAAGATCTCCGCCTACCATTCCCCGCCGCGATCGCGACCAAGCTAGTCTAAGCCTAGTCTAGCCTGCGCACGCAGCGGAAGTCGAATTCATCCGCGGCGGCAAGTTTTATCCTTCAGCCGAGACCGTAGCGCCGATCTCGCTCGGATAAGATCAACCTACTGAAAGTGAGAGGTGCGATGGATGTAGAGGCGTGGTACCAATCTCGACCAGCGAACAGAAAGAAGCATTATTGATTCGAGATGAACGATTGTCTGCCACAGATGAATAGCTTTGCGTGGCAAACGTAAGATGGAGAATCTCATCATGAGTGAAATTGACTTAAACGACAGTGTCGTTCGACGTGCCGATGTTGCTAAATGCACAATGCGCATCGGCGCTGAAATTAGGAACATTAAGCTCTCGGCCGATTTGCCGGATCAGACCATCGCTGCGATAAACGATCTGGTGCTTGAGCACAAGGTCGTCTTCTTCCGTGACCAGGGTCATCTCGACGACGCCGAGCAGGAGCGCTTTGCTCTTCGTTTCGGGAAGCCTTCGCCATATCCGGAGGGATCGATGCCGATCTTCGATATTGATTCCGCAGGCGGAGATATCCAGGCTGACGTTTGGCACGTCGATTGGTCCTGCATGGATGCCTATCCCAAGATTTCGGTGCTGCGAGGCGTTGTGATCCCACCAGTCGGCGGCGACACGGTGTGGTCAAACACGGCGGCCGCATACCTCGACTTGCCGCTGCCGCTGCAACGGCTTGCCGACGACCTGTGGGCTGTTCATAGCTTCCCGGGCGATTACTATAAGAGGCCGCATGCCGATGCTCTTGCCGGACAGAGGATCGAGACCGAGCATCCCGTCGTACGCGTCCACCCCGAGACCGGCGAGCGCACACTGGTGCTCGGCTCTTATGTAGCACGGTTCGTTGGCTTCTCGATATATGACAGCCGGAGGCTATTCGATCTTTTTGAGTCTCATATCACCGCGCAGGAAAACACGGTGCGCTGGAAGTGGAGGCAGGGTGATATCGCTATCTGGGACAACCGAGCCACGATGCATTGTGCAACCAAGGACTACGGTGACCAGCGTCGCGTCGTTCGTCGCGCGACTATCGAGGGCGAGGTGCCCGTGAGTATCGACGGCCGGCATAGCGTTGCGCGTCTCAAGTTTGTCGGGCGAAAGGAGAACTAACCGCTGACGAAGCTTAGAACTGATCTCCTCGTGTCCCCCTTACCGGAGTCTGGCCTATTTCCCGCCCAGAAATGGCAAAAGCTGAATTTGTCGACCGTGAACAATTTGGGCTCTAAGCGGCAACCGCTTGGGCCGGGGTTGAAGCAGAGCGATCAAGAGCGACAAAAAACCCTTCAGCCATCTGAGCAGGAGGGAGAAGTTGTAGCCGGCTGCGGCCAGAATGGCGTTGAGGGCGTCGCCCTGCTGGCCGGCGGGGCAGTTGCGGCCCATGCGGTGCTCGGCCTTGATGTGGCCGATCACCGGCTCGACCGCCGAGCGCCGCCGGATCTGGCGTTTGATGGCCAGGGTGACGCGGCGTTTCTGGGCGCTGGTGAAGACTCTGAATTTGTGGCTCTGGGGTGCGTTGTGGCCGCGATAGCCGGCGTCGGCGAGGATGCGGCCAATCTGGTTTTGCAGAAGAAATTGCGACATTTGGCCTGGGCAAAGCCCGGTAGGTTCAGGTCGGCTTGAGGGCGCCGTCTAGGTAAGTGTCGGGCGAAATGAAAAACTGACCCCCTAACGAAGCGAAGAACTGACCCCTCGTGTCAAAACGAGGAGTGATGGATGACGAGCGCGATTTCATCGCATCCTGCATTGTCGCGAACGATGCAGGGCGGGGATATGCTTCAGGCTGATGAGTGGTGGCAATGCTGCGGCTGCACGAGCTTAGTTGGGGTAGCAAACGTCTATCGAAAGAATTTGGATGCACGCGTAATACGGTTCGCCGATATCTTCGAGACGGCGGAGCTGCACCCTTTAAACAGCCTGCCCGGCGCAGTGCGTTCGACGGGCTTGATGATTGGCTTCGTGCGGTGCGTCAGGAAAAGAGTACTCCAATCATCGCGGCACTCGACCCATGGCTGCGTGAGAAGCTCGGCCTGATCAGTCAGAAGACCAAGCTCGCCGAGGCGATCCGCTACACGCTCGCGCTGGCAAGGCCTGACACGCTTCCTTGACGACGGCCGCATCGAGATCGACAGCAACACCGTCGAAAGCTCAATCCGCCCGATCGCAATCTCGGGGTCATTCTGCCCATGTTGGGCAGGAGGTCGAAGTCCATTATCGCTGGCATCCGTATTTCGGACGCCGGCTTCGCTGCGAGAACAGCGAAGAACGCGCGAACGGTCGGATCATTCATCTCGTCGTCGTGCCGGGGCATGTCATTACCACTCCCGCCTGGATGGTCGATCCGGTGGCTTGCGCGACAATGGACCTGGGCTCCCCGCGCGTATCGCGTGCCGCGCTGCTTGAGCTTCACAAGCTCTTGATCGAACGCCGTTTTCGGCGAGGCTCTCCGGATGGTTTCACCATCGCGGAGGCGCAACATGAGAACCCTGCCACCCCCGACACGATCTCTCGTGGTCGTTCGCCAACTCAGCTTGCCGCTCGACTCGCAGAAGCTGAACGGGCTGAGTTCAGCGCAACGGACCATAGTGATCGCCCGGCTCGCCAACGTACTGATGGCCGCCGCCGGCGGGGCAACGGAGGAGGAGAGCTGCGATGACGAGCGGTAATCTGATTCCGACAGCCGTCCTCAAGCGCAAGGCCGTCGTCTATATGCGTCAGTCCACTCAGGCGCAGGTCCAGCTCAACCTTGAGAGCCAGCGTCGGCAATATGAGCTTGTCGACGTCGCGCGGCGCTGGGGATTCCGCAAAGTAGAGGTGATCGACGAGGATCTGGGACGAACCGCAAGCGGGGCCGTGGAGCGGCCCGGTTTCGAGCGCCTGGTCGACGATCTGTGCACCGGCCAGGTCGGCGCCGTGCTTTGCCTGGAAGCTTCCCGCCTGTCGCGCAACGGGCCGGACTGGCATCGGCTGCTCGAGTTGTGCCGGCGGCGTCAAGTCGGGCCGCGGCGGTCGCGCGCTGCTCCCGGGTCTCATCTCTTGTGGTCGATGCGGGCGAAGACTGGTTGTCACGTATGCCGGACGCGGCCAAGGTTATCCGGTATATCGCTGCGAGCGCGGCAACCTCATGATGGCACAGGCGCGATGCATGTCGTTCAACGGCTTTCGCACCGACGCGGCGGTGGCCCGCGAAGCGCTGGAGGCGGTTGCGCCGATGGCGATCGAGGCGGCGTTGGAGGCTGAACGCATGCAGCTGGAGAGCGAGGCCAGGCGCCGGCAGATGATCGAGCTGGACCTGCAGCAGGCGCGCTACGAGGCATCGCTCGCCGAGCGCCGTTATGCCGCCTGCGACCCCGAGAACCGGCTCACTGCGGCCCAGCTCGAGAAGAGCTGGGAAGCCACGCTCAGGCGCGTGGAGACCTGCGAGGCCAGGCTGAGCGAGGTGCGGGGCGTGGCGCCTGTCGATGCGGTTCCGGACTTCACGGGTCTCGCCAAGGATCTTGAAGCCGCCTGGAACGCGCCGGGCGTGGACATGCGCTGTCGCCAGCAGCTCCTGCGCGCGCTCATCAAGGATATGGCGGACGTCGATGACGCTGCGCGCGACGTGATCCTGACCATTCACTGGCATGGAGGCCACGCACTCGCAGGTGCGGGTTCGCAAGCCCAAATCCGGCGAGCATGGCCAGCGTACACCTGAAGAAGCCCTGGCGATCATGCGATCCATGGCAACGCGGTGGTCGGATGCCGAAATCGCGGCCACGCTTAACCGCATGGGCATGCAGACCGGTCAGGGAAAGACCTGGACTGCTCGGCGCGTCCAATCGCTACGCACAGTGCACAAGATCAGCGGCTATCGCTCTTCCGACAAGAATGGGGAGTGGCTCACCATGTCGGATGCGGCCGCGAAGCTCGGCGTGTCGCACGTCAAGATCCGCCGTTTCATCAGGGACGGCATATTGCCCGCCGAACAGGTCATGCGCGGTGCGCCCTACCAGATCCGCGCCAGTGACCTTGAAGATGAACGGATCCAAGCCGATTTGGCGCGCAATACTCCGCATCACATCAACGACGACAATCAGGAATCGCTGTTTTCCGCCATTTGAAGAGGGGGTGCATAATGAGTCAGTCTTCGCGCTCAACCGCAAGAACGCGCTCTTTGCTGGCTCGGACGGCGGCGCCGAGCATTGGGCCGTCATCGCCTCGCTGACCGAAACCTGCAAACTCAACGCTGTCGAGCCGCTCGGCTATGTCGCCGATGTCCTCACCAGGACCACCAACGACAATCCCAACAGCCGGATCGATGATCTCCTGCCTTGGGCCTACATCCGGGTTCCTGAACTCAGGGCCGTGGCCTGAGAACACCGCTCTGATGTCCGCTGTCAAGGTTTGGAGCGCAGGAGGTCGCCCGATCCGAGGAACGGCTGCTCATTCTGATGATCGCGCATGGGTGGAGGCGGAACTGAAGGGTGTCGGTGATCAAGCTCTGATGCGCGGGTTGGCTACCGCATTCCCGAATGTGCGTCTGGGGCGGCTGTTCCTATCTTACTGCGGGCGTCGGCAGTTCGCCGGCCACAAAGCGTCTGACGGGCATTCCCCTGCCGTGGTCCCGCCTCCGCCCATGCGCGAGATGTGCGCCGTCGCGGCAAGGATCAGGTGACGCGCGCCTCCCTTGCGACTGCCCACATGAAGCCGACCAGTTCACGGGCGATCGCGGTGCAGACGACCGTTGTCCGTTTGCCTCGAGCGCTCAGCATGCGGTAGCGGGCTGTCAGGCGGGACTGCGTCTTCCAGGCGATCTCACGCACCTTCGGTGGAGCCTGCTCCAAGCGGTATAGCTTCGCCTTCCCGACCTTGGGCGGATGTCGATAGGTCCAGGCGCTCTCGACCAACATGTGGCGAACCCGACCGTTGCCTGCCTTTGTGATGCCGCCGCGCCGGACCGTCTCCCCGGTTGAGCGCTCGCCGGGAACCAGACCGAGATGTCCCATGAGCTGGCGTGGGCTTTCGAACCGGCTGGCGTCGCCGACTTCGGTGACGAACGTCACGGCGACAATCAGGTCTACCCCACGCAATGTCTGAAGCGCCCACACGATCGGTGCCAGCGACCAGACCGGGATGAACTCTTCGATCACACGCTCCAGCCGCTCGACCCGCTCTTTCGAGACGCGCACCGCCTCGACCATCTCCTGGAGTGCGATCTGATCCGCGGGATGATCGAACCGCTGTTCCTGAAGCCAGCGTAGATAGCGCATCGTCCAGCTCTTCTTTCGCGGATAGCTACGGCCGTGCTTGAGCATGAATGCGCTCACCTGCTGGCGACGCAGCGTCTCGACTGCTGCCGCCCGCGCGCGAACAAGATCCCGTATGGACTCGTGCCCTTCATGGGGAACCCACACCGCGGTCAGCTCGCCGGCGCGCAATAGCCGGGCAAGGGAAATGGCGTCTCGGCGGTTCGTCTTCACCCGATCGCCGGGCTTCCTCGGTATCAATGATGGGGCAACCACGGTGCACTCGTACCCGAGCGGCCGGATCAGGCGATAAAGGCCGTACCCGGTCGGCCCGGCCTCATAGCAGAAATGCACGTAATCAAAGCGGCTGGCGATCCGGCCTATGACCCGCCGCATGCTGGCGGCCGACGCGTCGATCTCGCCGAAGAAGCGAACCTCTCCCTCCTGGCCCACGTCCGCAATCGCGATGGCGTTCCTCAGCTTCGCGACATCGATTCCGTCAAATGCTTCTCTATACTGCCACGGCTCGTCCTCCTGTGGTGAGGGTCGGCTCGGCCCGCCCGAGCAACCCTCGGACGCGCACTGTAGGGCGAGCCACCTCATCGGCAGAGGCGGACATACGGTCTTACCTCCAGTTCCGTCAAACACCTTATCTCGGTGTCCACGAAACCGGCAGCAGGACGTTGATCCGACTTCAGGTCCACCAGAGAACAAGATCCGGCCGCGCAAACCCGAAAAAGCTATTCAGCAGCACGCGACGCGTTCCGTTGCCTGATTGACCGGTGACCCCGTGAACGAAACCGCCATCAATTAGGGCGATATCCCCGGCCCTGAGCTGGAAGTCGCGACAAGGCACGGCCTCAAGATAAGCTGCCGAATAGGGATATCCGGTGGTCTCCACATCCTGCGACTTTCGGTTGATAACTGTCGGCTTGTGGCTCCAGAGCCGCAGATTGCCACCTTCCTCGGGCATGCTGGGATAGAAGTTGAGCGCTGCGACGGTGTTGTGCGCCACCGCAGAAAGCTCGTAGTCGTTCCCAGCACATAACACTTGAGCGACATCGTCGTGGGGGTCCAAGGAGAATGTGCCACTGCCAGACCAACTGAGAGCGCGACAAACATTAGCCTGACCGTGCTCCGAACGGGCCAGCCGCAATTCAACGCCCTGTTTGTGAAGCTCGCGCTTCAACGCATCGAACAATCCGCGAACGGGATCAACCAAATTGCCAAAAAGGCCGTCGACGTATGGTCGCGCCGTTTCCGATTCTGCGAAATAGCTGGCTGCGTCCTTCCTGTAGTGTGATGCGCCGACATATTGTCCAGGGACGCCATCTTTACGCTCCCTGAGACCGGGACTGTCAACAAAGTTCCCAGTGATTTCTTCGGCTATTTCCGTACTGAAAGCTTGCTTGACGTGCAAAGCTGTGATCTCACCTTTCAGGACTGAGACGATTTCCGCAGTGCTGATTGAGCCGGTTCGTTCCCTGATCGTAGGAGGCGAGATGGTAGGTGCTTGAGATGCTTGGTTAGTGCCCATTGGCTTGCTCCTTTAGTGCTTGATCCAGGATGGCGATGCCATGATCGAGTTCGTCGTCGGTGATGGTTATCGGTGGCAGGACTTTGATGACGTCGCGATTTGGTCCTGAAGATTCGATCAGAAGGCCATTTTCGAATGCGACATCGTGCACACGGCCGACAACGGCCTGTGAACGGCATTTGAGGCCGGCCATCAGACCGCGGCCGCGCTTTTGCTCGATGCAGTCGGGGAATTTCGCAAGGAGGCTATCCAAGTGTCTTTGCAGTTTGGCGGCTGTCCGCTCGACGCCTGCAGTGAACTGCGTGTCGGACCACAGTTTGCACATCGCCCCTGCAGTCACGAAGGCGAAATTGTTGCCTCTGAAGGTCCCGCTATGTTCTCCGGGATTCCAAATGTCCAGGTCGGGGCGGATCAGAACGATGGAGAACGGACTACCTGACCCGCTGAGGGACTTTGAAAGGCATACGATGTCGGGATCAATACCCGCGAACTCGAATGAGAAGAACTCGCCCGTTCGTCCCGCACCCGCCTGGATGTCGTCGACGATCAAAACAACACCATGCTTGCGGCAAATGCGCTGAATTTCTGTGAGCCAAGCAGCAGATGCAGTGTTCATGCCACCTTCTGCCTGGATGGTCTCTAGAATGATAGCGGCTGGCTTTTCAATGCCGCTCCCTAGATCGCCCAATACGAAGTCTATGTAGCTGGCGGAATCGAAATCTTGGTTCGGATATCCGTCGTATGGGACACGGATTACATCGTGGCGAGCAACACCGCCCAATTCCCTGGTCGATGCGGAACCCGAAACCGCCAGAGAACCAAGCGACATGCCATGGAACGCATTCGTGAATGCCATGACGCTCGAGCGCCCGGTATATTTTCGCGCCAGCGCAAGCGCTGCTTCATTAGCGTTTGTCCCAGTCGGCCCAGGAAATTGTATTTTGTAAGAAAGACCCCTGGGCTTAAGGATCGAATCCACAAACGCTTCGATGAACTCACGCTTTGCGGATGTATACATGTCGAGCGATAAAATAATGTTCTCGCCGACGAGATACTCAATCGCCGGCGCGACAATATTCGGGTTGTTGTGCCCGTAATTGAGGGCGCCCGAGCCTACCAGGAAATCGATATATGGGTTGCCGGTCTCGTCCCAGATCGTCGCTCCAAGGGCCCTTTTGAAGACTGTAGGAAAGGACCGCCCGTAGCGACAGACGTTAGATTCATAAGCCGCGAAAACGTCGGTATTCATCGTAGGGCTCTGCACGTGGTGCCTCATTGAACAGATTGCACATAGGCTCGTTTGCTGGCGACATACCCCCCAAGGCAGAGCCAGAATGTCAGCGTCGCGGCTCTATCATCGGGGCGTTTTCGCTTTTCCAAAATCGGTGCCGAAGGTTCACATGGCGACCCATTTGAAGCGGTATGTGATGCCTGCACCAATTAGCCAGGATCAAGCTTGGCCTTGCCCATCAGATCGGTGCCAGCCACTTTGACGGTAAAATCTGGTTCCAGGAAAAGCTTCTTGACGTCGAAGTTTACCCCCAGTGCTGGTCCAGCATGTAATCGAAGCCGACCTGCAGCGGCGCTAAAGGTGTTCTTCACATGGAGAGCATCGGCGCTGCCGACACTCTGATTGTAGAAGACGGTGTAGTTCAGGCCGGCTCCGACATAGGGTCGGAAGGCCCCGAACTGGCTAATATGATACTGCAGCGTGAGGGTGGGCGGCAGTACCCATACCTTTCCGACGTTCCCCAATGTTCCGATCGCTCCAGTGCCGTCGGCCTTGGCGGAGGTGGTGGCAAGTATGAGTTCGGCAGTGATGTTTTCTGTGAAGAAATAGGAGATGTCGAATTCCGGGGTTATGGTGTCCGAATAGGAGAGATTGGAACCGGCAACCCCGCCGACGTAACCTGAATCGTTGGTATTCACTCCCAGCGCGCGCACGCGGATCTGCCATGGGCACGGCGCCTCCACCGTCCCTTGGTCCTGTGCGATGTAAGGTTGCACAGGGTCTGCCGCCAAGGCCTGCTGGCTCACCCCCATAAGGACGATGAACGCTGCAGCGCTCCGCGCCGCAACCATCCGCACCTTTGTCATCATGTTCTCTCCTGGTACTGATAGCCCGTAGGCTCCGTCGTTTGCGCCCGCGATGATTGCTCATCACTCGCTCTCCGGACGCTCTGCGAACAGCATTGCATTTGTCGTGCCAACGAGAAGAGCATTGGGAAACGGCACCTTTCGCTTCCGACGCACTCGTGTTTCGGAGCTAATACTGTGTGTTTCGAGCTGATACTGTCGTGTTTCTCACAAACGGACTAACGACCGCGAGCATGCGAGAGCTATCCCTGCCCTATTTTGGTAGAGGATGGGTGCGATCCGCATCGCCGGGTTGGTCCGGCGGCGAAATTCTGGCCGTCGACATGGCCGGCCGCCGCACTGCAGAGTTTGGAAGACCTTTTTTTCACTGCGAAGGGCGGAGGCTTGAGCGGTATCGAACCGGTCGCCTGCAAGCGTGTGCCGATTGGTGTGCACCATCGTCGAGGTCCTCCTGGAGATGGCTTGGCGGCGCTTCAACGGCCTTCTCAGCATCGCCCGCATCTGCTGGAGCACAGGCGTGAGCGATCACGTGCGGCAGGTGCTGAGATGGCGCTGGCAAAGCGCCGACTTGCTGACCGAGGCGAAACAGAGCCTGCGCGTACCAGGCAAATCAATGGCCGCGGAACTGGAGGCCGATAAAGCCGCGGGCAAGAAGCTGAACAAGACGTCACTCGGGATACTGGTGTGGTGAGGCACCGAGCCGTACTCATTCGTAGACAGACGCGGTCCGCTATGGAGATACTCAAGGCGCACATGGACTCGGACCAGGCTTTGTCCCGAAAATTGCCCAGGAGGTTCAATCCGGAGGACGTGAGGGAAATGGCGGCATCGTTCTATCGAATTCCTCGCCCAAAATGTGCAGCGTTGTTGAGGGCGGCCCGCGAGCTGCGCATCAGCGCGATCCGCAAGGTTTTGCGGGTCAGGGAGGCTCCACGATGCCAGCAACCGTCGGGCTTGGCTGCATTGGCGACGTGGACCTCATGGCATAGCTCGGCGGTAGCGAACGTTGGGCCGCGGAAGCCGAGACCTGAGGGCTCCGAATTGCGATGGCTACGTGGCTCTGCGTGAATTCCCCGAAGTCCTCGCTCGAACGAGACAATTCCTCACGGGGATCGCGAGCTGTTCATTCAAGTCCGTTCAGACATCCACCGCTTCGACGTCTTACAATCCATTGTTCCGATCGATCGAGATGGCTACAAATATCGGCCGATAAATCGACGGCAAGCGAAAGAGCGTGCCCGTGCTTCAGGAAGTGGCCGTAGGAGGTCTGTTCGTGCGCTCTGAGGTGCGATGGATTAGGACGCTCTGCGTGGCGGGACAAGATCTCGCTCCTCTTCCTCTCGCCATTGCACTCCGCTTCCGGTTCGCGCTGCCCCGACAAAAGCCCTGGCCCGCACGCCATCTTCTGGCCATCCCGCCTCTTCTTGAAGGCCACTTCGCATGCCGCATGCTGCCCCCGGCTGCCCGCTAGGGACAGGGACCGCTGAGTTCACTTTCGGCTGATGTGCGGGACCGGGGCTTTCACGGAATAGCTGGCGCCGCATTGCGAACGGCTCACGGTCATTGATGTCGAGCCGCAAACGCTTTCTATGACGCGCCTGAGCATGCAGGATTTCTCGCACATCGATTGGGAGTGTCTACGAGAACTAACGCAGCTCAGGCAGGGAGTTGCTCGACCTTATCTTCCTGGGCGACGTGCTTTGCCACTCCCGGGCATAGCGGAACTGGGAACGGCGATCGACAATCTGGTTCGCGTGCTTGCTCCGGACGGTCATCTGGTTTTCGGATCGCCGCGCGATTCAACTCGCCGGCACTGGGGCCGTTTCGCGAGTGCCGAGCCCGCGATAGCCACGTTGAACCCGAAGCTGTCGCAGCTGCTGCGCGTGCGATGTCGGGGCAATGCCTCGAGCGAAGACTATTTGTTCGTACTCTTCAGAAATGCGGCTTAACCAGCCGAGGGTTCGGCAAACGCAAGACGGGATTTGAGCAAATGGCCGCAGCCCGATTTGTCAGCGGCACGATTGGCACTTTGGCCGTCTTCGCGATCGCGACGTATTGCCTGACCGGCTCGTTCACCGCTATGTTTGTGCAAGCTGGCCTGTGCGTTTTGCTCATGGGAGCTCGCATACTCCTTGGCAGTGCTTTATCTCGTCTGGAAACAGCGCCTGGGGCGGTAGTCGCACAAGATCCAGACACGCTTTTGCGACAGCTGGACACAAGCCTAAGCCGGCGTGACAGTCTTGCCTGCGCTGAGCTTCGCGCCGAGGGCCAATATGGAGGCGAGCCAAGCGCTTGCGCCGAGCTTACGCATGACAACGCTGTCGCCGCTGTCGAACCAGAAGACTCGCATTCGATCATAATGCCTGCCACATCCACTTCGATCTGAGCGAGAGCCCGGTTTGCGCATTCCATGCAGGCCTGCCGAGGCAGGCTTTAGACTCAGACGTTCGTCCGGTCATGGTGAATTCGTCGGGGGCGAGCCACGGGACATCGGATCACCTGTGACGTCGCCCCCAGTTTCTACTCCAGTTTTGAGTTCGTTTCCGGCGTGGGTTGTGCCCTGCTGGGGCGGGTCGAGCGACGGGCGCTGGCGCGGAGCCTTTGGCATAGCGCAGCGCGAGCGACCGTCGCAGATTGAAGGTGGTGGCGAACTCGGCCGGTGTCTGCTAGGCGATTTGGGAATGCGGCCGCGCGGTGTTGTAGTCGGCGCGCCACAATCGCGACGCGTGCCTAAGCCAGCGAAGTAAACAGCGTCTCGTTGAGCAGTTCATCGCGCAGTCGGCCGTTGAAGCTCTCGATGAAGCCATTCTGGATCGGCTTGCCGGGCGCAATGTAATGCCATTCGACGCGGTTCTGATCCGCCCAGGAGAGGATGGCGTTCGAGGTGAACTCGCTGCCATTGTATCAACGATGAGTGCCAGGCACTCTCTCGTGCAGTCGTCGACGACGGCCAGGATGCGGAAGCGGCGCCCGTCTGTTCAACGCGCCATTGTCGAGCATGGCGTCGGCCACAAGCCGCTTCAGCCGCGTGTTCTCGTCCTCCAGAGCCTTCAGTCGCCGAGCCTCGGAGACATCCATCCCGCCGACGCGGGCCTTCCAGTTGTAAATCGAGGCGTCGCTGACCCCGTGCTTGCGGCACAGATCGGCAACCGATACCCCGGCCTCATGTTCCTTCAAAATTCCGATGATCTGATCTTCAGAGAAGCGGCTACGTTTCATGTCCTGGTCCTCTCGATGGGCCAGAACGAACTTCAAACCGGATTAGACCAGAGGGGCAAAGTCACCTGGGTTGCTTGCCGACGCGGGCGGAATGCGCCGGCAATCCGGCCCGCCACGACCGAGTGATGTCGTCGAGCAACCCTCGGATGCAGGACCCGACGCGGTCCCGGAACTTTAGGCGCCGCCGCCGACCTCGCCAACTGTGTGAAGTTCGTGGCGATATCTATAGGCGACTGCGACGACCGCTCCTATGCATCAGCTCCACGGCCGGCGGCCGTCGCGGCGACTCCCAGCAACCGGTCCTGCCGATGATGGGAGCGCCGGACCCATAGCTATGTCCGACACGGCACCACCTCGCTGTTCGCGGCGCTCGATGTGGGGTCCGGCTTTGTGATCAGCAAATGCTACAAGTGGCACAGGCCAACCGAGTTTCTGCACTTCCTCAAGCAAATCGATGCCAACTTGCCGCCCGATCTCGATGTCCACATCATCATGGATAATTATGCCACCCACAAAACCGCGCTGGTCAGGTCATGGCTGGCGCGCCGGCCTCACTACCATGTCCACTTCACGCCCACACGGCATCCTGGATCAATCAGGTCGAACGCTGGTTCGCTGAACCGACCCGAAAGCAGCTGCGACGCGCGTCCATACGTCAACCAGCCAGCTCGAGGCCGATATTCGCACCTTCATCGAGCGCCACAATGAGAACCCAAAGCCCTATCGAGTACCAAGTCCGCAGACGAAATTCTCTCGTCCGTCAGGCGTTTCTGTCAGAAGGCCGAGCAGACCTTATGTGGCGAACTTTAGATTCACATGACTAGCGAATAGGAAATCGATGTGGCGTTGTCACGTTGTTTGAAATGTGGCCGTGAGGCCGACACCGCTTTCAGGCTGGCCGTGCACTCACGGCGTCCCACGCGGCCATGGCTTGGCGTCGACAGGTTCGAATTTGTTTGCTGCGGAGCGGTTGGTCTGGGATGGGATGGGATGGAAGGAAGGAAGAGATTTCGGACTGCGGAGAAACCACGATTCCGATCGGATAGCGGTGGGTTCTTGTGGTTCGTTGCACTCACGGTAATGGGCGCTCTGCTATCTCACTTTCCTTACCCCACAATCAGTGGTGACAGTACCATGAATCAGCTAAATGGAATGCGATACTTTGCATTACCACGATCTAGCGTTTCCAACTGTTGCAACAAAACCTATAAATCATTTTACAGATACTTTGCATCCGCCAGTCCCCGACGATGCTACGTTCACACGGCGGCCGAGCAGCCACGGCTGAAAAACTGATCCCGATTGCGGTGGATCCGCCGCACGGCACACGACGTCGGAGATAGGAGCCAATGGCGAGAAGAGCGCTCATTTTGATTGAAGGCGATACATCGGGCAACGGCATGCTATACGTGCAAGCGGCCCAGCGACTTGGCCTCCATCCAATCACCCTGTCGGCTGATCCAACTCAGTACGGCTATATTACGTCGGAACGCATTGAGGCAATTCGTGCCGACACAGACAATCTCGATGCACTGATTCGGGAATGTTCTCGGGTAGGAACGAATTATGACATTGCTGGTATTACTGGTTTCGCCAGTCTAGGCGAGTCGGTCTATGCGATGGTTGCCAAGCTCTGCCGGCATTTCGGCCTACCGGGACCAGACCCCGTATCCATTGAAAGATGCTGCGACAAGTTCGTTCAACGTCAGCTCCTAGGGGAGGCCGGCGTTCCAATACCCGTTTTTCGCGTGGCCGCGAATGCAACGGAGGTAGAAGATTCTGCCGCCGACATCGGGCTGCCGGTGGTTGTTAAGCCGGCCGTAGGCACGGGCAGCACCGGTGTCCGATTGTGCCGCAAAGTCGATGAGTTGGCCGAACATGCGACCCATCTGTTGGAGGGGAAGCACATATCGGAATGTCCGCCGAAGATATTAGTCGAAGAATTCGCACAAGGCTCCCATTACAGCGTTGAGGTAATGGGAAATGAGGTCTTTGGAATCGCTGCCGCTGACTTCGGCCGCCCACCTCATTTTGTCTGTCGTGAATACATCTATCCAGCCGCGCTGACTGATGACGAGCATAGGCGGATCGCTGATGTCTCACTGAGGTGTTTGCGCGCTCTCGGCCTTGGCTGGGGTCCAACGAACATTGATCTCCGATGGACGAAGCTTGGCCCAGTGGTCATTGAAGTTAATCCACGTCTTGCTGGCACGCCCACTCCTCAACTGGTTAAGTTGGCTTACGGCGTCGATCTCGTTACCGAGCACATCAAGCTTGTTATCGGCGATGAATGGAATTTGTCCAAAAGACTTTCGCGCACTGCGGTCGCGCGGTCTCTTATTCCTGATCGCGATGGCCTCCTCGATCGGATTGATGGCGGCAGTCGGGCGGCAGCTATATCAGGTGTCGCCGAGGTCAAATTCTATGCTCAACCCAAGATGCCGATCATCAGAAAGGGCGATTGGCGAGACAAGATCGGATATGTCACGGCCGCTTCATCCAGCCTTCCTCGGACCGAGGCGATACTTCAGCGTGCCGTCGACCTAATCCATTGGTCGATCTCACCATTTCCGGCCGGTGGCGAACAGGAGCAATCTGCGGGGCGTTGTCACGTTGTTTGAAATGTGCCGCGTGAGCCGACGCCGCGCTTTTCAAGCCAGCCGTGAACTCACGGCTTCCCACGCAGCCATGGCGGCAGTCGCGCGGGATCCGGCAAGCAGTAGAGCAAGGAACCGGCTGCTGGCTTTGGTTTGCAGGCCCATGATCGATCCCGAAATTTTTTTGCCACTTCGTTTGGCGGATGAAGAGTTTGGACGATGGGCGACTGTCTTGTGGTCATCGAAAATGCCCATATGGACAACCTGGTTGCCAATATGGAGCATACAATACCACCTTAAGCTGCGGCAGCCCGACCCGTTCCTATGCTCGGGCTTCATCCGCTTCCGCGAACGTCTCTATGTCTTCGCTAGCAGGCTGTTGCAGAAGTCGGGCTCTTTCGCACGTCGGCGTTGTGGATGTAGAAGTGGCCGACGAGGCGACCTCCAGTGCCAAAGACAACCCAGCCGCGGCCACAGGCTGGGTCGTTCTCATCATGCCCCTCCCACGAGAATTCCGCGCAGGCTGAACCATCGTGGGTGCCATAGCGGACATCGAGGAAGCCCTTGAGTGCGCCGAAGGCGATCTCGCCATCCGCCGAGCCCTTGAATGTCAGATGGGCTTCCTCGACGAGATCGAGGAAGTCGTTATCCCAAACATCCATCTCGACGATGCGCCAGCGGCCGAAAGGCCTTGGCGAAGCCGGGAACCTTGGCCATCAGCCGGTCTCCGCCATGAGCTTTGGCAGTCGCACCAGATTGTAGGCAGCGGCTGCGAAGGTGAGGGCCCATCCGACACGGTCGCGGCCGCGGAACCTGGTCTTGTGCTGGCCAGCCACGACCTTGATCCAACCGAATGCCTCTTCGATGCGCTTCCTGATGCGCTGGCTGGCAACATAGCCGCCATGTCGCGTCGTGCGCCCGTCGATAGCGGAACTGCGGCCGCTCGTGTTCTGCGCTACATGCGGCGTCATCCTCATCGAGCGTAGCTCACTAACGAAGTCTTCCGCGTCGTAGGCCTTGTCGGCGCCGAGCGTGATCGCCTGTGGCCGCTCCGCTCGAGGTTCGATCATGTGCAATGCGGCCACCCGCTCAGCATGTCCGTCGGCCAGTGTCAGGCAGGCGTCGACCAGCAGGCCGTGGCGGTTCTCCGTAAGCCAGGACCCATGAAGCACAACTTGGTTTCCTTGCCTTTGCCCTTGCGATAGAGCCGGGCATCCGGATCGGTGGTTGAGGCATGTGTGTCATTCGAGCGCCTGTGGCCATGGAAGTCCGCTTCCGCGTTTCGCCCACCGCCTTCAGCCGGCGGCTCGCCCGAGCCGTCCTTCGGTTTGACGCTCTTCATCGACGCCCACGCCTCGATCAATGTGCCATCGACCGAGAAGTGGTCCGTAGACAGAAGCTTCTTCACCTTGGGCTGCTGACAAGCCGTCTTCTACCCACTCGCCTTCTCCCTCGGCACACTAAATTCCAAGGGCTAGTAGTTCGCAATCGGCCGGAGGCTTTCAACCAGCCCGGTGGCTTCATCTACAGATCCATGCGCGTGTTCGCGCTTCGTTCGACCTTAGCGTGGGACCCGGCAGACAGATTGGATTGCGAACTCCGCTGGCGACCGCAGAAGAAGCTGGGCTTCCCCGTTCAAACTCTGCACGATGCGACAAACGGGGCGGCTCTTGTGGGACAACGAACGGCTACGGCTACAGTCGTTATGTTCCGGCCAATTTATGTTGCGGCTGCAGGGATGAGCCAGGGATCTCAGCGATTTCCCTGGCTCGAGCCAGCATAAGAAGAAGTGATGGTTGTTGCCTACAAGGCTTTCAGGAATGCCATCAATGACGGCAGAGAACGTTGCCGAGGTGGCTTCCTCAGGCCGCTGATATAGACCCTGGCCAACGCCTTGGCTTCATTTCCAAGTCGACCTCGGCGTAAATATGCGTGGTGCCCAACGACACGTGGCCGAGCCAGGCGCGGATCGTGTTGATGTTGCGGATTTCACTAAATTGGGACAGCCGTTTCAGTAAATCGCGGACAAGCTGGAGTGCACCCATTGTGAGACAGAGAAATTGCGAGACAACTCCATGCTCGTGAATTCAAATGCGGCATTTTCCAATGGTGTAAGGTCTTTTCTTATTCTTCAGGGGTGAGATAGTCGAGTGCTGAATGCAGCCGTTGCCGATTGTAGACATCTTCAATGAAGCTCGCGATACGTCGCCGCGCATCTGGTGCATCGCGATAGCCACTCCTGCGACTTCTTCCTGCTTCAAGGTTTTCATGAAGCTTTCCGCGCGTGCGTTATCATAAGGGTTCCCCACATGGCTCAAGCTCGGGTGGATCCCGTGCCCATGGAGGATATCAGAATAGCTGGCGCAAGCGTATTGGGCGCCGCGGTCAGAATGATGGATCAAACTGCCGGGAACCGGATCACGTGCGGAGATGGCCATTTTTAGGGCATCGACAGCAAGGCTAGCCCGGCGGAGTTCGAGCGTCCATCCGATGACCTTGCGACTCAATGCATCGAGCGCAACCGCCAGATAGGCGAACTGCTCGGCAAGGTGCAAATATGTGATGTCAGCGACCCAAAGCTGGTTGATACCTGTCAGTTCCATGCCTCTGGCAAGGTTCGGCATCACCCGCCAGCTGTGCCGGGAATCCGTAGTGCGCGGCACAAATGGCCGAGTGCGCAAACATAAAAGATTATCCTCCCCATTACCCGCAACACACGTTTGTGGTTTACCTGCCAACCCTCACGGCCAAGAAGGGCGCCGATCAGACGTGGCGCCGACCGCTCCAGATGCATCAGCTCCACGGCCGGCAGCGGTCGCGGGGGACACCCAGCCGGGTCGTTGCTTGTACGGGTCAGCCGTTGCAAAAGGTGTAACTGTAGCCGTTGATCGCCGGCGCACCGCCGAGATGCGCGAAAAGGACCCTCGAACCTTCGGCAAAAAAGCCTTTCGGGACGAGGCCGATCATCCCTTGCATCGATTTGCCCTCGTAAACGGGATCGGTAATCATACCTTCGAGCCGCGCACAGATGCGGATGGCCTCCTTCCTTTCCTCGGACGGGATGCCAGAACAGGGGATAAGCGTCCCCTCGAGCAACACCACGTCATCCTCGACGATTTCCATGCCAAGCTTGACGAGGTTCGCAGTATCCCGGGCAATGTTTAGCACCTGCGCTTTGGTCTGGGCGGGGGTGGCGGAGGCATCGATACCGAGCACGTTGCGCTGTCGACCGTCCTTGGCGAATCCAACGAGCATGCCGGCATGCGTCGAGCCTGTGACCGTGCAAACGACGATGTAGTCGAAGCCAAACCCAAGCTGTTTTTCCCGAGGGGCGCGCACCTCCTCCGCGAACCCGACATACCCAAGCCCGCCATATTTGTGAACTGAGGCCCCGGCCGGTATCGCGTAGGGCGTTCCGCCCCTTGATTTAACCTCATTGAGCGCCTGTTCCCAACTGCGGCGGAAACCGATGTCAAGGCCATCGTCGACCAGGCGCACCTCTGCTCCCATGATCCGGCTCAAGAGAATGTTGCCGACCCGGTCGTAGACGGCATCCTCATGTGGTACCCAGCTCTCCTGAACCAGGAGGCTTTCATGCCGATCTTGGCGGCGACCGCGGCGACCATCCGCGTGTGGTTGGACTGCACGCCGCCGATGGAGACAAGCGTATCGGCATTTGACGCGATCGCGTCGGGGATGATGTATTCGAGCTTGCTGAGCTTGTTTCCGCCTAACGCAAGACCGGAGTTGCAGTCCTCGCGCTTGGCGTAGATTTCCACCTTTCCCCCTGGATGCTTGGAGAGGCGGTCGAGCTTCTCGATGGGCGTGCGTCCAAATGTGAGCGGATAGCCGTTCGGACTTTTCCAGCATTTTCTCTCCGGCAACACGCGATGGAGCTGAATTAGCCATTCACGATTCATTCTAGAGGCGTCTTTGATTTGACGTCATCTGCATTATCCGGCGCCAGCCGAGTCCCATTACTATTTCCAGCACCTCGTTCGTCATTGAGAGTTGCAACCGCACGCCGGCGTGCGAGAGACTACCCCAATGCGTTATGGCATTCAAGAACTGCATCTTCTGGATTAACTAGAATGACAGGATTGCGGTCACCATTGACTCCTCAAGCACAGTATTGCCTTCTAATATCTGCTCAATGTTTATGGTTGGTCCAAAGTGGCGCCAGCTTGAGCACTGCCTTGTCATGGGGCCTCAAGGCAGCAGCAGCGATATGGCCAGCATTTGATCGCGCTGGAGCAAATCTGCGGATTCATTCGTCACCTCATCAAGGTCTGGCGGCTCGGATCCAACTTCTTTGCAACTGTCGAAATGCTCAGCCCTTTGGCCAGCTCGGCTAACGCAGCCAGACCGCCAGATCAGAAAGAGCACGCTTGCGAAATACGCCAGCTGAAGGAGCAGCCAACAAGCCAGCGTCGTGACGACTACTGTGCCGATGGAACGAAAAACGAAGTAGACGGTCAGAGCGGTGCTGCACAGGACCATTCCCAGGAGGCAACAAAAGAATCTAAAGGGCAAACCGTTCTCCTGGTTTTGTCTCCTCAGATCAGGCTGCGATCTTGTCGGCCGCAACATGGGTCTGGCAGTTCTTCGGGCAGACGCGGGCGCAGGCCCCGCAGCCAATGCAGCGGCCGGCATGATCGACGACCATGATCATGCGATTGAGCTCGCCATCGAAATCGTCGTCTTCGCCGTCGCAGGCGCCGAGGATTTCACCCGCATCATCGACGCCGTGAAGGTGCATGACCTCGCGCGAGCAGACCTTGAAACAGCGGCCGCAACCGATGCAGGTCGTGTCATCGATAGCGGTGAGATATTCCGGCATCCATCCGGAGCCGTCGCGGGTGGTGAATGTGCTCGTCATCGTAACTTCTTCATTGCAGCGAGCTCTCTCTTGGCACCATCCAACTCGGCAAAAACGGCGGACGTTTCCTCGGCAACTTCCTCTATCTCCCGCCATTTTCTCGGGAGATCCTCTGCAAGGCCGCGCAATCTCATCTTGGCAACTGCCGCGCGCAGCTGAAGCTTTCGAACTTTCGTCCCCATCTCATCTAGGTTTGACATAAATCGTTCCTCGAAATCGGTTTCTTCACGCCCGTGCCACGTCGGGATAGGCTTCAATGCTGCAGTCGCATCGTCGACCAAGTTCGTACCGGCCTCCGCGAGCTTCCTGACGTCTCGAAGCCGAACCGGTGGATGTCTCGACAGAGCGACCAAGCGCCCGGCCGTGAAAAGCAAGTCCGAAGCCCCATGGGTTTCATCTCCATCGTTGGCGATGTCATCAGGCCGGAGCGTTCCTCGATCCAAAGCCCGACGGCCGTGTAGAACATATCGAGCCTCCACAGCACGTCCGGATCGGGATCGCCGATGATGGGGATCGCACGGCGCTGTTTTCTGATGATGATGAAGTCGCCCAGCAGTTCGGCGTCGGATTTGCCTTCCCGTGACCCGGAGGCATCCTGAGCACGGATCAGCCGCACGAGGCATCTCGCAAAAGGCAAGGCAAGGGCCGCCTCGTCCTCGTTGACAGCCAGGCTGACCGCGGCATCAGACATTTCGCCTTCTCCTCATTTCAGTCCTATCCCTCGAAGCACGACGTCTGTTTTCTGGGACGCCTACTTCGGGCACACTTGCGCAGCCGACGCCCGGCTCGGCGCCGCTGATTCCACGCAATTGATGTCCCTCGGTCCGACCTTGAACACGTCCTCGACTGCGAAGTCTTCCATCGAATTCGCGTCGAACATCGCTTCCGCCGCCATGCGGCCCGAGGCCATGAAGATTCGAGCCTCGATCCTGCTGCAAAGGTTCGACCAAGTGCTGCATGGACCCTCCTTGCTGCGGCCACACCAGGGAAATGGACGAATTGGCCAGTAAGCCATTTCGACCAATTACCCTTTTTTATCTTTCCTCCTCGGCCGACCGCGCTTTGGCACCTTCGCGAAATTGTTTTGCGGAGCCGCAAAGAGAGCGCCGCAACACGCCTTCGCACCCCTGTACTTGGCGAGGGCCTGCAGCAAATCCGGCAGATGCTGCTCTTTCACTTCGGCCGGGATAGGGTCCGGACCGTCTAGCGACGTCAGTGCCAGTTCGACCAACTCGATCGCGCGATCATTGTTGCCGTTCTTATGATAGTATCGGGCGACCGCGGGATAGGACCGGAACTTAGGACTGTCGCCTTGCGGGGGATTCAGCGCCAGGATGTGTTCGGACAGCTCCTTGCCCATCGCAAAGCGCTCAGCAGAAGGAAGGCGCGAATGGCCATTGGCCGGATGGAAAAGTTGGTCTAGCGCGGAAACCATCCAATCCTCGGAATTTTTGTCGATCGCGTCGCGAACCAATTCGCGCATCACGGGCAAACCGGTCCACATGTCTTGAATTTTGTGAAGCAACAGATGTGCATGAGCCAGGCGGAAATTGAGGTCGTCCGGCATCAAGGCAATGCCCTCTTCGATCGCCCAGAGCGCCGTCTTCCAATCTTCCAACTTCACCGCCGCCCAGAACCTGTCATCGATCGGCTTCTTCAACGCTTGTTCGCGCGCCAGGGGTTCGCTTGTGGCGATCCGCTCATGATCGGCGGCTTTCGCCTTCTTGCTGGTACGCCAGCTGCCGTTGAGCACTTTCGGCAAAACCTCACCGAGTTGGCTCGGATGACCGATAAAGGCGATACAGCCGTCTCGGTCGACTACGAACGAGGTCGGAACCCCGACGCAAAAGCTGGGTTCCCTCCAAAGTTTCCTCATTTCGCCTGTGAAGTCGAACGCAATCCGATGATTCAGATCCGGGCACTTTTCGGCCAACCACGCGTCCAACTTGGTCCGGGCCTCGACGGCCGTTGGAGCGTCTTCATCAGCCGCGATCCCGACGACCTCAAGTCCGCTGTCCCTGTATTTCTCCTGTAGCCGCATCAGCTCGAGCATCTCCGCCGCACATAGTTCGCACCAAGTTGCCCAAAATTCGACGATATAGACTTTGCCGGGCTGGAAGTCCGCAAGGGGCTCGCCACGCAGCCAGTCCTCCACTTTGATCGAAGGAGCCGGAGACCCCATCCGCAACATCATCTTGCCCTCCAAAGCTGTTGCCAAAGGTTGCGTGACCTCATGCGCAAGCTTGTTCCCTCTTTGAGACGGGGCACGAGGGTTCAGCGAAGAGAGACCATCGCTCGTCTTGCGCATCTGCGTGCAGTCAGCCTTCACTCAGTTTTGCTGAATCTCAATTCGCAAAGGCCGTGCCAACGCGCTCAGCGTGCGGTAAACGCTTGATAATACTAAAAAAGCTTCCGGGGCGCCGAGGTAGGCGGTTGTATTAGTCGCGACATGTTTTCTGCCACTGTCAGGTCTTGGACACGCATCACCCGCTTCCCGTCGGCACAGAAGCGTGGCCACGGACGTCTCGACATAGGGACGAACAGATGCATGACCGTTGGCTACCGCCAGCCTCGTCTCATCGTCCCGCCGCAAGCCTTGCTTTAGCTTCTTGCCGTTTCGGTCGCTCAGGTGGTAGCGCAACGCCATTGCGATTGCAGGCGCCGCTCCATCCGAGCATCGCCTCTGCCCTACCTCTTCCGCTTTGCGCTTGAATTCCCGGTGGCGACGCAGGAGTTCTTCACGACGACGCCCGTCATGTCCGGCTGCGGGTCGCGAGTACCGTCATCGCCAGATGATGATCGTGGCGAAGAGGCCAGGATGAGTGCCGGCGTGCCGGGCCGGTGACTCTCCCGGATTCCTACTTTTGTTGTTCTGTGTCCCTGTGCACAGGCCCTATAGGGACCGCCTGGTGCGAATGTGAGCGTTGTGGGAATTGACCGGCCTCAAGGCCACTCGGTCGCCACGCGGTGGGCCGGGCAGACTGAAAATTCCGAAGATGCAGCCGCCCTCGCCGCTGACCCGGCTACCATCCCAGGCGATGGCACGTGATTGATGCCACCGTTCGCGCCGAGGGCCGGCAAGAGCGCGACCGTCGGACTCGAAGGTCGGTGCCTTGGCCGCTGCACGGTCGTTGCGTGTTCCGTTCCCGGCCAGTGGTGAGGGAAATCGTGATAACGCCAATACGATGAGGCTACGGTCCGAACGCGGCCTGCCGCGCTGAAACGACTCTCTTTCTCGACCTGACGCCGGCTCGAGTATTGGTGTTTTGAGCGCATTGAGGACGCCTGGGCCTCAGCCCGGCCGTTTGTCTGCGCGTTACCTTGTCTCGGCGAGCAGACACCGAGCGCGTTAGAGGCGTCCGGCAATGTTCTTCGCGCCGGCGCTTGCAAGTTGCTTATGAGCTTCGCGAAACTTGCTCGTTTCCGGCGACCTTTCTCCGACTTCGCATCAGGGTGACCAAGGGGAGTAGAGCTTGGAACAGCATCGGTGCTACTGCGGAACCAGTCAGCGAGCCAAAAACAGCGGCAATGGCGGCTTGCCAACTATCCATCTTGTCACGCCACCGAAGAGCCGCTCGCGCAGCCGGCGGCTGCCATAAGCGCCCATGACGATCACGTCGGCAGACGTGTCGATTGCGTGCTGCGCTAGCACCGTGGCCACCGGTTTGCCGCGGCTCGCCAGCCGGTCGACCGAAACCCGAGCACCGTGCCGAGTGAGATAGGCAGCGATGTCGGCTCCCGGCTCGGCGCCGTTTCCGGTGCAGGTCGCCTCCGGATCGACGAGTGCGACACGAACTTCCTCAGCACCGGATAGCAGATCCAGCGCTTCCCGAACCGAACGGGACGCTTCGACTCGCGAATCCCAGCCGACCAGGACGCGCCGTGGAGACAGAGTCGCCTCAGCGCCCTCTGGCACGACAAGAACCGGCTTTCCGGTGTCGAACAGGCTGCCGTTGATAACAAGGGGACCGACGTTAACATCGTT
The DNA here is from genome assembly GCF_040320945.1 of Mesorhizobium sp. M0587. Taxonomy (NCBI): domain Bacteria; kingdom Pseudomonadati; phylum Pseudomonadota; class Alphaproteobacteria; order Hyphomicrobiales; family Phyllobacteriaceae; genus Mesorhizobium; species Mesorhizobium sp. M0587. The sequence goes on from NZ_JAMYQP010000018.1 coordinate 30,658, forward strand.
GAGAAGTGCGGGGCCGACGATTGTCAGGTCGGTGCATATCGCCCGCTGTCGCACCGCGTCACCGATGCTGGCCTGATCGCAGTTGGCAATATCGACATCATAGCACCGCCACGTGGCTCTCAGCAGTTTGTGAATTCCCTGGGATGTTTTTTCCCAAGTGGCCGTGTCCTGTGAAAATCTCTCGATTTGCCTGTACCGTTTTTCCAGTGCGGCAATGGCGTGGGCGCGTTGTCCAGGCCACTCGGGGATGCCATCACCCAGCGGCGGAGGCGACATAACGAGAGGCGGAGGCGACATAATCAGAACGGACAAATGTGCGCCGACCTCGGCGCACAAGCTTGCAGCTGTTCTGACGTCGCGGTCGGAGTGGTCAGTTCCCGCTACACTGAGTAGGCTTTTGAAGGCCATCTGACTGCTTCCCCCTGAGTATGTCGCGCCCGTAGCGCGTTTCGAAGCCGCAAGGCTTGCCTTCCAACGAAGATGGAGAGTGGCACACCATCCGTTCGCGCTTCAGTCGTCCAGCTTCTCAAGCGAGTAGCCGGCAGACCTGACGGTACGAATGACGCTACCTGGCGAGGCCGCCTTCAGCGCCTTTCTGATCCGGCTGATATGGACGTCGACCGTGCGTTCACCGACATGGATATTGTCCGGCCAGGCCGCGTCGATCAGCTCGTCTCGGCTGAAGACCTTGCCGGGAGCCTCAAGAAATTGCCGCAGTAGGTTGAATTCGAGAGGTCCGAGATGGATGTCGTGGCCATTACCTCGAACCCGGTGAGCATCGAGCTTCATCTCAAGGCTGCCGCAACTGAGCCAGCTGCCGTTTTTTATCCCGTTTGAACCCGGCTGTGGCAGCGCCAGCTTCGTGCGTAGACAGTCAAGCAGCTTGGCCGGCGCGAAGGGCCGCACAAAGCTCTCGTCAATCCCTGCCTTCAAGAGATCGAGGTGCTGGTTCTCGGCGCCTGGCGCGATCAACGCAACGACGGGCAGGCGGCCGGTCCGGGGCTCCCCCTTGAACCGGGCGCAGATTGTGGAGCCTGCCGCGCTTGCTGGCCCGCAGTCCAGGACAACCGCCTGGAGCTCCCGTTGATCGGCCAATGCAAGTGCTTCCTTAACGCCTCCTGCCGGCTCACTCGTGAAGCCGTCCACCCCCAGAATGTGGCTGAGGAACAGATACAGCTCCGCATCTTGCGAACAGATCAAGACCACTGGCTTCATCAGCGCTACCCCAAGAACCATATCGGCCTCGACCGCCTCGATTGAGAGGGCTGGCCATCGCATGTCCTCAAGGCCTGACATGATCCCCTCGATCGAAAATCGGTTCCATCACGCCCGCGCCACCTCGGGATAAGCCTCAATGGCTGCGGTTGCATCGCCGGCCAGTTGGGTACCGGCCGCGGCGAGTTTCCAGAACGTCTCGAAGCCGAACCGATGGACGTCGCGCAGGGTCTTGGACAGAACGACCAGTCGCCCGGCCGTGAAGAGCACGCGCCCGAAGCCCTCGTGGCTCATCTCCATCATCGGCGATGCCATCAGGCCGGAGCGTTCCTCAATCGCAAGCCCGACGGCGGTGTAGAACTTATCGAGCCTCCACAGCACGTCCGGATCGGGATCGCCGATGATCGGAATTGCACGGCGCTGTTGCCTGGTGATAATGAAGTCGCCCAGCAGCTCGGCGTCCGATTTGCCTTCCCATGACCCGTGGGAATCATTGGCACGGATCAGCCGCACGAGGCATTTGGCGAACGGGGTGGCAAGGGCCGCCTCGTCCTCGGTGGCGGCAGGGCTAAACTCGGCATCAGACATTTCGCCCACTCCTCATTTCACTGCTCGTCCTCGAAGGACGGTTTCTGTTTGGCGACACCTGCCTGCGCCAGCACCTTGCGCAGCCAAGGGGGAGGACACGTCCTGAGCATCATCTGCGTGCGCAACAGCACCTCTTGGATAGTTTCGGGCTGCGGCACTTTGATCGGATGAATTTTTGCCGAAACAAGTTTGGCCGCCGAAGGTCCGCCGATCGCCAGACAAAACAGGAGATGACAGCCCTTCAGCGCCTCCACCTTCGGCGTGATGCGGTCATCGCCCTCAGTTCGGTGCTTCTCGCTCTCGTCGGAAACGTCATCGAAGGCTACGGCTTCGATGAGATTCCACTCCTCGCGTCCCACGTCGTAGACAACAAAGCACCTGGCCGAACCGAAATGGGCGTTGAGGTTCTTCATGTCCTGGGTGGCGATCGCTACGCGCAATGCGCCGGCTTGGCGTTTCGGCGCCGGTGCGCGAACCTCGTCAGTGACGAGCGAGAGGCGACGAACGGAGCTCATCTGTGATTTCTCTCTTACGGAGTGGGTCAAGCGCCTCAGGCGTCGGCGCGTGCCGGTTGGCTTGAAAAATGTTGGCGACCTCGAAGATCAGGTCGCGGGTCCCCTGGTAGAGAATTGTGAGCTTGTGCTGGCTCCCGAGCCGGTCGAAGATCGGGAAGCCGACCCGCATGAGCGGAATGCCGAGACGCTGCGCCGCCTGGCGGCCGTGGGAATGAGTAACGAAAAGATCAGCGCCGGCGCCGAGAGCTTCCAAATCGCCGAGATCGCCGATCTGAACCGCCTGCGCCGGTACTTCCTCCAGAATTTTCGACATAGCGGCCGTTGTGACCGCCGCCGCGATTTCGGAGCCCATGCCGATGAAGAAGCTCGCGAGTTGGTAGAGTTGGTCTGGTTCAGCAGCGATCGCAATTTTCTTGCCTCCAAAGTGGAAATGTCCGTCGAGCAATGCGTCCTGCAACTGCGCCCGGCGACGGCGCACCCCAGCCGGCGCTGCCGCGCCCGAAATCGCGCATAGCAGCGAGACGAACCGGTCGGCGTCGCTCAATCCAGTCAGCGACCGGAACAGCACGTAAGGCACGCCGGTCAACCTATGCAGCAGCTCGGCCGGGCGGCGCATATGCTCACCGATGGCGACGCATTGCACAGCCGTGCCAAGCTCGCGGATATCCTCGACGCTGGTGCCGCCATAGGTGGTCGTGACCCAGCGGTCGGGCACCGCACCGTCGAGCGAGCCGGAGACGTCCGGCAGAATCACGGGCCTCAGTCCAAAGCTTTCAACCATCTCACGCAAATGCTCGATGTCAGCCACAGTGAGGTTCCAGCCAGGCAGGATCACGATTTTCTTCGACTGCCGCGCCTGCTCGCCGGGCCGCGTAATCCTTTCGATCATAGCGGTGACAGCCTTGGCCCAGCCCTCTTCGATCGCGCCGTCGAAATCCGGTGTGTTGGCTAGCACCACCTCCGTACCCGCGAGTTCTTTGGTGCGCTTCAGCCTAATATTGGCGATAACTCCTGCGCAGTCTTCGCCCCGGGTTTCCACCAGCGCGGTCGTGCAAACCCCGATCAGCGTTGGCTTTGTGCGGGCCTTGAGGTTGAGTATCGCCTGTTCCAGATGGTCCGCCCCGCCGAGGATCGTCGCCACCTCGTCCATCGCCGTCGTCTGCAAGGGGATGGCTTCCTTGAAATGTCGCACGAAGAGCACGAGGGCGAAGCTGGTGCACCCCTGGCTGCCGTGGAACAACGGCATCGCGCCGTCGACGCCAAGAAAGGCCAAGGCGGCACCCAATGGCTGCGATGACTTCAGCGGATTGACCGCCGCCGCTTTGGTCTGGGGAAGGATGCGGACCATCGACTCTCCTCAACACTCGCCGAAATTGCCGGCCGTCGTGCCTGCGAATTCCTGGACAACATGCAAAGTCGCGGTCTCGCTTTTCGTGCGCGGCCGTTCCTCCCTCACCGCAGGCTGGCAATCCCATGGTGCCGGCTCCCGCACCTGCCCCCAGATCGGGTTGTGAATGGCGATGTCGATCTGGCGTACGAGTTCCACCATGCCGTCATAGCCGGCGTAAGGGTGTTGGCGCTCCTGGTTGATATCCAGCCAGGGTGTCTTGGCCTTCAGCGCGACGAATTGCGTGCGCCCGCCTGATAGCAGGATATCGGCCTTGTGTTCGGAGAGCATGGCGTAAAGCTCGCGCGCTGCCATCTGCTCGAACATGTGGTTGTCGTCCTTGAGGATCTGCTTGATGCGCTCCTTGTCTTCGACGGTCGACTTCTTGATAGAGGTGCCGACGATCTCGATCCCGATCTCCATCAGGGCATGGACGACCGACCAGGACTTCACACCGCCGGTGTTGAGCAGCACGCGCTTGCCTTCGAGCCTCGGCCGGTAGGCGGCTAGCTTCTTCCAAGCGATCGCCTCTTCCTCTGCAATCAATACCTCGGTGCGGCCGAGGATCTCCGGATCGGCACCCTTCTGCACGAGCAGCTGAGAGATTTGTCGGAGTGCTTCCGAGGTGTCGGTGATGCCGTAGAAGGATCCCTCGAAAAACGGGATGTCCCAGCGCTGCTCCATCTTGCGGGCCAGATTGATGAGCGCGGTCGAGCACACCATCATAGCCGCCCGGGCGCGGTGCGCGCCGGCAATGTCGAAGTAACGTGCGTCACCCGGAATGCAGGCGCGCACCCGGATGCCCAGCCGATCAAGGAGCGGTTTCACCAGCCAGAATTCGCCCGAGAGGTTGAATTCGCCAAGAATGTTGATGTCGTAAGGGCCGGCATCGTCGGGCTCGACCGTGCCGATGACATGCTCGAGCAACGCCTCGCCGGCAAGCTTGTTGCCGAGGCTCTTGGAGCCTACGAAGCCCGGCGCATTGACCGGTACCACCGGCAGGTCGAACTTTTCCGCCGCGCGCTTGCAGACGGCCTCGATGTCGTCGCCGATCAGCGCCGTCACGCAGGTCGGATAGACGAAGATCGCCGGCGGCCCATACGCTTCCTTGATTTCGCGGATCGCTTTGAAAAGCTTCCGCTCGCCCTGCCCCATCACAACATCGAGTTCGGTGAGGTCGGTCGTGAAGCTTGTGCGCCACAGGGCTGGCCCGGACGAAGCCGCACCGCGGTTGTCCCAGGAATTGCCCTCGCAGGCGAGCGGCGCATGGATCAAATGCGCAACGTCGGTGATCGGCTGCAGCACGATCTTGGCGCCATCGAAGGCACAGCCGCCGGCCGCCGCCCCGGGGGTCAGTGGCTTCGAACAGCCCTCCTTGCGCGCCTTGGCATCCTTGCCGCGGTTCTTTTCGCAGGCAGGCTCGTTGAAGACATCCTGGATTTTGGCTCTGAGCAAGGACATTGCGTCGGTCTCCAAGGTCCCTCGGGAAGACGACCGGCCACAAGCCGACCGTCACGCTTAGCGGGTGAGGTCATACGAATAGTCCGTCACGCCCGTCTCGCTTGTCTCGCGATCGAGCTTGTCGAAGATCTTGTCGAGGATCGTCGTCAGGACGCGCAATCCGCCTTGGTAGCCCATGAGCGCAAACCGATGGTGATGGTGGCGATCGAAGATCGGAAACGTCAGCCGGATCAGCGGCGTGCCGGTGTCGCGCTCAAGATACTTGCCATAGGAGTTGCCAATCAGCAGGTCCACCGGCTCGGTGAAGAGCAGTGAGCGCATCGCCCAAAGGTCCTTGCCCGCCCAGACTTGAGCACCGTTGCCGAAGGGCGATGATGCAAGCAGCTCCTTCAACTCGGCTTCCCATGCCGACGTGCCGTTGGTGGCGAGGCAATGGGTCGGCTCGCCGCCCGTTTCCATGATGAAGCGGGCCATGGCGTAGACAAAGTCCGGATCGCCGTAGATGGCGTATTTCTTGCCGTGCAGCCAGGATTGGCTGTCGGCCATGGCGTCAACAAGTCGGCCGCGCTCCAGGCGGATTGCCTCGGGGATTTGCTTGCCGGAAATCGCGGAGACCTCCATCAGGAAGTCGTCGGTCGCCTGAACTCCGAGCGGGTAATGGAACGAGGCAGTCGCCTGCCCTACCCCCTCGCAATACTCCAGTGTTTTTCGGGTGTTGTAATGCTGCAGCGACAGCGTCGCCTCGGCGTTGAGTGCCTTCCTCACGTCTGCGATCTTCGTGCCGCCGTCGTACATGCGGTATTCGCCGTCGGACGGCGTGTCGAACTGGTCAGAGGCGTCTTGGATGAAGGTATAGGACACGCCTATCAGATCGAGCAGGCGCTTGAGTTCCCGATTGTTGCCAACGCAAAAACCGTCGAAGCCCGGAATGATATTAATGGTCCCCTCGGCTTCCGTGCGCTCCTCGCCTTTCCAGAAATGCTCCAAAATGCCCTTGACCGTAACGTCATAGCCGTCGACATGGCTACCGACGAAGGCCGGCGTGTGGGCGAAGGGCACGTCGAAGTCGCGCGGGACCGAGCCTTGGTCCTTGGCGTTCTCGATGAAGCTGTGCAGGTCGTCGCCAATGACCTCCGCCATACAAGTGGTCGAGACGGCGATCATCTTTGGGTCGTAAAGTTGGTACGTGTTGGCGAGCCCATCGACCATGTTCTTCAGGCCGCCGAACACTGCCGCGTCCTCGGTCATCGAGGAGGAAACCGCCGAAGCAGGCTCCTTGAAATGGCGCGACAAGTGCGAGCGGTAATAGGCGACGCAGCCCTGGCTGCCATGGACGAAGGACATGGTTCGCTCGAAGCCTGCGGCCGCGAACACCGCGCCGAGCGGCTGGCAGGCCTTGGCGGGGTTCACGACAAGCGCTTCGCGAGCAAGGTTCTTGTCGCGGTATTCCCACGTCTTTGTGAATTCGCGCTGGTCGGTAACGACCTGGTCCGGGTGGGGACATTCGAAATTCAGCCTCTTCTCAGCGAGCATCTGCCTGTATTCAGGCTCGCGGAACAGGGGCGCGTGGTCGAGAACTTTTTCAGCCGATTGCGGCATGGGTGGTTACCTCTTGTCCACCTGGCCCGCCATACGGCGGCACAGGGACGACGAAACGTTTTCAGGTCTCCCGCGGGCAAACGGCCACAGGCGTTAAAGGGCGTCCCGGCTTCCGGGAGGCCGGGTTTCATTCGGCTGCGATCGCCGCCGACGGCTCGGCTTTTTTCTTCCAGGGTGCGTCGTAGAGGCCCCAGACCGGGTTGTTGATGGCCAGATCCATATCGCGGGCGAAGATGGCAAAGCCGTCGTAGCCGTGATACGGGCCCGAATAATCCCAGGAATGCATTTGACGGAATGGTATCCCCATCTTCTGGACCGGGTACTTCTCTTTGATGCCGGAGCCCACGAGATCAGGACGGATCCCCTCGATGAACTTCTCCAGCTCGTAACCAGTCACGTCGTCATAGATCAGCGTGCCCTTCTTCACGTAATGGCCGGTACGCTGATAGTCGTCGTTATGGCCAAATTCGTAGCCAGTGCCGACGATCACCATGCCCAGGTCCTCATATGCCGTGACGACGTGACGGGGGCGCAGCCCGCCGACATAGAGCATCACCGTCCTGCCTTCGAGGCGCGGCCGGTACTTGGCTATGACCGCATCGACCAGCGGCCGGTATTTGGCGATGACCCCCTCGGCGTTGGCCTCGATTTCCGGCCCGAAGTGCTTGGCTATCTTGCGCAGAGAGGCTTCGGTCTGGGAGGGGCCGAAGAAATTGTACTCCATCCAGGCGATGCCATACTTTTCCTCCATGTGCCGGCAGATGTAGTTCATCGACCTGTAGCAATGGATGAGATTTAGCTTCGCCTTTGGCGCTCGCTCTATTTCGGCCAGCGTAGCGTCGCCCGACCAGTTGCCGACCACGCGCAGGCCCATCTCCTCAAGCAGGATGCGCGAAGCCCAAGCGTCGCCGCCGATATTGTAGTCGCCGACCACATTGACATCGTACGGGCCGGACTCGAACTCCACTTCCTTCTTCTCGAACACCCAGTCTCGGATCGCGTCGTTGGCGATGTGGTGGCCGAGGGATTGCGAGACGCCGCGGAAGCCCTCGCAGCGCACCGGCACGATTGTCTTCTCGTGCTCCTTGGCCTTGTTGCGGGACACAGCTTCGGTGTCGTCGCCAATCAGGCCGATCGGGCATTCGGATTGCACAGTCATGCCCTTGTTCAGCGGAAACAGTTCCTCGATCTCGTCGATGATCCGTTCCAGCTTCTTGTCGCCGCCGAAAACAATGTCCTTCTCCTGGAAATCGGAGGTGAACTGCATCGTGACGAACGTGTCGATGCCGGTCGTGCCGACGTAGTAGTTCCGGCGTTGAGACCAGGAATATTGCCCGCAGCCTACCGGCCCGTGCGAGATATGGACCATATCCTTGACTGGACCCCACACCACGCCTTTCGAGCCGGCATAGGCGCAGCCGCGAATCGTCATCACGCCGGGGATGGACTTGATGTTCGATTTGACATCGCATTCGGAAAGGACCTCGCTTTCCTCGCCAGCCTCGTCGCCGCTCTTTGCAACGCTGAGGTGCTTTTTGCGGCGCTTCGCCGACTTGTCAGGATATTGCGACAGCACCTCCTCGATAAGCTTCGCATGGAGGGCACCGTCATTCTCGTATTCCAGGCTCATGGGACCCCTTTCAAGGTTCAGGGTGACACCTCACCGACGAGGCGCCGTTCTTTGAAAGGCGCACCAGGTCAGGGCGCGCCTCATGTCGGCAGCGGTCGCTACTGTGCGGCCGCCTTGGCCGCTTCCTTGACCTGAAGCTCGGCAAGCATCTGCTCGTCGGTCTTCATGATGCCGAAGTCGAGCAGCATGTCCTCGAGCTCCTCCATGGTGATCGGGGTCGGGATGGTGCCCTGGCCCGAATTCCCGTGAATCTTCTCGGCCAGCGCCCTGTATTCCCCGGCCTGCTTCGAGTCCGGCGCATACTGGATCACAGACATCTTCCTGAGCTCGGCGTGCTGGACGATGTTGTCGCGCGGCACGAAGTGGATAAGCTTGGAATTGAGCCTGGAAGCCAGCGCTTCGGCGAGGTCGAGCTCGCGGTCGGTTTGGCGCTCGTTACAGATCAGGCCACCGAGCCGCACGCCGCCCGAATGGGCGTATTTCAGGATGCCCTTGGCGATGTTATTGGCGGCATAGAGCGCCATCATCTCGCCGGACATGACGATATAGATTTCCTGGGCCTTGTTCTCGCGGATCGGCATCGCGAAACCGCCACACACCACATCCCCGAGCACGTCGTAGGAGACATAATCGACATCGTCGTAGGCGCCGTTCTCCTCGAGGAAGTTGATCGAGGTGATCACGCCGCGGCCGGCGCAGCCGACACCTGGCTCGGGTCCGCCCGACTCCACGCATTTGATGCCTTTGTAGCCGACCTTGAGCACGTCCGCGAGTTCCAGGTCTTCCACCGAACCTTCCTCTGCCGCGAGATGCAGGACCGTATCCTGCGCCTTCGCGTTCAGGATCAGGCGGGTGGAGTCGGCTTTGGGGTCGCAGCCGACGATGAGGATTCTCTGCCCGAGGTCGACCAGGGCGGCGAGCGTATTTTGGGAGGTGGTGGACTTGCCGATGCCGCCCTTGCCGTAAAAGGCGATCTGACGCAAACCTGACATGTAGCTTTCCTTCCTTCGTTCCCATTCATCGCGGCTGCCGCGACTTGAATGCCGGTCGGGCAGCTCTAGCCGCCTCGCACCTAAGGATCTCAAGACTCATGCCAATTTGGCTGATCCAACAGAAGAATAATTTCATGGTTGCTTTTCAGGGGTTTAGCTTGAGTTCCAAGAAAGGATCGTCGGAACAGCCCGTGTAGCGGACGCGACATTGGCGACACAAAGCGTCGGATCGCGATCCTCAGTCACCGAATTCGTTTGCACCGCGTCGTTATGTTGAAGTGGACGAACAGCATCTCAACCTACTTGCGGGAAGCTGCGAAATTTCTGTGCCAGCGAGCTGACGTGCTTCGTCTCGCGTGTCCTCGTCGAGACCGCGTAGAATCCTGCGCGCGACGCTGGCATACCATCGGTCCGCGGCCACTCATCCGGTGCCACAGGCGGATGGTCCCGCTATATCAGCAATTCGGGGGTCTCGGCTCACTTGTCGGCACAGGAGTTCAGTATCGGCGTCATCGCCTTCACATGTCCGTCGATCCGCTCGAGCACTTTCGCTGCGACAACGTCGCGCTCAGGCAGACGCCACCAGTACTCGTTGACGAGTTTGACCGTCTCGACCACTGCCTTCAGGACTGCTGGCTCCGGAAGCCGTGCACGGTTCGCAAATGCTTTCCATCGCGGTGCTGCCAGCGCCTTGAACGAGCGCTCTCCTCCAAGCGACAGCGCCATGGCGTCGGCGGGAATATATGGCACGGTGGATAGGAGGTCGTAGATTGGTGCAAGCGCCGGCTTGTCGCCGTTACCGGGATAGATCAAAGACCAGTTTTTCAGGTGCATGTCGCCATTGCCGGTGATGACGGTCAGTGCCAGGCGGCGGACGAACTCGAGAGCCGCCGTAGGCGAGACGGCCACGCCAAGAGCCAAGGCTATGTCGTGATAAGCAGCCCCCTCATATTTGCGCGAAGGGTAGACACCGAAGACCTGAGCGAAATCCTCGATGTGTATCCTCTCGCCACCGGCGCCGCGATCGAAGCGTTTGACGAGAAGGACCTTGCCGTCAGACAGCGTGTTGAATTCTTCGGGAACGCCCTCAAAATCGGACTTCTCGACCAGTTCGCATTCAGGAACGTCCATGCCGATTGCTGCTGCCAGCGCCAGGTTAGCGAATTCGTTCTCGGAAACGCCCGGAAAGGCCGTCGAAGGGAACTTGGCAATGTACCGGCCCTGCTCGTCGTCCATCGGCAAGGTAAGGCCGCCGCCTTTTCCAATGTTCTTCATGACCGACAGCTTCATCTGCACGCCGGCAAGCGAGAACCGTGCCTTGGGCTGATCCTTTGAAGCATCCTGCGAAACCGCTATCGCGCCGTCACTGGGCAACGCCCGTACGGCTCCCGGCAGATCGGCGCCTAGTGCCGCTAAAAGATCGAAGTCATTGCCTGGCCGCACATTGCCTTCGTGGTGCCTTTCCATCGCCTCCCGCAATTTCTCCTCCGGCAGGAGGTTCGCGAAGAAAGCGGGCAAGGCGCTTGCCAGAGGCTTCGGATCTTTCCGCAATCCTCCCGTCGCTGCCCGGAACGACAGGCTCAGAACCGGAAAGCCGCCCGTCGCGCGGTAGGCCTCATCGAAGTTAAATGCATTGAAATCGCCCGGCGTCCTGACGATCGTGCCGACCTTCACTGCGTTCAAGAGCACGTCCAGCGACGGGATCGTGTTAGGTGCGCGAAAGACTGGGGGCATGATCGTCATCGTCAGGTTGAGAAACAAAGGCGGGTCGATCGTCATCATCATGCGGACGCAATAGAGCCTGGACAGCCGGCACCATGACTTGCGGAACCAGCATCATTTCCAGGCCGAGCGCGCGAGCGATATTCATGAGCGTTGTTGCACGCGCGGCTGCGGCTCCCTTTTCGATGTCGCGATACCGGGGACGGGATATACCCGCCAAATCAGCGACCTGCTCTTGCGTCATCGCAGCGGCCAGCCTCGCCTGTCTGAACACCCCACCGATTTCGCGTAGAATTTCCGATTGAGGGTCCATATGATACGTCAACGTTCCATTCCAACGCTAGATGATATGGCAGAGTATCTTATCCAATGATCGAGTCAACACGTTAGGATCTGTTTGCGTATCATTCATCAGCCTTATGATACGTAAAGAGATCAATCATCCTGCATTTGGCGCCGCCCGACGTTGAACGCCGTCCGAAACTGACGCCCGATCAGCCCTCCGAAATTCGAAATGTTAAATCCAGGCGCGTCCGGCAGCTGAAATCGCTTCCCTCTTCTCGTTCATACGGCCGACCGCGCTGACTCGGGGTCAATGTGGATCGCGACTCCTTTATTGCGATGGATTTGCACCATCTACTCCCTGCCGGTCTCCCGGCGCACCATGTTCCGACCCCTTCAGGGGCTCGGCTAGGTCGGCGTGACCGATCACCCTGATCAAAGCATCGACATAGCCGTCGAATACAACTTCACTCTCGGCTGTCCGTTCGAGCATGGCGGGGCGCCTCCCTGATCACGAAGCAGCACCCGAACAAGCCCGCGACCAGCGCAAATCCCCCGCTTCCGAGACTTTCTCACTCAGTAAACTAGGCGCCCGCCGCCACGTGCGCGCGACGCCTGCATCAACCGGCGGGCAGATGCGCCGAGGGCAACAAGCGCGCCTGACGCAACGCGGCAAGATCAGCCGAGCCGGTGCAGAAGCAGGCGACGGCCAACTGGCGGATGACGATCTCGAAATGCGCGACAACGGCCTCGCTGGATTGCGTAGCCGCGCGCAGCACGCCGGCCGCCTGCCCGGCGATGTCCGCGCCCAGGCGGATGGCCTTGGCCACGTCGACGCCGTCGCTGATCCCGCCCGACGCGATCAGCTTCACCGCTGGCATCGCCCGACGGATCGCCTGCACGCTGGCCGGGGTCGCAATCCCCCAATCCGCGAATGCCATTGCCACTGCGCGGTCGGCGGCATCGCGGGCGCGCTCGCCCTCCACCGCGGCCCAGCTGGTGCCGCCGGCGCCGGCGACATCGATCACCGCCACGCCCGACTCGACGAGCGCACGGGCCACCGAGGCGGACAGGCCCGACCCCACTTCCTTGGCCACGATCGGCACGCCGACGCTGCGCGCGGCGCGAGCGATCTGCGCCAGGACGCCGCGCCAGTCGCGGTCGCCTTCCGGCTGTACCGCTTCCTGCAGCGGATTGAGATGGACGATGAGTCCATCGGCCTCCAGTGCATCCACCGCCCGGCGCGCCAGGTCCAGGCCGTCGGCTTCGCGCAGTTGCGCGGCGCCGATATTGGCCAGCAAGGGAATGTCTGGGGCTAGGCGGCGCAACGCGCGCGTCAGCCCATGGGAGTTGCGGGATTGCAGGCTCACGCGCTGCGAACCGACGCACATGGCGATCCCCAAGGCTTGCGCTGCCTCGCTCAGATGCCGGTTGATGGACTCCGCGCGTGGCATGCCCCCGGTCATGGAGCTGATCAGCAGAGGCGCGCGCATGGTCTTGCCCAGCAGCGAGGCGCTGAGGTCGATTTGCGTCAGATCCAACTCGGGCAATGCGCAGTGTTCGAAACGGATGTACTCCCAGCCGGCGGCCTTGGCCCGTGCCGTTCGCCGATTCAGCACGATGTCCAGGTGGTCGTCCTTGCGCCGGCTCAGCTTGGTGTCGCTGATGCTCGCTCCATCCGCGTCATCGGGCGACGGCGTTGCGTCGGGTCGGACCGACGGCAGCGCGCGCACGCCATCGTTTCCCCCGCGTTCACGCCGGCGCACGCTGGCCTCCGCCTGCAGCGTCGCTGCGGTAGCGGCTGGTTGAGGTCTGGTAGTACTGCGCGCGGATGGCCGCCATGGCTTCGATCAACGGTCCCCACGGCGGTGGAAAACATTCTTCCGCCATCACCCGGTGCAGCATGCGTGTGTGGCCGGCCAACTCGTCCTTGAGGAACTCCACCACAGGCATGGCGGGATAGCGCTGCAGCAGCAGGATCGCCGCGTTGTCCCCCTCGCCGGCCGACCTATCGTTTTCGAGTCCATGGAGATCGTTCTGCAAGCGCCCTATTGCGGATATGAGCCGCAGGGCCTGGCGAAACGCCGGATGCGCGCGCAAGGTCGCCATGTCCAGCCCCCACAGCAAGGAGAGGCAACAGAACACGTTCGTGTAGGCGATCGAATCCACGCCGTTCTGCAAGTACTCGGCGTAGGACCAGCGCTCTGCCCCTGCCGCCTGCGCATGTCCGGCACGCAGCGCCGCGCAGTAGCACCGGGTATGGTAGAGAAGCTGAGCATAGTCGCGACGATCGTAGGCGAGCGCGGCGAGCGAAGCGCGCAGCACAGCACAGCCCTCGAATCCGGGGAGCGCGCACGGCACGCCTTGCCCGAGCGCCTGCTCCACCGCGGCGAGCTGCTCCGGCGCGATCAGGTCAAGGTCGTTGCAATCGTCGAGCCAGAACAGCAGCGCCAGTTCTCGATAGAACGCCACGATCAGCGTCTCGTCCAGCGGATCGCGGCCGGTGCGGGCGCTGGTGTCGCGCAGGCTCGGCTGGATGCGCTGCAGGATGTACTGGCCGCCCCGGACTGCTTCCACGCCATGCTCGTCGGCGAACCCGGTCAGGGAACGCCCCCACTCCAGCACCTGTTGCAGGGCGCGATGGGTCGGGATCATGGCCCCGCTCCTGCTCCCTCGGCCGAGACGCGCCGCCCCCAACGAAGCGCCAGCCACAACCCGGCGAGTTCGGCCACGCGCACCACCCGGGTGGGGCAATACAGTTCCTTGCCGATCCACAGCGGTGTCTGGGGCAGTGCGTGCGCTGCGTGGCGGGCGAGCATCCACTTCAGCGCACCCGCCACCGCCTGCGCGATGCGCCGGCGCCCTGCCGGCTCTTCGCTCCCGTCCATCACGTGCAACGCGAACAGCGCATAGGCGGTTTCCTCGAATGTGGACGCGCGACCGGCGCCCCAGCCGCCGTCGTCGCGTTGCGCCCGCAGCAGCCCGGCCAGCGCGCGCTCGTCGCGCCACTGGGGGTTGCCTTGCGCGAGCGCAGCAATCGCATGCGCGGTGGGATACAGCCACGAAACGTGCCATTTTTCGTTGTCCCATAGACCGTGCGGGTTGCGATTGGCCTCGACGAAGGCACTGGTGCGGGCGGCGGGCTTTCCCAACAGTCGCAACGCATGCAGGCCATGGATGTTGGTCGACACCGAGGCATTGCGCTCGCCGGGGAAGGTGACGAACAGCTCGCCGGTTTCGAACTGGCGCAACGCGTCGGCCGCCGGGTCGCGGCCTGCAAGGCGCAGGACGCACATCGCAACGGCGGTGTCGTCCGCATCCGCCGCGAAGTGCAAGGCCGGGCCCAGACCGCGCACGCCGAGGCAAGCGTCGAGCTGCGCGATGATCACTTGCACCGCCTCGGCGAAAGCGGGATGCGCGAACAGACCGGCCAGATGCAGGGTGTACAGCGACCAGCATGGCTCGAACACATTGATCGGCCAGACGTTGGGAACGACACCTTCGATGCCGGTGCGCGTCGCCCGCGATGCCGCCTGCAGATACCCGTCGGTGCGCCCGACTTGCGCCGTTCTTCCCTGTGTCAAGGCGTGCGCACGCCACGCGGCGGTGGCCGCTGGACTGATGCCGATGCTGCCGTCGGCGTCCGGGCATGCGGTGGCCGGCGACGTCCCCCAGGCTTCCCAGGAGTGCAGCAACGGATGGCCGCTCGGCAACGTCGCCACATCCCCCAGCTTGACCAGGCGTGGTTGCCGCAATGGCAACAGCGCCGGGTGGCGCGGAAACGCCAAGCCGCCCAGCAAGGATGCGGCCTCGTCGCACAACTGCGGCAGGATCAGCTCCGCGCCGATGGGCGCGTCTTCCGGCACCGCATGCGCGTAGGGATCGGGCTGGCGCTCGAGGAACCGGATTGCAGCCTGGGCTGCGTCGGCAGCGTCGGCAGCGTCGGGAAGAGGATCGGCACGCTGCAATGCCAGCAACGCCGCCCAGGTAGGCGCATGGCGAAACAGCGGGAAGTCCGCACTTCCCCATCCGCCATCGGCCTGTTGCTGCGCGATGAGCCACGCGTATGCGTCGTGCCGACCGGTGACGTTGCCGTCGAACTGCAGAGCTCGCGCCGTGTCGTATACGGACGGACCGACGCTGCCGCCGTCGCTCATCTCGCTCAGCAGGTGACGCAATTCGGAAAGGATCTGTTCGGACAGCGCGTTCACGCGGGATGTTCCTTCTGCAGAGGGCTAACGAGAACAGAAACGGGCAGACGCCGCGCACGTCGCCGCCGACACGGACACAGTGCAGCATGCAGCGCCCGCCGGCCGATCGCACCAGCACAGGGGCGAGTCCTTACGGATGGGCGCGCTCATGCGCATGGCGCGGACAGATAGGCGTTGGCCCGCTGCAGCATCTGCGCCAACCCTTCCGCACGCGGCCCCAGAGTGGCGATGGCCTCCCCGGCGTCGTGCAACAAATACAGGGCGAACTGGCGCGCAGCCTGCAGCCCCATGATCGACGCGCAGGTCGGCTTCTGCGCCGCCGCGTCCTTACCGGGGGTCTTGCCAAGAGTCGCGGTATCCGCCGTCGCGTCGAGAATGTCGTCGGCCACCTGCAACGCCAGGCCGAAACAGGCGGTGTAGCGATCGAGCGCAGCATACAGCGCAGCGTGCGCGGCATCCTCCGCGATGGAGTATAGCGCGCCCATGCGAACCGACGCGCGCACTAGCGCTCCGGTTTTCATCCCGTGCATCGCCAGGATCCTGTCCAGCCCGGCGTGCTTTCCGACCAGCGACAGATCCATGGCCTGCCCGCCTGCGGCACCCTCGGCGGACACCGCTTGCGCCAGTTCGCGCACGAGCGCGATACGGTTGTCGCCCGGCGCATCCAGGCTCGCCAGGGTCAGGAAGGCGTGGGCCTGCAGCGCATCGCCGACCAGGATCGCAGTGGCTTCGCCGAACTTTACGTGCACGGTCGGAAGGCCGCGGCGAAGCACGTCGTCGTCCATCGCGGGCAGGTCGTCGTGGACCAGCGTACAGGCGTGCATCATCTCGATGGCGGCGCCGACGTCGTCGAGCATGTGCGCCGGCGTGCCCGCCAGTGCGCCGGCAGCCAGACAGAGCAAGGCGCGGGTGCGCTTCCCGCCATGCAAGGTGGCGTAGCGCATGGCCGCCATCAGCTCTGTCTTACCGTCGTCTTCGGCGCAGAGCAGACGCGCCAGCGCCTGTTCGACCCGCTTTGCGCCGTCCTGCATCCAGATCTCGGGGAGCAGCCCGCCAGATGCGCCGCGCGCCTGCGCGCCCAACCCGCCGGATGCGGAAACGCCAGTTCGGTCGTCGCGTGGAGTGGGACCGGTCTGCATGTTGTTCATGTCCTTGTAGCTGAGACGGCCACGGCGAGCGCAAGTCGTCACGGTGTTGCCGGCGTCACACGAGTGCGTGCGCTGAGTGCAGCAATGCCGCGCCCCGCCGGCGCCGCTGCCTTGCCACACAGGGCATGCGATGCCAGCTCATGAGAAGCCTATGCGGATTGCCCTGGACGGATGTGCGGTCGGGTAATAGCGCCGGCCTTTTTCGACGTCGCTCAGCAACTGCGGCCGCACCCCGGCCTTGTGCATGGTCAGCGCCAAGGCGATGCAGAACTGCACCATTTCCAGCCATACCAGATGGTAGCCGATGCAGACGTGTGGGCCAGTACCGAACTGCAGCATGTCAACCGGCCGGATCGGCTCCGTGCGTTGCAGCCACCGCGCCAGGCGGAACTGATCAGGCGCCTCGTGCAGCAGCGCCGAGGTCGAGAAATGCAGCAGCGGGATGCATAGATGGGTGCCCGCGGGAATGCGCCGTTGGCCGAGTTGCAATTCCTGCAGCGCGCGACGCGGCAGGAGCGTGGTCGCCGGATGCAGGCGCAGTGTCTCGCGAAACAGCGCCTCGGCGACCGGACACTGCGCCAGGTCCGCGTGCCGGGTCGGCACCGCGCCCACGCGTTGCGCCTCCTCGACCAGGGCGTCCCATAGCACAGGCTGCCGCGCCAGCTCGATTACAATCCAGGCCATCGTCGAGGCAGTGGTGTCGTGACCGGCAAGCAGCAGCAAGCGAATATTCGCGACCAGGACGTCATCGGAGAGCGGATCGTCGCTGCGGTCGAAGGCGCTCACCATGTCGTTGATCAACCCGGTGCGCGCGGCATGCGCGCGCGCGTCGCGGACGAACCGGCGCAACTGCGCGTCGATCCAGTCGCGGGCGGCGCGGCCGCGCCGCAAAGGCAGTCCGGGCAGGTCGACCGGTGGCGCGACGATCAACTGCAGCAATTGCCGGTACTTGCGATGCCATCCCGGCAGGTCCTGCGCGGGGATGCCCATGAGGCTGAAGATGAGCTTCAGCATGAGGTCGCCGGTTTCGCGCAGGATGGTTACCTCGCCGCGGGCGCGCCACGCCTGCACCCGCGCCCGGATGACGGGCGCGAACAGGTCGCCGATCCCGGCCTGGGTCAGTCCCTTGGGCAAGAACGCTGCCTTGATGGCATCGCGCGCCTGCCGGTGCGCGCCGCCGTCCAGGGCAACCAACGTTCCGCCAAGCAATTCGGGCGCGATCTCTTCGATCAGCGCCGAGGACACGTCCTTGTGCCTGAGCAGTGCGAATGCGTCCGGATCCACACAGGTCATGAGATGTCCGGCAGGGCCGAAATCCAGCCAGAAGTGGCTGCCCAGCGTCCGTTCTGCGCGCTGCAGCAGGCGCGGCAGGTCGCAGACAATGGCGGGAAGATGCCCGACCAGGGGGAAAGCGCCAGGCATGACCGGGATGTCGCATCGCAGCCGGTGCCGGCGGTTGAGTGGGTTGAGCAGCATGTCCATCAGCAGCGCGCCGCCGTCGCCGATTCGGTGTCGCCGGCGGGGCGCGCGGCGCAGCTGTTGCCACCGTCGGCGTATGTCGGCACATGCGCCAGCATGCCGCCATCGATGCACACGACCTGGCCGGTGATGAACGCAGCATCGTCGGAGAGCAGGAACGCCACGAGCGCGGCCACGTCCTCGGGGCGGCCGACGCGCTGCAGGAGTTGGTGCCGGCGCAGATGCCGTTGCATGCACTCGTCCAGCTTGGCGAGGAGACGCTCGGTCATGACGAGACCCGGCGCAACCGCGTTGCAGCGGATCTGCGCATGACCGTACTGGGTAGCGAGCGAAGCCGAGAGCATGTTCATCGCCGCCTTCGACGCGGCGTAGGACGTCTGCGCCGTATCACCGCTGAGCCCCTGGCACGACGACATGTTGACGATCGCGCCACCGCCGCGGGCGATCATCCGTGGGATGGCCTGCCGGCAGCAGAGCAGCGTGCCGCGCAGATTGGTCGCCATGGTCTGGTCCCAAACTGCCAGCTCCAGGTCGAGGATCGCGCAGTCGCGCGGGGTCAGATGCATGGCGCTCGCATTGTTCACCAGCAGGTCGACCCCCCCGAAGTGCCGCTCCGCCGTCTCGAACAGCGCTGCCACCGCCTGCTCATCGGCGATATCCATGGGTATGGCCAGCGCGTGGCCTGCTTCGGCTGCGATCTGCGCGGTGCAGGCGATGGCCGCCGGGCCATCAATGTCGGCCACCACCACTCTGCCGCCCCCGCGCGCGATGGCGAGAGCGCATGCCTTGCCGATGCCGGCGCCGGCGCCGGTCACCACGGCCACCTTGCCTTCAAACCGTCCCATCGTGTCTCCTGAATTGCATTGGTCTTTCGCAGCATGCCGCTCGGCCTCCACCGGAGAAGGCGCAGGGTCGGCGCTGGCGCGCTCGTCATGGCCGGCGTCGCTTTCGATCACCCGAATGGCGGCGACCGGGCACTGGTTGGCCGCAAACCGCACGGCGGCGTGCAGCGCCTGCGGGACCGTCGCCACGCACACTTCGGCCACGCCGTCCGGTTCGCGCTGGCGAAAGGTGCCCGGCAGCGTCAGCACGCACTGCCCGGTCGTTCCGCACAGATCCTGATCGACTACGACGCGCATCTCAGCCCTCCTTCCCATGCAGCCGTACCGGCAGCGCGCGGAATGTCCTAAGGAACGCGGAGGGCTCCCGGGTCGGCTGCTCGGCCAATGCCAGCGTGGGGAAGCGCGCCTGGATCCGCGGCAGGCTCTCGGCCAACTGCACCCGGGCCAGTTGCGCACCAAGGCAGAAGTGGATGCCGTGGCCGAAGGTCAGCATGATCTTCCCGTCGATCGACATGCCAGGACTGGTGCCGTAGAACCGCACGGGATCGAAGCGATCGGGATCGGCGAAGGCGTCCGGGTCGCGATTGCCGGCCGCGATCAGCACGCGCACGTCCGCGTTCTTCGGGATCACCACGCCGCCCAGTTCGATGTCGCGCTGGGCGATACGCGGAATGGAGCTGAACATGGCGGGCGCGTCGTAGCGCAGGGCTTCTTCGACGAAAGCCTTCACCCCCACGGCATCTCCCTTCAGCCAGTGCCGCTGTTCGGGATACGCCAGCATCGCCAGGACCGCATGGCCGATGGCCGCGGCAGTGGTGGCGAAGCCGCCCAGCAGCATGCCCCAAAGCATGCTGATCAATTCCGCATCCGACAGCGTCTCGGCATCGTCGTCGTGTGCGCCGACCAGCATTGACACGATGTCGTGGCGGGAATCGATACGCTTGCGCTGTATGAGGTCGCCGAAGTAGGCCTGCACCCTGGCGCTGGCCGCGTCCGCCGCGGCGAGCTGGGGATCGCTGGCGTGCGGGCTCAGGCCTTCCAGAATGGCGCTGATGCCGGCGACGAGCCCCAACATGTCTTCCTGGGGCATGCCGAACAGTTCGCCGAAAACCAGCATGGGCAAGGCCAGCGCGAATTCCTGATGCAGGTCCACCGCCTCCCCGCGCTCCAGCGCGGGCGCCATGCCGTCCAGGCGCGCTGCGACGATGCGAGCGATGGTCGGCCTCAGCTTGTCGATCTGGCCGATGGTGAAATCGCGCGAGATCAGCCGGCGCAGACGCGTATGCGTTGGAGGTTCCTTCATCGCTAAAGTGGACGCCAGCAGACTTAGCGACAGGCTGGTCGCCGCACGCGGGAAATAGCGCGCCAGTTCGCCTGGCGCCGGCCCCCGAAAAGCATCGCCAGTGGCTTTAAGCGCCCAGTAGATGTCGGCGTGGCGGCTCAACAGAAAGAGGCCCGACGCCGCGCGATGTACCGGATCGTGCTCGCGCAACCACCGCATGAATGGGTACGGGTCCTGAATGCACGCTGGCGACGCCAGTTCGGCGAAGGCGTCCTGGCATGATGCCATGGTGTCTTGCACGTCCATCTTGGTCACCTGTTGGCTGGCTGATCTGATCGGCGCGGCAGGCGCGCCGGCAATTCGAGAACATCGGGATTCCTGGTGGCGTCCGCGTATCACCAGAGCACCGGGAACTCCTCGAACCCGCCAGTGATGATCTCCTTGCGCAACTTCAGTTCTTCGGGCGCCACGGCCAGGCGCAGCGCGGGAAAGCGCTGGAAGATCGAACCGAACACCGCCTTGAGTTCCATCCTGGCCAGCGCCAAGCCGACGCAGTTGTGGGGCCCGTAGGAGAACGCCAGGTGCGGGTTTTCGTCACGTCCGATGTCGAAGATTTCCGGGTCGTCGAAATGGCGCGGATCGAATGACGTCGCCGGCAGGCCGACCAGCACCTTGCTCTCCGCGGGAACATGCACGCCCGCGATGGTCACGTCGGTCCTCGGATAGCGCATGATGCCGTCCCAGCCGGCGCCCGGCGGGTACATGCGCAGGATTTCCTCCACCGCCTTGTCCACCAGGGATAGATCGCCGACCAGGCGTTCGCGCTGTTGCGGATGGCGGAACATGGCCAGCAGGCCGAATTCGATCTGCGCGACGGTGCTCTCGTGCCCCGCCACCAGCATGCCCGCCGCCAGGCCGATCGCCTCTTCCTCGGTCGCCTTGCCCTGGTCGATCGCCGCGACCAGATCCGTCAGCACGTTGTCGCCCGGATCCTGGCGCTTGTCCCGCATCTTGCCGCGAATGTAGGCGCGGAGTTCTTGCCAGGCCAAGCGCGACGCGCTTCGCGGGCCGCTTTCATGCTGGTGCGTCATCACCTCGTCGGACAGCCCGGCGAAAAAGGCGTGATCCTCGTAGAGCACGCCCATCAGCGCGCCAATGACCATGGCGGGAAGCGGAAAGGAGAGGTGGCGCCGCAGATCGGCGGGCTGGGGCTGGGCCGCCAGCGTCTCAAACAACTGCGCGGCGATCGCCTCGACCTGCTGCGCGAGCTGCTTCACCCTGCCGTTGCTGAAGGCCGGCGCCACGATCGTGCGTAGCCGCGTATGCTCGCCCCCCTCGTGCGAGACCAGCCATCCTGGCGAACCGAGAATCACCGAATCCGGGGTGAATGCCGCCGGCGGCATTCCCGCGGGCCGGAACGCCGCGTCGGACAACACCGCCTTGGCCTCGTCATAGCCTGTCACCAACCAGCCTTCGTGCCCGGACGGGAAGCGCACGCGGTGGATCGGACCGTTGGCCCGTAACGCCAACATCTCAGGCGAGGGCTCAATGTGATCGACGCGCCACATCGGCAGCGTCGGCAAAGGTTGTTCGGACATGGGTGGCACTTCACTCTATAGCGATGGAAGGGCGGAAGGTGACCGGCGGGCGCTGCGGTAGAGAAGACCTAAGACGGCATGTAGACGACGCCGTCGGAAGGCAGACCGATTATCAGGATCGGCTAACGCTTAACTGTCTAGGCAAACGCGCGGCCAGATGCAGAACGTTATCCTGTACCTTCGAGGTCAGGATAAAGTCGGTGTGGTCAGCCTTTGACTCGCCGCCGGCCAAGATTTCCTGCGCAAGGGTCGACAAGGGCGGCGAGCTGTTGGGTAAGGGCGGTTTCGCCGAGGACCCCCTGCCCATAGACGCTATCCGACGCGGATTTGACATTTTGCTTTTCTTTCTTCGTTCCATTCGTGTCATCCACGAAATGAAAGTCGGTCGGCGGCTCCCGGCCCGCAACGAAGGTGCTTCAAATCTCGTGCCAATTTGGCCGCAGCAGAAAAAAATCGTGGCAGCTTCTCAGCGGCTTAGCCTGAGGCCAGAGAAGAGCTAGGCGAAATAAGCCGGTGTCGCGGGCCAACAAAGGCGACGGTACAGTGTCGGACAGAACGCCTCGGGCGACCTTTAGGTCGGGCCTGCGACATTCTGGTCCAGTTTCGAACATAAGAGGGCGGCAAACAGACACGATTGGGGAATTCGATCCTCACGGGGCCAGGGCGCTTGCCCAAGAGCGCGCGCTCATGTTGCTGCGACACGCGCATGTTCGCGATAGCCGTGCCTGCGCACCCAGGAACGCTAGCGCCACACGCTACGCAATGACTGGAGTGCCCTCCAGCCTCAGGTAATGCATCGGCTCGGCTTCCGGTTCGTCTTTGCCCAGCCGAGGCTGAAGCGCCGAATATCCGCACCGTACAGCATCGTTGTTGCCTGTGTGACGAGGCGGCATAGCGCGCGCCCGATCTTCTAAGACACGGCCTCCGAGAAGAAGGGGCGGTCCAACAGCACCTCTATTTGAAATGGCACGCCGCTTGCTGCTCCTGGTTAGAGCACCATCAAATAACGATGAAAGCGACTTGCACCATGCCCGACGCGCGAAGCTCTAGACAGTGGCCTGAGGAGACGGTGCCCGTTCCCGTTGAACATCGGGACATCGTCTCCTCCGGGCGCCATAGCCGTGGAAAGCAAGCAGCTCGACGGTCTCCAGCTCGCTCAGATCGATTGCGTTCGGGTGGCAAAGACCAGCAGCCAAGACATTCCCCGGCATGGAAAAAGGAGGTTGCTAACCGCGAGGTCCTCACTCCGTGCCCGGCATACGAGCCTTTGCTCGGTATTGCGCCAGGCTCTGCCAGAATCCAGCGCGCCAGTTTTCTACTTTGCAGGAGCAAATTAATGACAGTTCAAAACAAAGTTCCCTTCGTCACCTTTCTCACACGTGTTCACGATAAGTCCGTCCAGGGGCCAAATCCATATCGCTGGCAGGAAAAGACATCTGACGACTACTTTGCCGGCAAGCGGGTCATCCTGTTCTCGCTGCCTGGCGCCTTCACCCCGACCTGCTCGACATACCAATTACCCAAGTTCGAAGAGCTCTATGATGAGTTTGTGAAGCAGGGAATTGACGCGATTTACTGCCTCTCAGTCAACGACGCCTTCGTCATGGATGCGTGGGGGAAGTCCTTGGGCCTGAAGCAGGTCGAGCTCATCCCCGATGGCTCAGGCGAGTTCACACGCAAAATGGGCATGCTGGTCGCCAAGGACAATCTCGGCTTCGGGATGCGCTCTTGGCGCTACGCCGCCCTGATCAACAATGGCGTGGTGGAGCACTGGTTCGAGGAGGAAGGTTTCTCCGACAACTGCGAGGCCGACCCGTATGGCGTCTCATCCCCGCAAAACGTTCTCGAAACGCTGAAAGCCGCCGCTTGACCTAGAAAACGTCTCCCTGGTGCCAGTGCCGGCCCAAGAGGCTCCTCGACAGGATTATCGCGCTCACCATGCAATCCTCAGCAAGCCTGCTTCAACGCCAGAAGCAATCCATGGTGGCATCGCCTCAACTCATTGAGTCGATTCGCTTGCTGCAACTGGCGCATACTGAACTGCATCAGTTCGTGGAGCGGGAAATTGAGAAGAACCCGCTCTTGGAATCTGCATCAAGCGATGGCGGGCCTTTTGACGACGTTTCGATTTCGGGAGCGGATCAGCCTGTCGGCCCTGGGGCAAACGCCGTTGAAGGACCGACCGGGGCAGGTTCGCCTGAACGGCTCGGGCAATGGAAATCACTTCGCAACACGACCAACAACCCGCCCGGCAATGGCCCTTCCCTCGACGAGTATGCCACCCTCGCCGAAACATTGCACGACCATGTCGCTCGTCAGATCGCCCTCACTGCGTTCACACCACAGGAGCGGCTGATCGCTGGCCAGCTTGCCGCCGATCTGGAAGACACTGGCTATCTTCGGGCAAACCTTTTGGAGTTGGCCGAGAGCCTGAATGTCCATGAGGCTGTTGTGGAACGGGTTCTCGGAACCTTGCAACAATTTGATCCACCGGGAGTTTTTGCGCGAAGTCTCAGAGAATGCCTCGAGATTCAGTTGCGCCAGCGAAATCGGCTCGACCCGGCAATGGCAGCTTTGGTTGCCCATCTTGAAAAGCTTGCGCGACGGGATTTTGAGGCACTGAAGCAGCATTGCGGCGTCGATGAAGAAGACCTTCTCGACATGATGCATGAGATTCGGGCGCTCGATCCCAAGCCTGGGAACAGATTCGAATCCGGTGCGTCTGAATCAATCATACCCGACGTCTGGGTCACGCCCTCGCCGCAAGGCGGGTGGCAGATCGAACTTGATCCCGCCACGCTGCCAAAGCTGCTGATCAACCAAACCTATTATGCCGAAGTCACGCGTCAAACTGCCCAAAATTCGAAAGATCAAGCATTTCTCGACGAATGCTTGCAAAACGCGAACTGGCTAATCCGCAGCCTCGATCAGCGCGCCAAGACGATTGTTAAGGTTGCGGCTGAAATCGTGCGTCAGCAGGATGCCTTTTTGGAACACGGCGTCGCCCACCTGCGGCCTCTCAATCTTAGAACCGTCGCTGACGCGATCGGCGTGCACGAGTCGACGGTAAGCCGGGTGACCTCGAACAAGTACATGCTTACCCCGCGCGGAGTTTTTGAACTGAAGTATTTTTTCACCGTCGCGATCGCGTCCTGCCAAGGCGGCGATGCGCACTCCGCTGAAGCTGTCCGGCATCGGATCAAAGCGATCATTGCCGCAGAATCTCCCGGCGACGTGCTTTCCGATGAGGACATCGCTGTCCGGCTGAAGGAAACCGGCATCGATGTTGCGCGCCGCACCGTCACAAAATATCGCGAAGCAATGAACATCCCCTCCTCCGTGCAACGCCGCCGGGAAATGCGCTTGTGTTTTTAGATTTGGGTCAAGGCAGCCAACATCACGTTGCATTGCATCAAAGTGGAGACTTCGTTCATGACCCAATCCGCAGCAGGTGTCATGGACGCTGTTCTGCGCGACCCAGAAAAGCCCGTCCCACCGTCTGGTCCCGCATGGGGTGCGGTCATTTCGCTTTCCTTGGGCACCTTCGGGCTGGTCACGGCAGAGTTTCTGCCTGTCAGCCTGCTCACGCCCCTCGCGCATGATCTCGGTATCAGCGAGGGAGCGGCTGGACAGGCGATGACGGCGACAGCTATCGTCGGGGCGATCTCGGCGCCGACGGTGGCCATTATCACAAAGCGCCTGGACCGCAGGACCGTCATGTGGACCATGACGCTGCTGCTGATCCTGTCGGACGTTCTGGCGGCCGGCGCGTGGTCGCTGGCGGCTCTCCTGACTGCACGCGTCGTGCTCGGCATAGCGCTCGGAGGCTTCTGGTCGATGTCGGCAGCACTGGCGATGCGGCTTGTTCCAACCCACCTCCTGCCGCGCGCTATGTCGATCATCCTCACCGGCGTTTCCGTAGCTACCGTCTGCGCAGCTCCAATCGGCGCTTATGTCGGTGATATCTGGGGATGGCGAAGCGCCTTTATGCTCGCCGCAGCCGGCGCCGCCGCTACACTGCTCGTGCAACTCATAACCATTCCGAGACTGCCTCCGATTGGAGTGGCTAGCTTCCGCAGCCTGCTGGATGTAGCCAAGATCCCGATGGTCAAAATTGCGCTTTTGGTCGTCCTGCTGGTCGCTTCCGGCCACTTCGCCGGAATCACCTATATCCGCGCCTTCCTCGAGAAGATTCCCGCGCTGGATGTAGAGACGATCTCGCTTGTGTTGCTTGCTTTTGGCATCGGCGGATTCTTCGGCAATTTGGCCGGCGGGCTTCTGGCCGAGTACAGTCTCAAGGCAGTCGCGGCCCTTGCACCGCTGCTCATAGCGATAGCCGCTGTTTCGCTGCTGACGGCGGGAGCATCGGCCTTGGCCTCGGCGATTGCTGTTGCCGCGTGGGGGTTTGCCTTCGGCGCGGTGCCAGTGGGATTGCAGACGTGGATGGTACGGAGGGCCGTTCCCGAGCAGGCCCAAAGCGCCGGTGTGCTGCTGGTCACAGTATTCCAAGTGGCAATCGCAGCCGGCGCGATTTTCGGTGGACTATTGGTGGAGAATGCGGGGATTACCAGCGCCATTGCCTACAGTGCTGTTGCCACGTTCGTCGCTGCCCTCATAGTGTTCCTGCTCGGCCCGAAGCGCGAAACCTAGACCGCCTGACAGAAGAGGCCTCAGCAGCGCAGCGGGACGAGAGATGCGATGCACAGCGCGGCGCGGCGCGGTCCTCCGCACGATTACGCATGGACCAGCGCAAGCGCCTCGCCGGCTTCACCTCCGGGCCAGGGACCTTCCCCGCCAGACACGCGAACCCTCGCCGGCACAGGTTTCCATATTTGGCGACGGTGAGCGCTGCCGGCGCGATGGGACCCTTGCTGGCGGTCATATCCTTCACGACAAGCCGGGATTCTGGGCAAGCGACAGCTACGCGCCGGCCATGCCCGTCAGAACGCCGGTGACGATGCCGCTCGATAGCGCAGACAGGTCGCGAATTGCCAGTCGTGTCAACGGCGGCCGGACTATCGTCTACCGCGCGTACCTTGTTTCGGCCGCAGACTATCGTTCGGCAGCTTGATGATGTTGACTACATAGCCTAGGGGCTATATATGACTTGGGAAGTCGTTTTTGGCGATGAGTTCGATGGGGAGTTCGAGGCGTTGCCCCAGACAGTCCAAGATGAGCTATTGGCTTCGGCTAAGCTGCTCGGTGTGTTCGGGCCCCAGCTGGGGCGACCGCATACGGATACCTTGAATGACTCGTCGTTCGCGAACATGAAAGAACTTCGCTTCGACGCTGATGATGGTGTCTGGCGGGTTGCGTTCGCATTCGATCAGAAGCGGAAGGCGATCCTGCTCGTCGCCGGCGATAAGTCGGGCGTGAGTGAGAAGCGCTTCTATAAAAGTCTGATCGCCAAGGCGGACAAGCGCTATCAAGGGCATCTCGACCGTTTGGCGGCGGCGAAGAAGGAGAAGAAGTGATGGGACGCAAGCTTGATGACCTAATCGCTGCGCTCCCCGAGGATCGTCGGGACCGGGTCGACGCGCGTTTCGAAGAGTTAAGGGGAGAAGTCGAGAGTCTCGGCGATTTGCGGCGTGCCGCTGGAAAGGCCCAGGCCGAAATCGCTTCGGTCCTCAAGATCAAGCAGCCTTCGGTCTCGAAGATCGAGAAACAAGCCGACATGTACTTGTCTACTCTTAAAAGCTACGTCGAGGCGATCGAGGGGCAACTCGAACTCGTCGTTCGCCTTCCCTCGCGCGCGCCCCTCCGTATAGAGCGGCTCGGCGACGTCGTGGCCCCCAAAGCCGTCTCCGTGCGTAGCGTTAAAAGAGCGGCAGGTGGACGTAATCGCACAAAGGCCGCACGCGCCGGCTGACCTCACTCTGTTTCGGCTAAAGACTACCGATGGTGCGAGATGGTCTCGTCGATGCAAGGGGCGGCAGCTCATCGCTCAATCAGCTTCGCGCCATCACATGGCACGGCTTACTTGGGCAATGCGGCGGGTTCCTGCGCCAGTCAAGTGCCGATTCTGGACGATATGCTCGGAGCCGATCTGGCAGGGTTCATGCTGCCAAGGTTGCGTTTGCGGCCAACAAGTCCAACCGACACGCCCTGGACGAAATGCGGATCTCGCATGTCCACGAGTACCGCGTCGCACTTACGACCATTGGCACCGAAGACGCCGAGGCCGTTTTAAAACGTTGCCTCCTATCCGGGAGTTTGGTGCCGAAGCTGCCGTCGGGCTGCAAGTGATCTGGCAGCGGCGGCACGAGCCGATGCCGGAGGGCAAGTTCGGCAATTGGCCCGACTTTGCGCGCGCTGCTGCAAACCGCTCCAGAGAGCGAGCCCAGACGTGCGATATTGCCGAAGTTCTCATAGCGGCTGCCCACACAGTCAAGGAGGAAGATTCCCCCAAATGACCTGGTACGCGTCGCGCGGTTTGTTGGATGTGCCGTCCTCATGCCTCATGGCGATCGAGCCGCAGAGTTCAATGAAATTCTGATTGGAAACATTACCCATGGTGTAAAGGCGCGAGCTAGCGCAACGCATGGTCGTTGGTGGCCTCGTTGTTCCTGCCGACACGATCTTGAGTGGGCTTGAAGCGGTGATGGCCGAATATGGCGATCGTAAATGGATACGAGACCACGAGCTGCCCGCACTTTTCGCTTGGGTTGAGTTGCTGCCGATGTCGGACCGACCAACGGCCTTCTTCGTGGGGCTGGATATGCTCGGGACAAAAATTCGATTTCAACAAATGGAATGTACGCAATTTGTTGGGCAGCGCGCGCTATCTCGAGGAGGCCCAGCGGGTAGTGTCTCAGTTTGAAATTGGTCCGGCAGCTTCGATCACGGACATAAGCTGGTTTGCCAACATGGCGCGGATCATGCGCTCCATCTCGCTAACGTCTTCCGTTCCGCCAACGGCGGCGGCATCAGACTTTTCGAGGGCTTCTATATAGTGGGTATTGTCTTCCTCGATCTGCTGCGGGATCGTCGGGGCACCTGGTAGAATATAGCCGAGCTTGATGCTTAGGAGAGCGTAAGATAGAGCCCTGGAAGTACGACCATTGCCATCTGTAAATGGATGTATCCAATTGAGGCGCCACATAGCGTATGCGGAAAGATAAAAGGCCGTTTTCTCGTGCCAGTTATTGTTTATGTATTCGCAAAATTCTGTTAGGTGGGCTTGAACTAGGTGCGGCGCGGGAGGTTGATGCTTGCTCTTGTTTATACCGACAACATTATTTCTAATTTGCCCGGCTTCGGCTTCAATCCCCACCACAGCCTCTCGCTGTAAGTCAAGAATCATTGGAACCCGCAAGGCAAACGGCCTTTCGGGTTCCAGATAGTATTTTATGATATCAAGAGTGAGGTCGTACTGACGAAATCCATTTTCGATTTCGAGAGCGGTTTGGTGGTCAACCGCCACAGGTACGACCCTCGCTCTTTTTACGCTCTAGCGCGCTTCACGTGCCAACGGAACTTCACGAGAAATCGCCTCCACCAACTCGCGTGTGACGTTCGTATTCTCGATCTTGGTGTTCCCGTAGACAAAGCTGTTACGCTGTTCGGTACGCTGAGCGTCATTCATGTGAACTCCCTTGGCGAGTTCCACCAACCTCGAAAGATTGTGATCCATGTTACGTACCTCCTATTCCAAAGCGATTCACGCTGGTTCGCTAGTACGTAGTGTGTACACGGCTAGTTGCCAATGCGGTATTAAAATTTCGTCGCGATGATCCTCTTTTTGTAAATTCCACGCTTTCCCGGTTTCGGTGCGATCTCGTCCATCTTTGCGCAAATTTCGTCCATCGACCACAACGTCGCGGAAACGCCCGCAGCCATAGCTGGTGAAGTTTTCAGCGTTTTGTGAATGCGGATGAAATTGTACCAAACCGCGTAAAGCGCGACCATGTGGACGTGGTTTTCGAACTTCTTTGAGAATGCGTTGGTCAGGCGCGTGAAGCGGCGCATTTGCATGCGCATGGTGAGGTTCTGCCGTTCAACGTGCGACGTGCTGACATGCGCCAGATCGGGCGAGCCTTCGATGCGGGTCTTCTTTGCGCCTGTGCACACGGCGGGGCTGTAGCGGCGTTCCTGTGGCGCTGCCTTGCCTTCCGGCTCGCCATACATCTTGACCAGCATGGCGTAATCGATGTCAGCGCCAAAGGCTTCCTCAACCGCGTTCAGATAGGCCTTGTGACCGTCTGTCGTAAGCTGGACGCGGTTGGCAAGGCGGTCCTTTACGTCGTCCATGAAAGCCAGTGCATACTCGCCATCGCGGCCGCCGACCAGCCATGAAATGATAAGCTTGCTGTCGCTGTCCAGAGCGGTCCACGTCCACGTGTCGCCAGCACCATCAACGGTGTTTTTCATCGCCGCGACGTTCTTTTGCTTCGCTGCCGTGAAGCTCCAGATTTCATCACACTGGACGCGCTTGGCCTTCACGTTGCGGACTTCGCGGTCGTGCAGATCGGCGCAGAACTTGCCAGCATCGACCAACAGCTTCGAAACCGTGTTGATCGACACATCGGCAACGCGAGAGATCGACCGCATGGACGATCCCTCGCAAAGCATGGTGAGGATTTGGACGCGGGTCTTGAGGGGCAGCTTGTTCATGCCCCTAATATGTGAACTATTATGCTTAGTGTCAAGCATATAAGTTCACTTCAATGATGGAGAGAGATCGATTTCTGCCCCATGCTCACCGAATGGATAACCAGTCAGTCGCTCCAGGTCGCGCACCGAAAGTGCGACATCCGATTTAAAGCTATCGATGCTGTACCGACCACTCTGAAAAACCAACTCAGCCACTCTCTTCAGAAGTAGGGGCTCCTCGAATGGTATCGCTCGTGGACCTCGGTCTAGCGGCTCGACAGTCCGCCATTTTTTATAGGAAATCTGCTTGTAAATATTTGTCACCTGTCGATCATCAAACAGCCCCAAGTCTTTTGCTCGATAGACCATTGCTTGAATGGAAACTTTCCACCGCGCCTTCAGGTCAATGAAGCTCTCTGCTCTTGGCGAGTAAACTTCATTCGGAAATGACTTTGCCGGGAGGAGAAAGGCTCCAGCAAAACGGTCTGCTTCGTGTTCGATTTCTTTGAGGCGATCTTTGTCTTCAATCTCTTCGGACCCTACCCATCTATGCAAGCATAGATGGGCCAGTTCATGAGCGGCATCGAATCTCGCCCGCACCGCCGATTCCTTCATGGACGAAAGGAAGACGAACGGACGAGAGCCAGACCAATAGGAGAATGCCTCAATGCTCTCGCCCTCGATCCTATAGCGGGAGACGATCACCCCCTTCGCCTCCATGAGGCGCACAACATTCGAAATCGGGCCAAGCCCCAAGCCAAAATGTTGCCTGGTGACTTCTGCGTATTCCTCGATCTCGTCATCATCGTAGCTGCCGCCACGGGGCTCAAACGACGGAAGATCAACAGTCGGATAATTCGCGATTGAATCAAACGCGTGAGCCGTGGCGGAAAGCCACTGAGCGTAGACCTCACAGGCTTGGTTTCGCCGCTTCGTATCCGCCCCTACCTTTCGAAAGAAGTTTGCGCTGTGCTTACCAAAGTCCGCGCGCACTTCCTTAGTGAAGAACGGGATCGGCTGCTTTAGGGTGGCAGCCATGCGAGCCATCACGCTTGGTTCAGGGTTTTTGTCTCCCTGCTCATAAGAGGACACTGCTTGCCGGCTAACCCCTATGTGCTCTGCTAGCTCGGTCTGAGTGATACGAGCAGCAAGTCTAGCTTCCGTGAGACGCTCAGGAATCAAGAGCCGCCCGATGCGGTCGGCATGGGCGGCGCTTGGGAACTGAAGAATATTGTTATCTGGAACCGTCATTGTCCTTCATCCACCGCTCGATGTCCTCTTTCAGTAGATTGAGTTCATCTAGGTCCACGTCTGTATCTTCCGCGCCCGGTCCCTCGGAGGGCATTTCATGCGGGAGCTTCATCAAGTTCTGAGACAGCCACGTCCATTTAGATTTTGATGTTGAGGAAGGTGCTCCGAAATGGGCGAAATTGAGTTCCTGATGCCCGTGCACGAGCAGGAAGTGAGGGGCGCCAGACACAGGCTCTTTCTCTTCGATGTCTTCAAAAAGGCTTGGCGCCCGGAGTCGAGCGTTTTCCCGAAAAACTACATTGCGAGGCTGGCGCTTGGGATCTTCTATTTGGCTTACCGATGCCGTCGAATGCGAAAACCGCAATTCAAGATAGCGACCAGTCGGCTTCGCGTAGGTTCGCCACCGATAGTCACATGACAACGAACCTTTATCTACTGCTCGTTTCAGACCGAAATCTACTGCCCACGAAATCAGTCGCCCCTTGTTATCCTGGGCGCTCTCGACCTGAAGGATCGGGTCGCTCTTCGCCAGATCAGCCGCAGCCGCGTAGGCGGTTCGCAAAACGGTTGGTATTGTCGGCCAAGAATGAAAGGGGAGTTGGTCTTTGAAAAAATCCGCAGGATCGGCCAAAAGGGCACTCCATATTTTGTTGCATCCATCGTCTTGCAACCAAATACGAAAAAATCATTGATTTGTCAACCGCGTTTCCAGCGGCTTTCCGCCGCCTTCCGCGCAATCTCGGCGCGCCGCTCTGGCGTCATGTTCTCGGCGCGATTCTTCCCACCCTTTGCCCCAAGCGCTTTCGCGGCTGGGTCTTTGCCGTCGTCAACCACGTCGTCGTCTTCATCGCCCGTCGCAATGCGCATGACGCGGACGGCGTTGCCGATCACGTCGGCCGGGCGCTTCTGGCCTTTAGGTCCGGTGGGCATGCCTACACCTGTACCACGTTTAAGCTGCCGCATTTCGTACACGACATTCCTTCGCGAGCCGCCGTATTGAGGGCGAACCCTTCACCTGCCGACTCTGTCATGCGGTTCAACTCTCCTCGGGAATGGACAGGGTTTTCATTTTCCGAAAACGTGCCCTTTCCTCGGGTGCCGCAATCCTTACAAGCGATGTTGGTGGTATATGTCTCTCGTTTCGCCAAGGCTATCTCCCATGCTTTCCGCTAAGCATATAGGAGGCCGGACCGATATGGGAAATGCATATTGCATTCCATCAAATTTCAAACAGAGACACTACCGCCCAGCGGATCGAGTTGCTGCGAGGTCTCGTGACGCGCTATCCTTCTCTGACTACCTTGAGCGAATTGACGCCGAGGGGGACGCGGAAGGCGGTTTTGACGCCGGGCCCCGTCACCCGGACATCTCGTCTGGTTTGCCGTGGCCTGTCGTCGCCAGTTCAAGTCTCAGTATTGTGAACGGCCTTTCGCCGCTCACCGTTACCCGACCACAACGGCAGCGATGCGGCGCGTTCCTGACATTCGGCCTAGGGCCGGATGGTGACCCGCAGCTTTCAGCAGCAACCGTGAGGGTAGCCGCCGTTCGCTGGAGGCTCCTTCGGCAGCGATCGTCTTGGAAGAACTGCCTCGTCTCGGACTCTGCCGTATATTCGGCCACGAATCTGCAATTATTGATGTTGAAACCGATTCAAGTTCCCTAGCCGATGGCGCGGCCTATCTTGTGCGCTTGGTTCAGGCATGCAAAGTACTCCATTCGTTCGCGCGCTTCCGGCGTTCGCAGATTACTGCGGCTGACACCATCTTTACATGGATTGACGATGAGACTTTCAACCGTCTATGCGCGCTTCTACAAGTCGTTTAACTTCGACCATATCCGCAAGGCGACGCCCCATGCCCAGCCCAAGGGCGATTGGGAAATGTTTCGTGACGCCTGGTATCCCTACGTTGAGGTCGAGTTCGACAGTCGGATTACGACCATCGTCGGCGCGAACGAATCTGGGAAGAGTCACCTTCTGAGTGCGGTCGAGAAGGCCGTGTCAGGGATTGGCTTCGAGCAGCGCGATCTCTGCCGCTACTCGCCTTTCTTCAGCGTGGAGCGGGAGGCGACCTGCTGGCCGCACCTTGGCCTCGGTTGGAGTATGGTCGAGTCGGATGAGGCGGAAGCGATCGCCAACGTCGCCGGCGCAAAAGATGTAAAGTTCGACCGCTTCATGATGTTCAGGGAGACGCCCGAGGCGCTCGACATTTGGGTCCCAGACCCCGACGAAGGGTGGAAGAAGCACGTGGTCGAGGCGTCCTCAGTGGCACAACCGCTCGCAGACATCCTGCCGAAGCCCTTCCGTATCATGCCGGACGTCGCCTTACCCGCAGCGGTCCCCCTGCACTGGCTGGCGAATGGGGACGCCCAGCCCAGCAGCATCTCCGACCGCAGACAGCGCACAACGCTGCTCGAAGTCGCCGGCAGCTTCGCGGAGATGCTGGGAGATGATAAGATATTCGCCGCCAACGCTCCCAATATACGGCTGGCGCTGTCACCAATCGCGAACGCCCTCCGCGAGGCTCGCCGCGTAGATGGCGCGGAGAAGTCGCTCGCTCTCGCGCGCGATTTGCTCTTGAAGCTCGGCAACGTCGAGCCGGCCAGGCTGAAGGATCTGCGGGAGGCGATCGCGGACGGCAAGGAGGGCTACGCCAACGCGCTAGTGGAAGCCATTAACGAACAACTGGAGCGCTACCTCAACTTCAAAAAGTGGTGGGTCCAGGACCGTGACTTCTCGCTGAAGGTCACACCGCGCGAACACGAGTTGGTATTCACGATCAGGGACCGTACGGGGACCGAGTATACCTTTGACGAGCGCAGCAGCGGCCTCAAATACTTCCTCTCATATCTCATCCAAGCCCAGTCGCACCGTCCACAGACTGAGCGCGAAAGCCTCTTACTAATGGACGAACCAGATACCTACCTCTCCGCCGAGGCTCAACAGGACCTCATGAAAGTCCTCCAGGATCTTGCCGACCCTCAGGACGGCCGCCCACCGGTGCAGGTGATCTACGTCACGCACTCGCCGTTCCTGCTGGACAAAAACTACGCCGAGCGTATCCGAGTGCTCGAGAAGGGGCGCGGCTATGATGGCACCCGGGTTGTTCGAAACGTTTCGCGAAACCACTATGAGCCCCTTCGCTCTGCCTTCGGTGCGTTCGTCGGCGAGACGGCCTTCGTGGGGTCAGTCAACTTGCTCGTCGAGGGGATCACGGAGCAGGTGCTTCTCGCCGGAGCCGCCCGAATCATGCGGCAGAGGCGGCCTGGCGTAACGGCCGAGACCCTCGACCTCAACAATCTAGTAATTGTGCCTTGCGGATCGGCGAGCGAGATCCCTTACATGCTCTACCTGATCAGAGGTCGGGATACCGACAAGCCGCCTGTTGTCGCCCTCCTCGACTCTGACCCCGCAGGCAACGATGCGGCCAACCATATGCGGACGGACAAGAAGGCGAAGCGCCTGATCGACAGCCAACATGTCTTGCAGCTGGGAGCACTTGAACTCGCAGACGGCGTCGAGGTGAAGGAGATTGAGGACCTGATCCCCGTTGAACTCGCCACCGCCGCGATGAACGCGTGCATTGGCGAGATCACGCGGTTTCGCGATACGGAAGCTCCTACCATCTCCCTGCAAAGCATTCAGGCCCAGATTGAAACCGGCAAGTCGATGTTCGCCGCCATTCAGGCGGTCGCCAAGGCAGAGAGCGGACATATCGAGAAGCTCGGCTTCGCACGCGCCGTCGTTGAGACAATCGAGCGAGATAAGGGTGAGCTCCAGGGGCCTATCGACATCTTTCTCGAGCGCATGTCCAGCCTCTTCAAGGCTGTAAACAAGGCGAGGCGGCAGGCACAGCGGGAAGCGAACCGCGAACGCCTCGGGGCAATGATCATGCGCTATCACAGGATCTTCATCCGCGATCACAAGAGCAGCGGGACTTGCGAGCAGGGTGCCGAGATCCTCGAGGAGATCCAGAGCCAGCTCGACGACACGCCGCAGTCCGACGACGTCCGCATCCGCATCCAGGTCATCCGCCGCGAGTTCGCCCTGGACGAGGATCCTTCAGCGGCGATACCTCACTTCGAGGTGTTTGTGGAGAGTCTAGCGAATCTCAGATTGCCCATGCAGGAGGTTGTCGAGCCTGACACGACGAGCAAGACCAAAGTGGCCGCATCCATATCGAGCCTGTTCAAGGGCGAGGCCGCCTCAACTGAGGCAGTTGAACTCTTAGCCGAAACTAGCCCTTCTGAATTGGTCCAGCCGCCGGCGACTGCTACAACAAAGGCTGCTGCCGGGCAGGCTCCGCCCGCTTCGACGGCTGCCTGACTCGCCCGTCAGATCGAGAGGCGCTGCTGTTCAGCATGGCTCGTGCGTCGGACTGAACTGAAAAAACGTCAGGATTCCGGATCCGGGGTTGGCGAGTCCAGCGTCCGAGATTGGGGCGCATAGCTGCCAATAAGACACGTAGAGTTAAACGCCTTCGTGCTGACGTGAACGACCTGCGAGGTCGCGAGCGTTAGAAATTCGAAGCCTCCTGAATCTATCCTAAATCCGAATCTAGTGACCTAATTTGTCCAACAAGCACACGCAATTCGGGTTGAGGCGTGATCCAGAAAGTTCGAAAAGCTTCCAGGAACCCCATCGCGCGCCCTGCCGGAACCTGGCCGAGAATGATGGCGGAGCCGGCAGCAACGAAATTGATGGCCACGCCGGAGACAATCTGGCCGCCCCAATGGGTGAGCGAGGCGAAACTGTGCACTAGCGCGAACAATGACGGCGGTGAACCGCGGCCGCCCAGGCGCCGCAACCGCGAGGCAGGCGAGCAGCAACGGCCCGGAGAACACCAGTTGCTCGGCGGCGATGGTGCGGGTCGCATCCTGCACCGCCATCATGACGGCGCCCGCCGAAGCGAGCATGGCGAGTAATCGGACAGCAGGCACAGCATTCAATCCCCGAAGGTGTCCGTCGACATTCGACAAGAGACACATGGCGCGGCGCGAGCGCTAGCGCTGTACAATCTACGAAGCGGCTCTCAATCCGAGGCGATGCCGTCCTTGATCCGTGTGAGGCGGCTTTCGCCTTCCTCCGGGCCGAAGCAGCTTTCGACATCATTGCATTCCCGGCAACTGGGCGCGCTGCACAGCGAAAAACCTTCGGCCTCGCAGAGCTTGCGGTAAAAGTATTTCTTCCATTTCATGTTTTGGGTGTTGCCGGCTGCCAGCGTCGGAAAATGCGAGGCGAGCAGGCGGCCGAGGTCGGTTCGATTAAAAAGGCCAAGGTCCTGCCAGAGGTGGTCATTGCGCATGGCACGCCGGGCGATGATCCTGGCGAAGCGGGCGCTCGTCGGGTCGCCAGGTCGGGCATGCGCCAGCAGCAGTCCATGCAGAAGTTCTTCCTCCGGATCCGGCTCGGGCTCGCTTACCTCTTTCAAGGCAAACGCGTTGATAGGAATAGCAGGGAAACAGCGGGCCAGGACATCGCGCAGCTCGGCGAGCGAGAGTCCGGTTGCCTCCGTCGCCGTCGCCTCGCCGGCCTCGATCTCCTCGAGCGCACGTGAAAGCACACAAGCAAGCACATGCTGGTCGAACCTCCTCTCCAGCTCGATCTGCGGCCATTGGCCGGTGCTGAGCCGGGCACAATGTTGAGCAAATATGGTGCGTTCTCCTGGTTTGTCCCTATCAATTCATGCAGAGACCCGGCCTGCCGCAACATGGGTCGGGCAGTTCTTCGGGTGTACGCAGTCGCGGATCGCCTCGCGGTCGAGTAGTTCGGCAATTCTCGTCTGGTCCACTCGGCTCTGTCGCAAATTCTGTGATTGGAAGGAGGCGTTTCGCGAACCGCGGGCCCTGCCGTTTGCGCCTCACGGGGAACACAGGCGCCGGAAATGCCCCTGCAGAGTTGGACGTGAACCGTGCGGGACAGAGGTCGCGTGCTGAGTGCGGCCACATGGTTCAAGCCCGCCAGACTCTCGGTTGAATGAGTCCTCAAGGCGCGCAGCGGGTGAGTTCCAGCGCACGTTCAGGACAGGATCGCACGGCTCGTGATGCAGGCAGTTCCTCCCCTTCCGCAACTTCAATGTCACCAAGCAGGATGTAACCGTCATCATCGAGTTTGAAGATGTCAGGCGCTTGCGCCGCGCATCGCGCGTGGCCCTGGCATTTGGCCTTTTGGACGATGATGCGCATGGCAGTGCCTCCATTGTTTGTGCCCGGCTCGGGGCGGGCCTAAGACCAGTCCAGGATCAAATTTTCGATCCCGAACACATGGCCGCCAGAAGTTATCGGCGCCGTACCCTGCTTGATCCTGAAAGCCGGGATGCGCGCCAGCCACTCCTCCAGGCCAATGACAATCTCCCGCCGGGCAAGGTGTGAGCCAAGGCAACGGTGGGGACCATAGCCAAACGCTGCGTGGCGGTTGTCCTCCCGATCCAAATCAATCGTGTTGGGGCATGCGAATTCCGCCGGATCACGATTGGCAATCATAGTGGCGCAGGAAACATAGTCCCCCTTCCGGATCGGCGCGCCTTCGAAGTCGATATCTTTCGTGGCCACGCGGATCAACTGAATGGGCGGATAGGCCCGCAGCAATTCTTCGGTTGCGAGCGGGATGCGGTCCGGTTCGCTCCGCAGCAATTGCTGATCTTTGAGGTTGCGTGCGAGGTACGCCAAGTCAAAGCCTATAGCTGCTGCGACCGTGTCGAGCCCAGCGACGAAGACAAGCACGCCGATGCCGCGGACTTGGGTGTCCGTCAGCCGGCGGCCCTCGACCTGTGCCTGCACGATAAAGGTCATGAAATCGTCAACCGCCTGATCGCGGCGCATGGCTGCAAGTTCGTCGATGAATGCCACGATCGTCCGGGCAGCCACAGGTCGTTCCTTATCGTCGCCGTGGAGCAGATCTTTCCCCCAGCCGACGAATGTATCGAGCCGGTCATCAGGCAACCCCAGAAAGCGAAGAAAGGTGCTCACCGCGAAAGGAAAGGCAAAATCCTTCATCACGTCGCAGCTTGTGCCCGACGCGGCGATCCTTTCGATCAGCTCGACCGCCCGTTCGCGGACAGCCGGTTCCAAAGCCAACACCCGCTTTGGCGAAAGCAGCGGATTGAGCAGTGAGCGAAAGACGCCATGGGCCGGTGGATCGAGCTCAAGCGGGATCGTCGGCCAGTTTTCACCCAGTATGGAGGAGAAGATGCTGCGATGGCTGGAAAAAGTCTCTGCGTCCTGCAGCACCTTCCGCTGGTCCGCGGCACGGGTGATGACCCAGGTACCCCGGCCATCTTGCGTGTTGTAGCGGGAGTAAAAGATCGGAGGCCCGTCATGTACGCAAGCGACAGCTGCGTGTGGATCCCCGTTGGGTGTTGGTGGCATCCCTGGCGATGTAAACAGGCTGAAGTCCCTCACCATTTCGGGTGGGACATGATCTGGAACGGGGTTGGTCGCCATTTTGTTTTCTCTACATTGGCGTTCATGGCTCGATTGAGATTGCACCGCTGTTCATAAAGTCGATTTCCAGCATGGGCACGTCTCTTGTACTTCTAGATTCTGTCGCCTGATACAGCCCACCTGCACCAGCGCGGATGAGATCGGTTGCGAAGTCGATCAGAAGGGGTATCTCCGCCGCTCTGCGGTCATGAAGCAAAGCCGCCCGTTGGGGTTGAGAGGTTGGTCAATCACCACTGAGCTCCGTGACGTCTGCTGATGCCCTGCTGATCAAATCGTCGAAGCAAGTCGCGTGCCGGATAGGCGTACCCATGGCGCTGCACTAAGCAATGCCAGCCTGCACTGGGCCCGCCGCTGATGATCACCTGTCCATCATTCTTAGGACAACGTGCGACAACCGATATCCGTGGTCGGTTTTGTCGAGTCCGCGACATCAAGCTGTTCGGCTTGGCTGCTGCTGCACAGCCTTCCGGTCGACGAGCGAGGAGATCGCTCGCACGGCCCGGGTTGAGCAACGACGCGATCCAGCGCAAGGATCGGGTGCGGTCCGACAAGACCCGACGGCGCTTGCGCGCGATGATCGGAAATATCAACAAGGTCGAGCCGCGCTTCAAGGATTTTCGGTCAGACGGCGATGCACTCGTGCGCACCGGTCCGGCCGACGACCAGCTTGACTGTATCGATGCGGTCCATTCCGGCGCGCACACCTAACCGTGCGTATGCGCTACGACGGCAAGCACTATCGCACATGGACCTAAATTTCCTCGCGAGCCGCTGTCGGAACGTGGTGCCGAGTCCTATAGCGGCCGGTTCAATCCGAGGGCGGCACACTCTATACATCCCTGTCGCTCGGACCGGGAATGCGTGGCAGACTCTCGGCCAGAAACCGCCAGTCGCTGCGCTCGCGTTCGCCTTCCTTGCGCGTGCCGAAGAACTGGATGATCATCTTGCCGTCGGCGCCATAGGCTTCAATGGATGTGACGTGACCGTCCCTCGTCGGCTTGCGCACGGCCCAGACCTCGCGGATGTGATGGGTCCTCAGATGCAGATGGAAGGTTTCGTCGAGCACATTGATCCGCGGCCCGATCTGCTTGACCGACTTGATCGGGCCGGAATGGATCTGGATGCAACCACGATTGCCGACAAAGCACATGATAGGCATCTCGTCTTCGGCCGCCTGTTGGAACAGAGCGCCAACGGCATCATTGTCGAGCAGCCAAGCGTAATCTTCGTCGGCCATACGCATTGCCTGGCAGCGGCTGAGCTTCAGTGTCTTCAACATATGGTAGAACTGATGCACGTCGCTCAGCCGGCTCCAGTGCTCGCGTAGGTCATCGGCCGTGGCGGCTTGGTCTGGACTCACTGCGTTGTCGCGCGCACCGCCCGCTTCGACCGATATGATCGGCTCCTGGTCGTAGGATACGAGCTCTGCCGTCAGATCCTGATAGGCGTGCAGGTTCGAGGCGGGCCTGAGATGTACTTTGTGCATCGCCTCGCCGGCGGCATCAAAGAATTGCAGGCTGCGGCGGATCTCGGCTCCCTCGCGCTTCTCGACGGCGAAGCCATACGCCCACGCTTTCGGGAAGATGCGCAGGTCGATGTCGTCGCCGAGCACCATGGCATGCTGGTTGCCGGTGACCACTTTGTCGTAGACGCCGATCTTTTGGTGCACGGCACTTTCGTTGCGGGTGAGCGCCATCACCTCGCCGACCGCTTCGAGGCCCGTCAGCAGATCATCGACGCGCGGCTCGATGCGCACCGCGCCGTGACCACAATGCGCCGCGACCAATTCGGCTTCCGAAATGCCCAATCGAGCGGCGAGATCATGCTCCCGGATTTTCGGATTGTCTTCGCACGCCCACCGTATTTCATCCGGCGACGGTTTCTCGCGCTGGTCCATGTCTTACCCCTGGTTCTACCTACGTGTGAAGATCAGCTGCCCTGCCGGGGAATCTTCAGCCGATAGGGCGGCCGTAATGCTCGCCCCTGATCTGCTGCTGGCCCATGAACAAAGTGTCGCTGGACAGCGTGCACACGGCGTCGCACCCGCGCGAAAACCGGCGAGCAGGCACATGCCGATGGCATCCCGTTGAGCCGGTTGGCGGCTACTGGGCGGTGGTGAGCGAGTGTGGGTGTTGTCGCAATCGGCCAAGCGGGCATTCGGATGCCACGGGCGGCGCTGCTTTGCCAAGCAAGTCGTATCTGACCCGGTCCTGACATGTTGCTCCCTTGCTTCGCCCCATCCATCGCGAGGGCACCCACGGCATGATTGTGGATCGGCATGCTCTTGCCGCCTCGCCAAACGGAGCCTCAAAAACCGTGCCAATTGCGCCGAAGCAAG
Source organism: Mesorhizobium sp. M0587 (assembly GCF_040320945.1). NCBI lineage: Bacteria > Pseudomonadati > Pseudomonadota > Alphaproteobacteria > Hyphomicrobiales > Phyllobacteriaceae > Mesorhizobium > Mesorhizobium sp. M0587. The sequence goes on from NZ_JAMYQP010000018.1 coordinate 72,230, forward strand.
CTCAGAAGAAGTTCTGTATTTGGTGATGTGAGTTCAACCAAGAACTCAGGCCCAACATCCCTCGTGGCAGACCCGACAAACCCGACAGTACGTGTCGGTTGGCCGACAGCTTCGCAGCAATGCACTCACAAGAAGCACGGCAGTGTCAGAGATGCCGCGCTGTGTTGAAACGTTTTTTTCGCTTTGGCACGGTGCATGCGACGTGATGCGCAAGCAGGTCCCGGACTGAGGAGAATGGAGCCATGATTACGCTCACCGACAACGCTGTTGCCGCCTTCAAGACTGCTCTTTCCCGCGCCAGCGAGCCGGCGGAAGGTTTTCGCGTCATGGTCGAGGCCGGCGGCTGCGCCGGCTTCAAATACTTAATGGGCCTGGAGAGCGTGTCGCGCGAGGGCGACGCGATCACTGGCACAAATGGGATCAAGCTGTTCGTGGACGCGGGTTCCCAACCACATGTCTCCGGCATGACCGTTGACTTCGTCACCGGGCTCGAATCTTCCGGCTTTGTCTTCGATAACCCCAATGCGCGCGAGAAGTGCGGCTGCGGCAAGTCCTTCAGTTAAACGCCCGAAGCGCCTATGCGGCCGTCGGACTCATTTTGCGGCAGAGGAGACTTAGATGGCCGGCACGACAGATGTCCCCGTCCTAAAGACCAAGGAAAACGGATCTCGGGACCGCCATTCGCTTCCGGTAAGGTGCAAAGAACGCCGCCTCCCGAAACAGCTCGGGTCCTGGTGTCACCCGAGCTGCTTGCGGACAGATCGCGCTGCTGTGCCAAATTCGGCTCATCGATAACGTTATCGCGTTCGGGCGTCCTTACGGCTGACGGCGGCCACTGCGAACATGTCCATCTCGACGGAGATCCGGTCTGCGTCAAACACTCCGGGCGTCTGCGCGGGCTGCCAGTTCAGGCCCATTATCATCAACGGCATGCGCCAGAGGCTCAACGAGTCGGTCCGCGCCGCGTCATTCTGTTCAACTGAGGATCGCACCTATGAAGCCTGTCTACCTCGACAACAACGCAACCACACGGGTCGATCCTGCGGTCCTGCAAGCGATGTTGCCGTTCTTTAGGGATCAATTCGGCAACCCTTCGTCGGCGCACGCTCTTGGCGCCTCAGTCAGTGCGGCGGTGACAAAGGCTCGGAGGCAATTGCAAGCGCTGATCGGCGCGGAGTTCGACGATGAGATCACCTTCACCTCGGGTGGGACAGAAAGCGACAATGCAGCGCTTCTTTCAGCGCTCGAGGCGGCGCCCAACCGAACCGAGATCGTGACGTCCGCAGTCGAGCATCCCGCCGTGCTGACGCTCTGCGCGCATCTTGAGAAGACCCGCCGCGTCAAGGTGCATAGGATCCCGGTGGATCGCCGTGGCCGGCTCGACCTCGACGCCTATATGGCCGCCCTGACCCCAAGGGTGGCAATCGTTTCCATAATGTGGGCGAACAACGAGACTGGTGTGATTTTCCCCGTGGCCAGGCTTGCCGAGTTGGCCAAGGAAGTGGGCGCCCTTTTCCATACGGATGCTGTGCAGGCGGTCGGCAAGCTTCCGATGGACCTGAAGTCGACCGCAATCGACATGCTGTCGCTCTCCGGCCACAAGCTGCACGGGCCGAAAGGGATCGGCGCGCTTTTCGTAAAACGTGGCGTCAATTTCCATTCGCTGATCAAGGGGGGTCACCAAGAACACAACCGGCGTGCTGGCACCGAGAATACGCCCGGCATAGCCGGGCTCGGCACGGCGGCCGAACTCGCCTTGAAATTCATGGACGACGAGACCACACGGGTAAAGTCGCTCCGCGATCGTCTGGAGGGCGGGATCCTCCAGCGCATCCCAAGCACCTGTGTCACTGGTGATCCCCTGCAACGGTTGCCCAACACCGCAAACATCTCCTTCGAACATGTCGACAGTGATGGAATTCCACTTCTCCTCAGCCGCATTGGCATCGCGTGTTCCTCTGGCTCGGCCTGCACCTCCGGCTCTCTGGAACCAAGCCATGTCCTAAGCGCGATGAAAACGCCGCACGCGGCAGTCCGCTTCTCCTTGGCGCGGGACAACAGCGAAGAGGATATCGACCGGGTGCTCGAGGTCATGCCGGCAATCGTGGGGAAGCTGCGCAGCTTTTCCGGTTCTGGGAAAGGTAATCCGGTCTATGCGTGAGCGGCAGAAGAACAGGCTACCGGTCATGACCCGTCATGTCTCCCTCAACGATACGACGTTGCGCGATGGCGAGCAGGCGCCGGGCGTCGCCTTTACCACGACGGAAAAGCTGGAGATCGCTGAGTCTCTTGCGGCGGCCGGCGTGACAGAGATCGAGATCGGCACGCCGGTCATGGGCGTCGACGAGATCGAAACAATTCGCGCCGTGGTCGCGCGGCGTCTTCCGGTTCGGCTCATGGCCTGGTGCCGGATGACGTCGTTGGATCTCGATGCAGCGATCGAGAGCGGGGTCCAAGCGGTCAATTTGTCGCTGCCTGCGTCGGACATCCAACTTGCCGCCAAGCTCGGCCTCGACAAGGCGGGAGCGCTCCAGGTCATCGATGATATGGTCAGGCGCGCCGCCGCCGCCGGCTTCTTCGTCGCGGTGGGGTGCGAGGATGCCTCGCGGGCCAATCGGGATCATCTCGCCCGCGTCATCGAGACGGCCGCACGCGCCGGCGCAAGCCGCGTGAGGCTGGCCGACACAGTCGGTGTTCTCGACCCGTTTTCAACCTTCGAACTTGTCGCCCAGCTGGTGGTGCAGTCTCCAATCGACCTTGAATTTCATGCGCACAACGATCTCGGACTTGCTGGCGCCAACACGCTAGCCGCGATCCGCGCAGGCGCGCGCCATGCCTCCGTCACCGTCCTGGGGCTCGGCGAGCGTGCGGGCAATGCCGCGCTGGAAGAGGTGGCCGCCGCGATGGCGGTCTTCGGCGGCGCAGATACCGGCATCGAGCTGACCGCATTGCCCGGCCTCGCCGCCGAGGTGGCCTGGGCCGCCCGCCGGCAGACCGCGGCCACTAAGCCGGTCGTCGGCGCCGATGTTTTCACCCACGAATCCGGCATTCACGTCGCAGGGCTGCTGAAGGACTCGCGTACTTATCAGGGGCTTGATCCGGCTCTCGTGGGCCGCTGCCGGCGGATCGTCATCGGCAAGCATTCCGGCGCCACTGCGATTGCCCATGTGCTGAGCGAAAGCGGTCGCGATCTCGACCCGGATCTGGCAGCCGCGATGGTGGCCCGCGTCCGGCGCGAGGCGGCCGAGACCAAATCGACGCTCACTGCAACTCAACTGGTCGAGCTCTACGATAAAATGTGCAGCGAGGCGTCCCTCTTCGAGCTGTGCGGGTCCAGGTCAGCCGTGCGCGCGCGCGCAAAGGCCACAGTTTTGCGACCAGGGAGAATGCAATGAATTGTTCCGCTGACAGCCGCCCCATCGATGTCACAGACATCCTCGCACGACTGAAGCGCCTGTCGGCCGCGGAGGAGTTCTTCTCAGTCCTTGGCGTCTCCTATGACCCCAAGGTGCTGAATGTCTCGCGGCTCCATATAATGAAGCGCGTGGGCCAATACCTTGCCGAAGAAGATTTCTCCGGTCTGCCCGACCAGGTGATTGCCGCGAGGGTGCGCGCGACGCTCGAACGCGCTTACGAGGACTTTGCGATTTCCTCGCCGCTCACGCATCGGGTCTTCAAGGTGCTCAAAGACCACGATCCGAACAGACCTGCCGCGCCGGGTCACACCTTTGTCCCGTTCGACTCGGTACTGAAGCGGTTCGGACGGGAATGAGCGGCGACAAGGGTTGCGACGCGACAATGTCGAGCAGCCGACAAATCCGGTCATCACCACAGCGCCGTCAGAAGCAACCAGCCGAAGTTGTAGGAAGGGGGCAGCGCAAGAGACTTGGCACGAATTATGCGGATCAAGGAGATAACCGCAATGCCCGCACCCGGACAGGAGCCTAGAGAAACCGCCAATGCACATCGTAATCTGCATCAAGCAGGTGCCGGACTCGGCACAGATAAGGGTCCATCCGGTGACGAACACAATCATGCGCCAGGGTGTTCCGACCATCATCAACCCTTACGACCTGTTCGCCCTCGAAGAAGCGCTCAGACTGCGCGATGCCTATGGCGGCGAAGTCACTGTGCTCACCATGGGTCCGCCCATGGCAGAGGACGCGCTGCGCAAGGCGCTCGGCTACGGCGCCGACCGAGCGGTGCTCTTGACCGACCGCTATTTTGCCGGCTCCGACACGCTGGCGACCTCGTTCGCCCTTTCCCAGGCAATCGCGAAGGTCGGCGAGACGTTCGGCACGCCAGACCTCGTCTTCACCGGCAAGCAGACGATCGATGGCGACACCGCCCAGGTCGGGCCCGGCATCGCCAAGCGCCTCGGACTCCTGCAACTGACCTATGTCGCGAAGATCCCCTCTATTGACCTTGCTGCAGGCGAGATCAAGGTCGAGCGCCGCTCCGAAGGCGGCACACAGATGCTGAAGAGCAGGCTGCCTTGTCTCATCACCATGCTAGAAGGCACAAACGAGATCCGCCGGGGCTCGATCCACGACGCCTTGTGCGCCGCGCGCAGCCAGGTGTTGAAATGGAGTGCGGCCGACGCCGGCATCGAGGATCTCACCAAATGCGGCCTGCGCGGCTCACCGACGGTCGTCAAGCGTGTTTTCGCCCCTCCTGCTCGAGCTGAAAAGGCGGCACTAATCGACACCGCCGAGAAGGCCTTGCGCGATGTCGCTGACGAACTCATCACCGCAATCTTCACCCGCCAGCCGGCGCTGGAACATGAGCTCGCCTTCAACGGCGGCGCGTGACGGCAAGGAGCAAAACGATGTCGACCGCGAACCGAGAAACCCCTCGCCCTGCCGCCGGCCGCGCCGGCATAAAGAAGGAGCTGCCCGCCCATTTCAAGGACTACCGGCACGTCTGGGTCTTCATCGAGCTCGAACGCGGCCAGGTCCACCCCGTATCATTCGAGCTGCTCGGCGAAGGCCGCAAATTAGCAGACAAGCTTCAGGTCCAGCTTGCAGGCGTCGTGCTCGGACCGCCGGGAGAGGCCGTCGGGAACGCCGTTGCCGAAGCATTCGCCTATGGTGCTGACCTTGTCTACATCGCCGAGGCGCCCCTGCTCGCCGACTATCGGAACGAGCCTTTCACCAAGGCGATGACGGATCTGGTCGATACCCACAAACCCGAAATCCTTCTTCTCGGTGCCACCACACTCGGCAGGGATCTTGCCGGCTCCGTGGCGACGACGTTGCAGACAGGGCTCACGGCCGACTGCACCGAACTCGATGTGGATACCGACAGTTCGCTCGCCGCCACGCGTCCGACTTTCGGCGGTTCCTTGTTGTGCACGATCTATACGCTCAATTTCCGCCCTCAGATGGCGACAGTGCGGCCAAGGGTCATGCCCATGCCGCAGCGGACGGATAAACCGGTCGGGCGTGTCATCCGGCACAAGCTCTCGCTTGCCGAGGACGAGATCGCTACCAAAGTCCTCGGCTTCCTGCCGGACAATCAGTCGGCAAAGGCAAACCTTGCCTATGCCGACGTCGTGGTTGCGGGAGGCCTTGGTCTTGGCGCGGCGGAGAACCTGCAGCTTGTGAAGAACCTCGCGCGAGCAATCGGCGCCGAGCATGGCTGTTCGCGCCCGTTGGTCCAGAAGAGCTGGATGCCAGCTGATCGGCAGATCGGCCAGACTGGCAAGACCATCCGGCCGAAGCTTTACATAGCGGCCGGGATTTCCGGCGCCGTCCAGCATCGGGTTGGCGTCGAGGGGGCGGATCTCATCGTGGCCATCAACACCGACCCGAACGCGCCGATTTTCGATTTCGCTCACCTCGGAATCGTCACCGACGCGATCCGCTTCCTGCCCGCACTGACGGAAGCCTTCACCCGGCGGCTGTCGCCCCACAGTCGCGATAAGCTTGCGAGCTAAGGGACGGACATGATCGAGGAAAACTTCGACGCCATTGTTGTTGGGGCAGGCATGTCCGGAAACGCAGCTGCTTACACCATGGCCAGCCATGGCCTAAAGGTGCTGCAGTTGGAGCGCGGTGAATATCCGGGCTCCAAGAATGTCCAAGGTGCCATCATGTACGCGAACATGCTGGAGAAGATCATCCCGGATTTCAGGGACGATGCGCCTCTCGAGCGGCATTTGGTTGAACAGCGGCTTTGGGTGATGGACGACACATCCCATACCGGGATTCACTATCGGTCGGACGACTTCAATGAGGCCAAGCCCAACCGATACACAATCATCCGTGCCCAGTTCGACAAATGGTTTTCGCGTAAGGTGCGCGAGGCCGGCGCGACGGTTCTGTGCGAGACGACCGTGACGGAGCTCATCCGTGACGCCAAGGACAGGGTTGTCGGCGTCCGCACAGATCGGGCCGGCGGAGCCATCTACGCGGACGTGGTCGTTCTCGCAGAAGGTGTCTGCGGACTGCTTGGCACGCGAGCCGGCCTGCGCCAGATGCCGAAGCCACAAACCGTGGCGCTCGCCGTCAAGGAAATGCATTTCCTGCCCGAAGAGGTCATTGAGCAGCGGTTCGGCGTCAAGGGCGATGAAGGCTGCGTGATCGAGGCGGTGGGCACGACCTCCCGCAGCATGGCCGGGCTCGGCTTCCTCTACACCAACAAGGAGTCGATCTCACTGGGCATTGGCTGCCTCGTCTCCGATTTTGCCGCGATGGTCGAGAGCCCCTACGTTCTCCTTGATGCCTTAAAGAGCCATCCTTCGATCCGGCCGCTGATCGCGGGCTCGGAAGTGAAAGAATATTCCGCACACCTCATTCCCGAAGGCGGCTACAAGGCTATTCCGCAGCTGTTTGGCGATGGTTGGGTCGTGGTCGGCGATGCCGCGCAACTGAACAACGCCATTCACCGCGAGGGTTCGAACCTCGCCATGACCTCCGGCCGCATCGCGGCTGAGGCAATCATCGAGGTCAACAGCCGCAACGCTCCTATGACCAAACGAAATCTCGCTCTTTACAAAGCCATGCTGGACAAGTCCTTCGTGGTCAAGGACCTAAAGAAATACAAAGATATGCCGGCCTTGCTCCACACCAATTCCTGCAATTACTTCACAACTTATCCGCGGTTGATGTCGCAAGCCGCGCAGAACTTCATGCGTGTCGACGGCACGCCGAAGATCGAGAAGGAAAAGGCGACCACGGCGGCCTTCATCAAGGCGCGCTCGCGTTGGGGGCTGGTCAGCGACGCGGTCCGCCTTGCATTGGCGTGGCGCTGAAGGGAGACGAAATGACGATCGCAGTGACAAAGTCACGTGTCGAGGACAAGCTTTACCAGAACCGCTACTTGGTGGATTCCGGCCGCCCGCATATCAAAGTGCGACCGCACGAGAGGCCAAGCGCGAACTTGCTCGCGCTTACCCACGTCTGCCCGGCGAAATGTTATGAGTTGAACGACAAAGGTCAAGTGGAGATCACTCCTGACGGCTGCATGGAGTGCGGCACCTGCCGGATTTTGTGTGAGACCAGTGGCGAGATCGAGTGGAACTATCCACGCGGCGGTTTCGGAGTCCTCTTCAAATTCGGATGACCGACGCACGCACGTATTAAGAGGGTTGATCTTGATACAGTTTAGGTCTCGCCCAACGCCAAGTCTATCTTCGTTGCTTCGATCGTCGCTTTGACGAAGAGAAGCTCGTGAATACTGTGCTTTCAGAATTCAGATAAAAAAGGAGGAGCACTCTGGACGACAACCCCTGAGGTGTTTCCATGACCCACGGACCGCAAGATCGGGTCGACGAGGTTGGACCTCGGGAGACCCGCCCTGAACCGCCCATCAAAAGCATGCCCCAATCAGATATCGCGCTCAGAGGACTCTACGAGATATCGAAGGTGCTGACCGCCCCCAGCGAGCTGGAGATTACGCTCGCCAATGTCGTGAACGTCCTGCCTTCATTTCTGCAGATGCGTCACGGAGCAATCGTCGTCCTGGACGCTGAAGGAGAGCTGGAGATTGCCGCGACTGCCGGCAATACCCACGTACGTCAATCAGGCACTCGCCGCGTCATACCACAGGCCGTAACAGATCAAATCGTCGCTACGGGGACGCCGCTCTTCATACCGGACGTGCGCAAGTCCCAACTATTTCAGGCTGACCTTCAAACGTCTTCGAGCATCGGAACCATCCCAATTGCCTTTATCGGTATCCCGCTAAAGGCTGATCATAAGATCCTTGGGACATTGTCGATCGACCGCGCCGGAGACGGCGCCACCGACTTTCGCGACGACGAGGACATATATTTCCTGACGATGGTCGCCAACCTTGTCGGCCGGACCATCCGCCTCCATCGCGCCCTGAGTACAGATCGTCAGCGGTGTGGCCATGAGCAATCGGGACCGGGGAAATCGCCCAACGAGGGGAGAACCTACGACCCTGCCCGGCATGCGGATGCCAAAATCGACGGGATCATCGGGGAAAGCCCCGCACTCAAGCAGGTGCTCGAAACCGTCTCGGTCGTAGCAGGGACCAATTCCACCGTGCTTCTGCGGGGTGAAAGCGGCACCGGCAAGGAATTCTTTGCGCAGGCCATCCATAAGCTCTCACGCCGGAGGAAGAAGTCTTTCGTCAAATTGAACTGCGCCGCACTGTCTGAAAGCGTTCTGGAGTCAGAACTGTTTGGGCATGAAAAGGGCGCTTTCACGGGTGCTATCTCCCAGCACGCCGGTCGTTTTGAATTGGCAAATGAGGGAACGCTGCTACTTGATGAAATCGGCGAGATTTCGCCGGCCTTTCAAGCCAAGCTGTTGCGTGTCTTGCAGGAAGGCGAGTTGGAGCGAGTCGGCGGCACCAAAACGCTACAGGTCGACGTGCGCCTCATATGCGCCACCAACAAGGACCTCGAGACGGCCGTCATAAAAGGGGAGTTCAGGGCCGACCTTTATTACCGCATCAATGTCGTGCCAATTATCCTGCCGCCGCTCAGAGAGCGACCCGGCGATATTCCACGCCTTGCGAACGCCTTCCTCAACCGGTTCAACAAGGAGAACGATCGCGCACTCGCCTTCGCGGCGCCGGCGCTTGACCTGATCTCGCAATGTTACTTCCCTGGTAACGTCCGCGAGCTGGAGAACTGCGTCCAAAGGACGGCCACACTTGCGCGCTCAAGGACGATCACTCCATCCGATTTCGCCTGTAAGAAGGGCCAGTGCCTTTCCTGGCTCCTCTGGAAGCGAGCCGACCGCTCGAATGGCGGCAATGCCATCGACGATCTCGCACGGGTCAACGCAGTGCCGGTCGGATTGCGGCTGCCGGCCAGTTGCATCGGTGCCTCCGCAGGCAAGATATCTCCCCTTACGCCCGGCGATCCGAACGATCCCGCTTGTCCCCCGCGTCTGGCGGAACGCGACCGGGTGATCGACGCGATGGACAAGGCCGGTTGGGTTCAGGCCAGGGCGGCTCGTATCCTCGGCCTCACGCCGCGGCAAGTCGGCTACGCCCTGCGCCGGCATGGTATCGTGGTGAAGAAATTCTAGACGTCGTGATGACGTCAACCGTAAGCAGCCCGGAGTGGTCTCGCTCACACTCTGCGCGCCCGAGGCTGCTAGCCTCGCGACCCTATTTGCTTGTCCACTGTCGTAAGCCCGACAAAGGTGTGTCGGAGCAATCCGAAGGAATCTGACACAACAAGCCTATTCGTGAACCGAAACAGCTCTTTGAGCTGGCATAGCTCTTGCGCTTTGAACTGCGACATCACGCAGCAACGGAGCCGTTCATGTCTGCACCGGCAATTTCGCTTGAGAGCCTCAGCACGACATTCGGTGACCAGTTGCTTGGCACCATGAAACCCGGTGGCTGCGCGTCTTCGTCCTGCGGCTCGTCGACAAAGCCCGACGAGCCGGATCCGGCTGTCTGGGAGAAGATCAAGGATCACCCCTGCTTTTCAGAAGAGGCGCATCACTATTTCGCGCGCATGCACGTCGCGGTCGCGCCGGGCTGCAATATCCAGTGCAACTACTGCAATCGCAAATATGACTGCGCCAACGAAAGCCGGCCTGGGGTGGCCTCTGAAAAGCTGACGCCCGACCAGGCGCTACGCAAGGCGATCGCGGTCGCCAGCGAGGTGCCGCAGCTTTCCGTGCTCGGCATCGCCGGACCGGGCGACGCCTGCTACGACTGGAAGAAGACGAAGGCGACCTTCGCCAGGGTCGCCAGGGAAATCCCAGACATCAAGTTTTGCATCTCCACGAATGGGCTCGCGCTACCGGACCATGTCGATGAGCTTGCTGACATGAATGTCGATCACGTGACGATCACCATCAACATGGTCGACCCTGAGGTCGGTGCAAAGATCTATCCTTGGATCTTTTACGACCATCGCCGCTACGTCGGCATTGAAGCCACCCGGATCCTGCACGAGCGGCAGATGTTGGGCCTGGAGATGCTTACCGCGCGCGGCATCCTCACCAAAATCAACTCGGTGGTGATCCCGGGCGTGAACGATGAGCATCTGATCGAGGTGAATAGATGCGTCAAGGAGCGAGGCGCGTTCCTGCACAACCTCATGCCGCTGATTTCGGACCCGGCGCACGGCACGCACTACGGACTGAGTGGGCAGCGCGGCCCAAACGCAATGGAGCTGAAGGCTCTTCAGGATCGTCTCGAAGGCGGCGCCCAGTTGATGCGCCACTGCCGGCAGTGCCGGGCAGATGCCGTCGGCATGCTTGGCGAGGATCGTGGCCAGGAATTCACGGCCGACCGGATTCCCGGCGAGGTCACCTACGATGCCAGCAAGCGTAACGCCTATCGGGAGCTGGTCGCGCAGGAGCGCCGTGATCACGTGGCGGCCAGAAGTGAAGCGATCGGATTGGTCAAGGCAGCCAGGCCCGGCAAATCCGTCCTCTTCGCGGTGGCGACCAAGGGCGGCGGCCGCGTCAACGAACATTTCGGCCATGCGAAGGAATTCCAGGTTTACGAAGCCTCGCCGAGAGGGATCAGCTTTGTCGGGCATCGCAAGGTGGAGAAGTATTGCCTCGGCGGCTTGGGCAAGGAAGCCGCCCTCGATGGCATCATCGCAGCCCTTCAAGGCATAGATATCGTGCTGTGCGCCAGGATTGGAACTTGCCCGCAGGATCAGCTCGCGGAGGCTGGAATCCAACCGACCGATGCTTTTGCCCATGACTATATCGAGACGGCAATCAGCGCGATTTACACCGCCACGTCAGGGGCCCCCGCACTCGCGGCGACGGCCTGAGCTGTCTCATTTCATTCGGACCAGGAGTTAAAATGGCTTTCAAGATCATCGCATCCCAATGCACCCAATGCGGCGCCTGCGAATTCGAATGTCCTTCCGGCGCGATCAAGTTCAAAGGCGAGAGCTACGTGATCGAGTCACAGAAGTGCACCGAATGCGAGGGGGTCTTCGATGCGCAGCAATGTGCCTCGGTATGCCCGGTGCCGAAGACCTGCGTTCCTGCGTGACCACATGGGCTGCCGACATGGTTGGGGCTGCCTATGCAGGACGCCTGGAACGCCTTGTTCACAATCTGCAGCCGCAAGAGAAATCAGGGAACGGACATGTCGCTCGGACGCGAAGAGGAGATCGAAATCCGCAGGCCTCCACGATTCATGCCGGGAGAGCGGGTACGTGCCACTCGCCACATAAAGAATGACGGCACCTATCCCGGCAGGGAAATCGGGGAAAATCTCGTGCGGAAGGGCGACGAGGGATATGTGCGCGACATCGGCACCTTTCTCCAGCAGTTCTTCATCTATGCGGTGGAGTGGATCGACCGTGGCACCGTCGTCGGCATGCGAGCGCGTGAACTGATGAGCCTCGACAAAGCCGAGGCGTCCTGCAGTGCTGAAAGCAATTCCAATGAAGGGACGGCCAGATGAAAGTCATGATCCGCAGGACCGATGCTGGCTTGTCGGCGTATGTCCCCAAAAAAGACCTCGAAGAGCCGATCATCAAGCTCGAGAAGGAAGAGTTGTGGGGCGGAACGGTCACGCTCAGGAACGGGTGGCGGCTCCTCTTACCCGATCTTCCACGGGATACGCGTCTGCCGATCACTGTCGAGGCAAGGAAGGTTTCCGAAGAGGACTGATGCTGCCGCTAAGTGCGTCGCGAGGAAACGAGCATGAATACGATCCTGACATCGGGCCACCTTGTCATAGTGCGGGACAGTTTTGCCGATAAGCTGCTTGACTTGGCGAAGGAAGCGCTCGCCGCCGATGAGGTGATCCCTTATCTCGGTCCGGGTCTTCTTGGGTTCAACTGTGCGGAACCGCCTGTGCCGCATACTCCGGAGGTCGTTGCCGCGGCACTCAATGCACGGGCGCCCGCCCCTTCCAGGATCCGCACCAATATGTGGTCGGTTGCGCAGTTCATCGAACAGCGCCGGCATCGCCGGACGCTTCAAGCTTGGATGACCGAGATATTCGCAGCGCCGGTGAGGCCAACCCTCCTCCACGCCTGGCTCGCAAGGCTGCCGCTCTCGCTCATCATCGACAGCTGGTATGACAGCGCGATGCGCACGGCTCTCGTGGAGACCGGCCGAACGGACGTCGTTGAGATACAAGGCGTCACGCGGGCGAACGAAATCGGCAACATTTGGACAAAAACCTACGATTTGTCCGGGAGGGAGCTCGACGCCCGATCGGGGGCAAAGACGGTCCTCTATGCACCTCACGGGAGTAGTAGGCCCTCGCAAAACTTTCTCGTCGCAGATTCCGACTATGTCGAAGTCCTGACCGAAATTGATATCCAGACACCGATCCCAGACGTGGTGAAGGAACGGCGCATCACCCGTGGATTTTTCTTCGTTGGCTGCCGCTTCAACGATCAGATGCTGCGCACCTACGCCAGACAGATCATGAAACGCTCCCGCGGTCCCTATTGCACCGTAATGGACGCGGAAACCCTGACCAGAAACGAAGCGCGTTTCCTTGCGGCAAGCGGAATCACGGTGATCGACATGCCACTTAGTCAAGCGGCGGCTCGGCTTCTGGGAACGGGCAAGGCTGCAGGTTGTGGACAGGATTAAAATGGCGGTCGCCTTTGATGATGCGTCCTTCGGCTTTCCTCGAAGGCGCAAAATGCAGTCGGGAATACACCCGTGAACAGTGATGCTGTCGGCAGCGCAACGAACGCTCTGAATTCGTTGACCCATGTTGAAGCGGCGCGCTGGGGCCGGGATTTGAGTACGCTGTTGCGCATAACGCGTATGAATTTTCGGCATCCCTGGCAGGTCGCCTTCGCTATGAGCTCGACGATCATGGCGGCAATCCTCCAGTTGCTCATTCCCCAGCTTCTCGGCCGGGCTGTCGACCAGGCCCAGACAGCCATCGGGGGCGGTGTCGCCGGGAGCGCGGCAGGACAAGCGCTCTGGACCCCGGCTCTCCTGCTGCTCGCCGTCAGCGCGCTACGCGGCCTTTTCACGATGGCGCAGAACTATTTTGCCGAAGCCGTCGGGCATCATGTCGCGTACGAACTGCGGCTCGCCTACTACGACAAGATCCAGCGTCTCAGCTTTTCCTTTCACGATCGGGTCCATTCAGGCGATCTGATCACCATCGGAATGCTCGATCTCCAAGGCGTGCGGATGTATTTTTCCACCGCGCTCGTTCGCGTGGTCCTGCTCACCATGCTGATCGGGATCGGCGCCTACATGATGATCTCGATCGATCTCATGCTCGGCCTGGTCGCGCTGAGCTTCGTGCCTTTTGTCGCCTGGCGCTCATCGACCACACAGCTTAGGCTGCGCGCCACCTGGCTCGACCTCTATGAGCGCCTTTCGGTACTAAGCCGCGTGATGAAGGAAAATCTCGCAGGCATCCGCGTGGTCCGCGCTTTTGCGGCTCAATCCTATGAGATGCTGAAGTTCGACCGCGCTTCCAAGACCGCGCTCGGCCTCGCCAACGATCTCGTTGACATCTACGTACCCAGCACGTCGGCGATGACCTTGTCCTTCTTTTTCGCAATGGGATTGGTGCTTTGGATCGGTGGCAACAAGCTCATCGCTGGCGAGATCAGCGTCGGAACGATGGCGACCTTCCTGACCTTCATGACCATCCTGCAAATGCCAGTCCGCCAGATCGGCCTCATGGTCAATGCCTTTGCCCGCGCTTCCAGCTGCGGTTCGCGGCTTTTCGGTCTCCTCGATCAGGAGATCACGATCAGGGATGCTCTCGAGGCCAGACCGCTTGAGATAAGCGACGGCACTCTGCGCTTCCACAATGTCTCATTTGCGTACCCCAATGTCGAAAACCGCGCCATTCTGAAGAACCTCAGCTTTGAGGCCCGGAGAGGCGAGACGATCGCGATCGTCGGTCCGCAGGGTTCCGGCAAATCGACGATGGCTCATCTGATCCCCCGCTTTTACGACGTGACCGGTGGCGCCATCACGTTGGACGGCCAGGACATACGCAATGTCACCCTCGAGAGCCTTCGGAAGGCGGTTGCCGTTGTACAGCAGGATGCGTTCCTGTTCACCACCACGATTGAGAACAACATCGCTTATGGCGACCCCTGGGCGAAGAGACAGCGAATTGAACGCGCTGGCGAATTCGCCCAGCTCCACGACTACATCCTCGGGCTCCCAGCAGGGTATGAGACGGTCGTGGGCGAACGCGGCGTCTCTCTCTCTGGCGGCCAGCGCCAGCGTCTCACGATTGCTCGCACCATGATGCTGCGCCCCTCTGTCGTCGTTTTCGACGACTCGATGGCCGCGATCGATGCCGGCACCGAGCAGCGCATTCGCGCGGCGACGCGGCGCTTCGCCAAGGATCGGGTGACGATCATCATCGCGCACCGGCTGAGTGCGCTTATGCATGCCGATCAGATCCTTTTTGTCGATAACGGCGAAATCGTAGAACGCGGCACGCATGAAGAGCTTCTGGCGAAGCGGGGACGCTACAGGGCCCTTTACGATCTCCAGACGCGCCCAGGTGATAGCATATGACCCAGTATGGGGGCGCCCGCTGATGGACCAGGGCCCCGGCGAAATGGAAGCCGAACGTGACGACGGCAGACGCCCTCCGCGCGCGGTCGTCGGCTCGCACCGGATCGAGGAGGAGATGTTCGGCCGGGCTTTCGACAAGAGCATCCTCCGCCGGATCTGGGGCTTCGTCCATCCCTATCGGGCAAAGGTAGTTGTCACGATTGTCGCGATGTTGATCTTCACCGGGACGCAGCTTCTCATCCCCTTGATCATCCGCTACGCGATCGACCAGGGCATGAACCCGGCAGCGAGCGATCGCTCAGCCCAGCTTGCGGCCGTCGGCGCGTTCCTTTCGGCGATTTTGGTCAATTTCGCCGCCGGTTACATGCAGGAAACCTTGGATGGGAAAATTGCCGAAACTGTCCTGTTCGACATCCGCCGCGCCATGTTTGGCCATCTGCAAAAGGTTTCGCTCTCTTTCATGGACAAGACTGAGGTCGGACGCCTGATGTCGCGCCTGCAAGGCGACGTTAACTCCATACAGGAGTTCCTGGAAACCTCGGTATATTCCCTAGGCGATGTTGCACTTCTCTTCGGCATCGTTTTCGTAGTGCTGTGGCTCGACTTTCGCCTCGGCCTCCTGACGCTGTCGGTTCTGCCGATTCTGGTGATCGTCCGCATTGTCTGGCTGCCGCGTGCCCGCGACGCCTTCATGGCTGCACACGAAACCAATTCCGTCGTCAATGGCGCGCTGGCCGAAGCCATTCACGGCGTGCGGACCATACAGTCGATGGATCGCCAGCAGGTGAATTTCATTCTTTTCGACGACCGGGCCCATGCCAACCTCAGGACCCAACTGATCGCTGCCAGATATGCACTGGTCATGGTGCCTATCGTCGATGGCCTCACGGGCCTCGCCTTGGCCGCCGTTATTGTGGTCGGCGGCTCGATGGTCGTGAATAGCCGTATAGATGTGGGCGTGTTGGTAGCCTACCTGTTTTACATCCAGCGCTTCTTTGACCCGATCCGCTCACTCACCCTGCAATATTCGATCATGCAGCGCGCCATGGCCTCAGGCAAGCGCCTGACCGATGTGCTCGATGTCAAGATCGATGTTCAGGACAAACCCAATGCCGAGGTACTTTCGCCCGAAATGGACGGCTCGGTCGAGTTTAGGGACGTCACATTCGGCTACGATCCGAACCGTTCGGTTCTGAAAAATGTCTCCTTCAGGGTCAACCCCGGCGAGACGGTCGCACTGGTCGGACCGAGCGGTTCTGGCAAATCGAGTGCGATGGCCCTGGTCCACCGCTTCTATGATGTTCAGCAGGGTCAGGTGCTGGTCGGCGGGCATGATGTGCGCGACCTCACCCAAGAATCGCTCGGCCGCCAGGTCGCCATGGTGCTGCAGGAGCCATTCCTGTTCACCGGGACGGTCTTCGAGAACATTCGATACCAGAAGACGGAAGCCACGCGCGACAAGGTGATCGAGGCGGCGATGGCGGTCGGCGCGCATGACTTCGTCATGAGCCTCGCCGACGGGTATGAGACCCAACTTGGCGAACGCGGCGACAACTTATCTCTCGGCCAGCGCCAGCTTATCAGTTTCGCCCGCGCCCTCGTCGCTGACGCCAAGATCCTCGTGCTCGACGAAGCTACCGCCAACATCGACAGCTACACGGAATTGCAGATTCAGAAGGCTCTGATCAAGCTGCTTGAAGGGCGGACTGGCCTCGTCATCGCCCACCGTCTCGCCACGATCCGGGGGGCCGACCGCATCCTCGTGCTTCAGAATGGCCAAGTTGTTGCGACTGGCAACCACGATGAGCTAATAGCCATGGGCGGCCTGTATTCCAAACTCTACTATCTCAACTACGCCTCCTTCGACGACATCCCCGAACACGAGACCACCGTGCAAGCTGGCTCCCAGACTTGACTTTTTGGCGGCCTTGTGGTAGTGGCGTTGACTTTCGGGCGTGTCGGCGGACCACTCAGGCACCGCAGACGGCCAGCAGGCAGCATTCAAGGACAAGCACTCCTCGCAGTTCGTGAAGACCGGCTGCGAACGATTTCCTCCAGCATCGTATCCCGACCGCGGTGCACCCCCATCATCGGGCGAGCTCGCTCCCGGTGGTGGCTGGGCGTAGCAAAGCCGCTCGCGAGCGCGCCCTCAACAGCGCCGTAGCGAGTGGCGGCTTTGCTACCGCCGGGCCGCTGATGAAGCTGGAGGCGCCGCACCGACGCCGCCCCGGGCGAGAAGAACCTCTGCGGCGGGCTATGGGCAACGGGTAGCGCGAGCGCGACGAGCAGACGCGTGCCTGCATCGTGACGCGCTCGGCCATCATCTCCTTAGGATCATGCAGGTTCACAAGATGGCCCAGACGCCAGCCAACGCACAAAGCTGGTATTCTGTGCCGCCGGCTCGTCGTCAGTTTGGCCTCCCTCCCGATTGCCCGTCCCCACCACGTGCACGCTAGAGCACGTGGATGTGAGGGAGCGCTGTACAACGATTCAACCTCAGACTGCGAATTTCATGGTCAGCCAAATCGAGCTTGGTCAGCCAAGTCGAGCCATGATTTCGGATTGAATGGTCGTCGCGGTGTACAGGGAAGCATCTAGCGGCAGATTCCCAAATGCCAGTTGACAAAGCAGGTAGTTGGCACCTGCCTCTTCCAACTGACCTAACAGAGCTTTTCGCACAGATTCTGCTGATCCTACCACGCACAATTCACTCTCGACTGCCGCATCGAAGGTCAGCGGCAGGTTTGGTGGAGTGGGGATAGCGTTAAGCTCGTAAAGGAATTGGAAGCTCTTGAGCCAGCGTTCGTAAGCAGGTGCCGCGAGCGAATAGGCATGTGTGTCACAACGCCCAACCACGACCATGCGGAGCAATCCGATAAATTGCGCCTGATCCCCCGCGCCAGCGTTGTCCTCTCGATAGGCGCGGAACGCATCAGTAGTTTTGCGAACAGAAGAGGAAGGTCCTACACACGCGATATTTGTTCCATTCGCAGCCGCCCAAGCTGCGGACTCGGGTCGATTGGCAGCGACCCATGTCGGCGGATGTGGACGCTGATGAGGTCTTAGCGTCAAAGGAACGTCATTGAGATCAAAATGGCGGCCTTGATAGCATAGCGTGCCGACCTTCATCGGATTAACAAGTATTTCCATGAGAATTTCGCTGGCTTCGGTATAACGGCCCGGCACCGCGTCCGCACCAATCCCGAAGTAGCCCAATTCGATCGGGAGAGCACCGCGCCCTATGCCCAGTTCGAGCCTGCCACCGCTCAACTGGTCCAGCATACAGATCTCTTCGAACGCACGCAGCGGATGATAAAGCGCAAGCAGCATCACCAAGGGTCCGAGACGCAAGCGCCGGGTGCGCTGGGCGACGCTCGATAAGAACAGATTCGGCGATGGACCTCTCCCATGGGGAGTACAGTGGTGTTCTGCCAGATGATAGGCATAGAACCCTAGCTGATCGCACGCCTCTGCTAATATCAGGCGATCTTCGTACTGCCGGCCGATATCGCGGCCATCCTCGTCCAGATGATCGAAGATGCCGAACGCTAGGTTTGAAGGAAAGACGTTTGTCACTCGATAAGTCCCCGGTTTTAAAAGCAGGCTGTTCTCTTGCTGGGATGACCGAGCAAGTCGGAAGAGATGTGTGTGATCGCCGATTAGCGTCAGCGTAACGAAGAAGCAGAGCCTGACGCTTCCCTGCCCTTGGAGCTTGGCACCGTTAAGCTTCCAGCAATGTCGCCAGCGGCAGCAAGAAATGCATCCATCTGCTCTTTTGTGCCGATGCTGACGCGGATGCAGTGTTCCAAGCCTCTGTCCGGAAAAAACGCGACAAGTATCTTCTGCCTTTCAAATGCTGCTTGCCACCATGAGCCGTCCTGTCCCGCGGGCACACGGGCCAGCAAGAAATTTGCGCGGGAGGGCGTTACGGAAAATCCGAGTTGCGACAGCGCGACTGTCACTCGCTCTCGTTCATCCTTGATGTGCTTGTGGTTCTCTGCGTAGGCGCCGCGATGCGCAAGCACGCTGATACCAACGGCATGCCCGATGACGTTCATGTTGAAGACGTTCTGGATGTTTCGCAGCCTGCCAATAATTTCAGGGTGACCGAAGCCGAAACCGACGCGAATGCCGGCGGCGGCATAGCTTTTCGAGAATGACCTCAAGATCAGAACGTTCGAATACCGGTTGATGAGGCGCAGGCCGTGATCGGGTGCAAAGTCGACGTAGGCCTCATCAAGGACAACCAAGCGGTCCGATTGTGCTACGAGGCGTTCGATATCGCTTATCGGGAGGAATGTTCCGGTCGGATTGTTTGGATTGGCCAACATAATGAACTTGGCGTCTTTTGCCGGACCGGAAAGCAATTGCTCCATTGGCAGGGAATGAGCTTGACATCCGATTTCGAGAAACTCGGCGCCCTGAATCATGGCAAGTTTGCGGTTGAACGAAAACCCTGGCGACATCATCGCAACCTTGTCGCCAGGCGCGAGGAAAGCTCTGTAGATGAGTCCGAGCAGTTCAGACGACCCGTTGCCTGCGATGACCTGATCCCTGGAAACGCCATAGGTGCTGGACGCCGCTTCCCTCAAGCTGATGTTATCGTCATCCGGATATAGATACTGGCACTTGAGGGCCGCCACTGCACTTTGCATTATGATTGGCGGCAACGGAAACGGGTTCTCATTCGTATTCAGCTTGACAAAATTTCCGTCCGGCGCTGGTCCGTTGGACGGCAGAGCATCTAACTGTCGCGTCACTGGCGGAAGAGCCGAAAGCACAGTTTGCAGTTTTGCATCGGACATATTTTAACTCCGTTTCAGTCACAAAGGGGGCATCCGTATGAGCTCGCAACGAGAGCAACATGGCGGACGGGATTGACGATGGAAGCGTTGCCTCTCACACGATGGTCGCAACGCAGACACGGGAATTCGGCCAGGCTATCCTCTGTCAATCGAGTGGACGCGGACGCGGATCTGCATCGCTGCCGCAAGGCGCTAAGCAGCTCAGCTCATCTCCTCGGTTTCAGATACGCTTGATCTCGACGCCGTATTTCCTTAGCACGTAGCCAATCTGGCGCGGGGTCAGTCCAAGGAGGCGCGCTGCCTTTGCCTGCACCCAGCCACATCTTTCCATGGCAGCAATGACGCGCTCTATGTCGGGGTTCCTCGCGCCAATTGGGTGTGTTGCACCGGCACGCGGGACTGTAGTCGCGGCCGAACAGGCTGCCGCATCCGGCGTGGCCGGATTCGCTGACTCCGGCAGGATCGGCGATGGTTGCAGCGCGGCCTTGCCCGATCTGCACTTCCACAGCGCCTCGGCAAAGCATTGGCCTTGGGAGCAGGCAAAGTCGTTTCTCCCGATTGATAGTCCCTCGGCCAGGATCGCTGTCCGGTGCACGCAATTTTCAAGCTCGCGAATGTTGCCGGGAAACTCACATTTCATCAGCACTTCAATCGCACGCGGATCGAAGGTGAGCGTACAGCCGTTCTCGTCGTTGAACTTCTTGAGAAACTCAGCTGCGAGGAGCGGAATATCGCTGCGCCTTTGGCGCAATGCTGGTACCAGCAAGGGAACCACGTTGATGCGGTAGTATAGGTCGGCGCGGAACTCATTCCTTGCAACCGCCTCTTCCAGGTTCCTGTTCGTGGCGGCAATCACGCGAACATCGACCTTGATGGTCTGATTGCTGCCGACGCGCTCAAACTCCTGCTCCTGCAGCACGCGCAGTAGCTTTGCCTGGAACGAGGCCGAGATCTCGCCAATCTCATCCAGAAACAACGTCCCCTTGTCAGCGAGCTCAAAGCGCCCCTTGCGGGAATTGAATGCGCTTGTGAAGGCACCCTTCTCATGACCGAACAATTCGGATTCCAGAACTGTCTCTGGGAGCGCTGCACAATTGAGTTTAACGAAGGGCCGCTTGGCGCGCGGCGACAACTCGTGAATTGCCTTGGCAGCCAGCTCCTTTCCGGTACCGGACTCGCCTCGCAATAGAACCGTGGTTTTTGCCTTGGCTACGACCGCGATCTTCTCCAGCAGCGCGCTTATCGCCGGACTGTCACCAATCATCCCCTCGACATGAACCTTTTTGCGTCGGGGTGCAGGGTGCTTAACACCAGAAAATTTCGTTTGCAGCCGGTCTTCCAACTCCAGCGGTCGCTCGCGGTCGCCCGCGGAGAAGCGATGCAACTTGACCGTCTGTCCCACCATGTTGGCAATCATGGTGAGCAGCCGGACATCGTAATCGAGCCTATAGCTTGACCTGCTTTCCAAAGCCCTGTCCATAGTCAGCGCGCCTACGGCGTTCCCATCAACACGAATGGGAACGCCGATGAACGACACGGTGTCGGAGGCCCCAAGCACCTCGATGTCAGCGGCAGTGAAGGCCGGATGCATCGCTATGTCCTCGGCGATGAGCGGCGTGTCCGTCGTCACAATCTGATCGATGGCGTTGCGCGGCACCCGCGACCGGGAGGGCTCATTGCTGTTCGTGTCGCAGTCGCTGGCCACGGTGATGTCCAGTCCGCCCTCGGCATCGCAGAGAGCGATGATGCCGTGCCGCATCTGCACAAACGAGTGCAGGAGATCAACGACCTTGGTCAACGTGAGTTCGAGCCGGGCGGGATCGGTGAGTATTTTCGATATTTCGAAGATTCCGGTGAGGGCGCGCTCGTGCAATGCCCCATTCGCAGGATTCGTCTCGGACGTTGGACAACCCCTTATCGCATCCGGCAGCGATATGCCGCACTCGCTGGCATTTTGTTCTGATTTGCGAATGTTGTGGTGCATGTGATCCTCGATCTCGCGCCATCAAACGTAGGCCGGCGGCATGTGCGCCCGCGACGTCGCGAGCAAGCGCGAAAATACTCCGACGTGAACTCGTGCGGCCGCCGTTTGGTCGAGTGCAAAGCGGATCGAACCCTGATGCATCGCTTGGCTCTCCCCTCCACGAAGCTTGGCCATGGTCTCGGCTTGCACCAAGGCAACCACACGTTGTTTTCAAAAGACTGGAGCGAGGCGGGATAGTCAATCGAGCTTTCTTTCATTCGTGAAAGGAAACCTCGCGGCATATGATAGAATTCATCAATTCTGTTTTTGCCGTTGAACGACGGAAATACTTGCGCCGGCGATGCGGTGCCCGAGCGGCTGACTGCGCCGAGTGTAAATGCCGGGCCGTGCCATTCACCAGCGCCCGCGAAGGAGGGGCGGGAGCGAGAATAACCGCCAACGACACTGGTCGGTTGCGGCAACCGCCATTTTTTCTCGAGTTGATCATGCGGCGGCGGTGTCGCGTGTGAAGGCGCGAAGCTGGAGTCGAGTACGGCTTCGTAGGCGGTGCCTCGCAATTTCTGAATCGCATCGTCGTGGTCAGCACCAACGGCGTCAACCTCTACGTCTCGACGTCGCGCGGGAGCGTTGCAAAGAGCACAGCAATTCTCCGCTCTGATGCCACCGATGAAACCGCGAGCCAGAGGGATCGACCGGCAGCACTCTGTCAGTGAACATCAACGGGTCGTGCTGGACCCTCGTCATTCCCGCCTTGTGCCAGCGCATTCATCCCATCATGGGTGCCACGGCTAGTCAGGGAAAGCGAAGCTCTCGGCCTCCTCTAGACCAACGGATTTGCGCCATGTGGCGCGGGCGTTCCGGCGAGAGGAACTCGCCTCTTACACAAGGGATTGTCACACGATGTCCGGAAGCCCGTCAGGGGTTCCCTAGAGCCGTGGTCACAACCGCGGCGGAATGGCCGGAACGGAAGTGCCTGAGGAACACGCAAAGGGCGGGATGCGTCGATGCTGGAAACCTATACCCGCCAAGCGAATTGGCGTAGTGCCAATTCAGGCAAATATGATGCTCACCTGCCGTGCAGGCAGGCGACCTGGAAAAGCAACCGTATTAGGCCTGCGGCGTCGCAGCGTGGAAGGCATCAATGTTCTTTGTCTTTCGGAGGATTGGGATCGTTACCGCCGCCGACCGAGTCCTTGCTACGAATTTTTCCGTCGCGGCCCTTCACCGTCAGTTCGCCACCGCCCTGGTTGGTGATCTTTTCCTTGGCGGATTGAATTGCGTCCTTCTGCGTATCATGCACGAAGCCGCGATCGGCGTCATTTCGTCTGTCTACCCACTTTTTGTCGGCAGGGCGCTGATAAACGGTTCTGTCAGGCTTCTTTGTCATGAAGATTGATCCTTATGAATATCAGTAAAGTACGGATAATTTTTCCATTCACAACCTACCGTGCTTCACTTCCACATGTTATTCGAGGCGGCCGACCGGCAGTTCCCGCTGAGTTAATGTTTTGTCATCGAGCTGACATGATCACTGAAGCTGAGATGCGCACAAAAGCGTGGAATTCTGCGCTGAACTGCCATGGCACATATACCGTTTTTTCGCGCCGTCTGAGGCGACTTAAGCTTCTTACGAGGCTGCGCGATTTCTGGGCGTTCGCAATTCCCATCATTCTTGGCGCTATTGCGGGCTCAGACGCATTCGGACTGCCAGCGACTTACCTGACGGTGCTTAAGATTGGTCTCGCGGTGGCCGCGGTAATCCAACTGCTTTTCGCTCTTTGGGCAGTCTTCAGCCGATGGGACGACGATCTGGCCTATAGCTCACGTGCCATGCGCGATTCATATGAAATGGAGGAGGCCTGGCGTGCAATCGGCGAAAGTCGAGTCGACGATATCGCTCTCGAATTCAGGATGCGGACCGATCAACAAAAAATCATAGATTCCCATGACATCGAGAAGGACATAACGTCCGAAGAAAAGAACCTAGGCATGCGAAACGGGCTGATCGAGTATCGAAGGTTATGTGCGGTGTGTAACGAAATCCCCATTTCTCGACGTTTGCGTTGGTGGCCAAAAAAGAAATGCGCCGTTTGCGGCGGAAACTAAATAAGGAGAAGATGATGAACGATGAACTGCGCAAGGTTATCCGGGGATATACGAAGTTGTCTCTGGGTGATCGGAAAGAGTTTGTAACACGGATCACCCGGCCTGGGGCCGAAATCGGCACACTCAATGAGCGTATCGAAAAGTCTGAACAGATTACGATGGGACCGCTTGGAAGCGGCTGCCCCTGCTGCGGGCGTTGATTTGCCAAAATGGGTCGTCCAAAGGCCCATCCGAATTATTCTGTGCATTGCAGCGGCTGCATAGTCGTAGGCTGTCCAGAAACGAGCGCTTCCGAACGGGGTAAGTTAGCCTGTCATCTGGACGGGCTTATGAACAGGCGACCTATTTGGTACGCGCTGGCGCCAGCGATGCGGCCCGGTCCAGAGCAGGCTAAAACGGGGAACCCACCACGCTCTGTGCAGCAAAACCGCTAGCCAGAGGGATCGACCGGCAGCACTCTGCCAGAGACCATCAAGGGCGTGCCGAACCGCGGCCATCCCGCTGGTCTGACACCGCATTCCTCCATCATTGGCGAGCCCACGTCAGTTCAGGTCATGCGGATTCATCTGGCATGGGTATTGCGGCGGCGTTGGTGCAGCGTTCGACCGGAGCGCCGCGATAGGGAGAAGCCCGGGAGAAGCCACGCCACCTCGATCCGGTCAGGGAGAGAGAAACAGTGTCAGCTGCACAAGTTCGCGGCGCGAGTCCCGCGCCCCGCAAACCCTTCTACACCAAGCTCTACGCCCAGGTGCTTGCCGCCATCGCGCTCGGCGTCGCAATTGGCTATTTTTATCCGGAGACCGGCGAGAGCCTGAAGCCGCTGGGTGATGCCTTCATCAAGCTGGTCAAGATGATCATCGCGCCTGTCATCTTCCTGACAATTGCCACCGGCATTGCCGGCATGAACGATCTTCATAAGGTCGGCCGGGTCGCCGGTAAAGCAATGGTCTATTTCCTCACCTTCTCGACGCTCGCGCTGATCGTCGGCCTCATCGTCGCCAATGTCGTCCAGCCTGGCGCCGGCCTCAACATTGATCCGGCCTCGCTCGATGTCCAGGCCGTGAATACCTATGCCGCAAAAGCCAGCGAGCAGTCGGTCACCGGCTTTCTGATGAACATCATCCCGCCAACGATCGTCGGTGCCTTCGCGGAAGGCGACATCCTGCAGGTGCTGTTCTTCTCGGTTCTGTTCGGCATGGCGCTTGCGATGGCCGGAGAGCCGGGCAAGCCTGTCGTTTGCTTCCTTCAGGCGCTCATGGCGCCTGTCTTCAAGCTCGTTGGGATTCTGATGAAGGGCGCGCCGATCGGCGCTTTTGGCGCAATGGCCTTCACCATCGGCAGATATGGCATCGGTTCGGTGGTCAACCTCGCGATGCTGGTCGCGACGTTCTATTTCACCGCCTTCCTCTTCGTGTTCGGGGTTCTCGGCGCGGTCTGCCGCTACAACGGCTTCTCGATCTGTTCTCTCATTCGCTACATCAAGGAAGAGCTGCTGCTTGTCCTCGCAACGTCCTCCTCGGAGGCGGCGCTCCCTTCGCTGATGCAGAAAATGGAGAAGGCGGGCGCCAGGCGCTCGGTTGTGGGTCTCGTCATCCCGGCCGGATATTCATTCAATCTGGACGGCACGAATATCTACATGACGCTGGCGGCCCTCTTCATCGCGCAGGCGACGAACACGGATCTGTCCATCGGCGATCAGGTGCTGCTGCTGCTCGTAGCAATGCTTTCCTCCAAGGGCGCTGCAGGTGTCACAGGCGCGGGCTTCATCACCCTGGCGGCTACGCTCGCCGTAGTTCCGAGTGTTCCCGTTGCTGGGATGGCACTGATACTCGGCATCGACCGCTTCATGTCCGAATGCCGGGCGCTGACGAATTGCGTCGGCAACGCAGTGGCATCCCTCGTCGTCGCCCGCTGGGAAGGAGAATTGGACCGAGCACAGATGAAAGCCGCCTTCTGCGGTCATCAGCTTGCCGAGGCATCAAACCGGCTACCCTCCTCCCAATAAGGTGGGCGGCCCACGACCTGTTAAGTCGCCTAGCCGGTCACATGAACTGAACGACCGACCCGCAGCCTCTAAACGGCTCCTCACGGACCATGTAGCAGAAGCGCTAAATGTGTGAGTGCAAACCGTCACCGCCCTTTAAGCGAATGAGCCTTTCAGTATACCCGGCCGGTTTACGTCTGGAATGATGTTCGTCCAACACGCTGTTGGCCATTCGTATGGGACGTCTTCACTTTGCCACCCGAAACCGAAACGCGTTAGGCGACAGAGAGCCGGCCCGCGTCAAAAACCGATCAGAATAGGACCTATGACCAAGCGCCCCACAATTGCCGATCTCGCCCGCGAAGCCCGAGTCAGCGTAGCAACGATCGACCGGGTTCTGAACGCCCGCCATCCGGTGCGCGAGGAGACCGCGCGGCGGGTCCACGACGCCGCCCACGCGATCGGCTATCATGCTGCCGGGCTAATCAAGCAGCGCTTGCGGCGAGACCTACCGCACTACCGTCTGGGCTTCATCTTGAGAAAACCGGCCCAGCATTTCTACCAAGATTTTGCGCGCGAGGTCGAAGCATCGGTCAATTTGGCCCAGTCCTTCCACGGCATTCCGCTCGTCGAATTCGCCCCGTCACATATGCCGAGCGACCTGATCGCGCCGCTCAAGGATTTGGGCGCACGCTGCCATGCGATCGCGATGGTGGCACCGGACCACCCGAAAATTACAGCAGCGGTTGAGGACCTCAAGGCCAAAGGCATTCCGGTTTTCTCGCTGCTTTCCGACTTCGCCGCCGGCGTGCGACAGGGGTATATCGGCCTTAACAACCGCAAGGTGGGGCGCACGGCCGCTTGGATGGTGTCCAAGGTTGCAAAACGGCCCGGCAAAGTGGCGGTTTTTGTCGGCAGCCATCGTTTCCAGGGGCACGAGCTCCGTGACGTCGGCTTTCGCTCCTATTGCCGTGAGAACGCGCCCACGTTCGAGGTGCTGGATCCAGTCATGAACCTCGAGAAACGGCAGATCACCTACGAGGCAACGCTTGATCTCATGCAGCGAGAGCCCGAGCTCGTCGGCTTCTATGTCGCCGGCGGCGGCATGGAGGGCGCCATCTCCGCGCTCCGAGAAGAGGGCAAAAGTCGCGATCTCGTCGCGATCGTGAATGAAATCACGCCGGAGTCTCGGGCGGCGCTCGCAGATAATATCGTCACGATGGCGGTCGCCACGCCAATGCGCCGACTTTGCCAGGAGCTGATAATGCTGATGACGCGGGCTATCGAGACCGGCACCGCTGAAACACCCGGACAGACATTTCTCCCGTTCGACATCCATCTGCCGGAAAATATATGAAACTCATGGACTCTATCGTGAGCGGGGAGTTTCCTTTCATAAACGAGAGAAAGTTGAATGATGATCCCATCCCGCGGGGTGGCCGCACCCACGGACATCAGCCGGGCAGAATGAAGCGCCGATTAGATGAACGGATCGGCCACGCGTTCACGAAGCGCGGGGTCAATTGCCTGGGTCCGCAGCGTCAAGCTCGACCGGCTTCATTGCCAAGTGCCCGACTTACTCGGTGCAGGGGACTGTCGTCGACGCCAGTAGCCGAGCGAGGCTGGCACAGATTGGATCGACCACGTCGACGGCCATCTCCTCGCCTGGCCGCGCGTGAAAAGCCGCGGCAAGGCCTGCGACGTTGGCATTTAAGTGGGGCTGAGCATCTTCTGGGACTCCGCAATCAGAATCGGAGGCGGCAGTCAATTCAGTAGCTACCCCGGGCGTGTGTTCTGCTCGTTCCTGGCCCTCGTACTTGACGAGCAACTGCGCCGCTCTGCTGGGCAAAGGCCCGGTGTTTAAGTGGGGCTTAACATCTTCCGGGACTTCGCACGCGAAATCGAGGTGGCAGTCGGTACCAACAACCGCAAGGTCGGATCGGCGTGCCCGAGGGGCTCAATGATTTCAGGCAAAGGCGCCAGGCAAGATGCCTCCTGCACCATCATTTCCCGCATCCACATGCTTGCCGGATCAGTATTGTGAAGCTCAGGCCACTGGACGGCCTCCGTGAATGCGGGAGGAGGAAGTGGCGGCGGAAGTTGGACAATCCGCAGGGGTGTTGTTTTTGCGAAATGCTGCGCCAGCCGTAAGGGCATGGTCCCGATGCGGTTGCTGCCTGACAGGACGGGCGCGATCAGGCTAAAGCCCTGTACGACGACCTCGACACGTCTCTCGAAACCGTGCTCGAGCAAATACCATTCCTCCATGGTGGGCTGCCGGGTGTGCCTGAATTTGAGCACGACATGCCCCATGGACAAGTATCGCTCGAATGTAAGTGGCTCTGACAGCTGCTTGTTCGTGCCGCAGCCTACGCATACGAGCATATCTTCGAACAGGACTGCGCGAGGATGTTTCGACATGAACACTTCCGGCATAATCAGAAAATCAAGGTCGCCGCGCCGGAGAAGCTCCTCGGGGTCGTCGCAAATAGGCAGACATTCAAAGCGAACGGCGGGAGCTTCCCGCGCAGCACGCTCTACGATCTTCTTAAAAAATACGAGCGTGATGTAATCGGAAAGCATCATTCGGAAGAGACGATCCGATTGGGCCGGGTTGAAAGCGTCGGAGGAAATAATCGATAGCTGGATGTGCAGCAATGCCTCCCGGACTGCTGTGGCGAGCCCGTCGGCGCGCGGTGTCAAAATGAGCTCGCGGCCGTTCATCGTAAATAGCTCATCGTTGAAATAGGCGCGTAACCGAGCAACGGCGGCGCTCATGGCCGGCTGGCTCAGGTTGATACTGCGAGCCGCGGCAGTGACTTTACGCTCCCTCATCAGAGCGTCCAGCACAACGAGGAGATTTAGATCGAGTCCCTTGAAACGCATGTCATGTTCTATCCAACGTGTGGATGCGTATCATTCAAACAATCAATTTTACGAATTTACGAGCCATGCATTAGAGGAACGTTAATGAGCGACGTCAAGCTCAAATCGACGACACGGGCCGGGACTTCGAGAGAGCGTCTGGCTCACCTTCGCCAACGACAACGGCTGAATGCAGCCAACAGCGCCGCTTTGGTCGGGTAATGCGGCCGCAAAAAACTAATATGAAGAGAGGTCCTGAATGCGCCATCAGGTGCAGTGGAAGTTGTGCTGGGAAAACGAGTTGCAGCTCTCCGATCACGTTGAGCTCGCCGAGTTCTTTCGTGATACGTACGGGCCGACTGGGGCGTCCAACGCAGAACCGTTCGAAGGTAGTCGAAGCTGGGCCGGAGCCAGGCCTGAACTCCGCGTGATCGCCTATGATTCAAGTGGTGTAGCGGCTCACATGGGCATACTGCGCCGTTTCATCAAGGTTGACGCGGTCGACCTGTTGGTGGCTGAGCTGGGCCTGTACGGGGTACGCCCGGACCTTGAGGGTCTCGGAATCGCCCATTCAATCCATGTCATGCTTCCAATACTGCAGGAGCTTGGCGTTCCATTCGCTTTCGGAACGGTCCGGGACGCGCTGCGGAATCATGTTGAGAGGTTCGGGCGGCGATACAGGCCTTTGGCCGTTTTGTCGGGAATTCGCGTGCGCTCGACCCGACCAGAGGCCCGCCTCGACCTGCCGCCCACACGCATCGATGACGCACTCACCATTGTTCTGCCGGTTGGACGGCCGATCAGCGAATGGCCCACGGGCACGATGATAGATCGGAACGGACCAGAGCTATGAGCCGTCCCGATTGCTTGTACGAAGTGCGCCGTGAGTGCTCTGACGGCACCGGCCGTCGCAGCGTTTATCTGACGTTTGACGACGGTCCCAATCGACTTTTCACACCGGAGATTCTCGATGTGCTGGCAGAGCAGCGGGTGCCGGCGACTTTCTTCGTCATCGGCGCCTACGCCTTAGAGCACCCAGATCTAATCCAACGGATGATCGCAGAAGGGCACGAGGTAGGCAACCACACGATGTCTCATCCGGATCTGTACCAATGCGGTTTCGGCGAAGTGCAACGTGAGGTCTTTGAAGCGAACGACGCCATCATGAGAGCGTGCCCGCAGGCCTCGGTGCGCTATGTTCGCGCGCCCTACGGCGCCTGGAGCGAAGAAGTCTTCACAGCGTCACAGATCGCCGGGCTGGCGGCCCTCCATTGGTCCGTCGACCCTCGAGATTGGTCTCGCCCTGGGGTCGACGCGATTATCGATAAAGTGCTCGCCTCTGTCCGGCCGGGCGCAATCGTACTCTTGCACGACGGATGCCCTCCCGGCGAGTTGGGCCGGGGCGCTCACGCCGGTCTGCGCGACCAGACGGTCACGGCGCTGTCCCGGCTGATTCCAGCATTGCGTGAGCGCGGATTTGTAATCCGCTCACTTCCTCAACATCACTGAACAAACGAGATCCCATGACTCTTCTTGGTACAACCAGCACTGTGGCCATATCGCTTTATGCGCTGCTCTCGACTGCTTATAAGAGCATGCAGGGGCTTTATGCTCTGCCGACAAACGACTCATCGGCGTTGGAGGCTCTCGTCGGCTCCGATCAACTGCCCAGCGTGGATGTCATCGTCCCCTGCTTCAACGAGGATCCGCGCACGCTTTCAGAGTGCCTGGCTTCCATTGCCGACCAAGAATACGCCGGAAGACTTCGGGTCTATGTGGTTGATGACGGTTCTGGAAATCGCGAAGCCTTAGGAACTGTCCACGAAGCCTACGCGCGCGACCCTAGGTTCGACATCATTTTGCTTCCCGAGAATGTTGGAAAGCGCAAGGCGCAGATCGCCGCGATACGCCGCTCATCAGGGGATCTGGTGCTTAACGTTGATTCAGACACGTTACTCGCGTCCGACGTCATTGCCAAGCTTGTACCGAAGATGCGAGATTCAGCGGTCGGCGCAGTCATGGGTCAGTTGACGGCCAGTAACCGGACCGAGAGCTGGCTGACCAGGCTGATAGACATGGAGTACTGGCTGGCTTGCAACGAGGAGCGCGCGGCGCAGGCTCGCTTCGGTGCCGTTATGTGCTGTTGCGGCCCATGTGCCATGTACCGCCGGTCTGCGCTCCTTTTGTTACTGGACCAGTACGAGTCGCAGTTTTTTCGGGGCAAGCCAAGCGACTTCGGTGAGGATCGCCATCTTACTATCCTGATGCTGAAAGCAGGCTTTCGAACCGAGTACGTTCCGAGCGCCATCGCGGCCACAGTCGTCCCGAACAGACTAGGACCGTATCTGCGCCAACAACTCCGTTGGGCACGAAGCACATTCCGGGACACGCTGCTTGGGCTGCGCTTGCTGCCCAGCCTGAATAGCTATCTCACGTTGGACGTGGTCGGACAGAATCTCGGCGCGCTACTCCTCGCCGTATCGGTATTAACGGGCCTCGCACATTTCGCACTGACAGGCTCTGTGCCTTGGTGGACAGGACTGATGATTGTGTCCATGACCATGCTCCGATGCAGCGTGGTAGCATTTCGTGCCCGACAGTTTCGATTTCTGGGCTTTTCGCTGCACACGTTCATCAACATCTTTCTCTTGCTTCCGTTGAAAGCCTACGCGCTGTGTACATTGAGCAATAGCGATTGGCTGTCGCGAGGCTCTGCTGTCGCTACATCGAACACTGGGGGAAAACAGGCCCCCACCCAAACTCCGATCACTGGTTCCAGCAGGGCAGAATTCTCGCCGCATGCGGCTCCGCTTCGCAGGCTCAATCTTGCGCGGGATTCTTCGGAATTAGTGCTGTCGGGCAACATTTGCGGCGACGAGTGATCGCTAATTACCTAGTGGACGAGAGGTGCACGAGTTTGACCCAGAACGTGAATCATCAGTTGCTTGATCGGGAATTGGCCGCAGACGATCCGTGGCTTCTCGACGGCAATCCGTTCGAGCGGAAGCGCCACACGCAAATGCTCCAGCTGGCGCTTGCCCAAGGCTCCATTTCAAATGCCCTCGAAGTCGGGTGCGCTGCCGGCGCATTCACGGAAAAACTAGCCCCCTACTGCCAAGGGCTCACCGTCATCGATGTCGTGGCGCAAGCGATTGCTCGAGCACGTCAACGGATAAACGAGCCGTCGCGCATCAACTGGATAGTCTCCGATGTTCAACAGTTTTCGACCGACGAGTTGTTTGACCTGATCGTTGTGGCGGAGGTCCTCTACTATCTCGAAGACATAGCCGAGATGCGCGAGGCCGTCAAAAACCTGGTGCGGGTGCTTGCGCCTGGCGGGCATCTGATCTTCGGATCGGCAAGGGATGCTAATTGCCGTCGCTGGGGTCACGCCGCTGGTGCTGAGCCGGTCATCGCCATGCTGAACGAAACGTTGATCGAGGTAGAGCGTCTTGAGTGTCGGGGCGAGTCGGTCAACGAAGACTGCTTGCTCGTCCGTTTCCGAAACCCGCTTTCCGCTTCCTGATGAATCGAATCTATCGCCGTTAACCTGGAGACACTATGCGCATCTTTGGTATCAAGCTGACCCATGATGGGGCGATCGCCCTGGTCGAGGATGGACGGCTCGTCTTCTGCGTTGACCAGGAAAAGCGGCACAACGATCCGCGTTACCAAGCCATCGATAATTTATACGCAATTGTCGCCGCTTTACCGGAACAGGGGCTAAATCCTTGTGATGTCGATCAGTTCGTTATCGACGGCTGGGATGGCGAAGACGAGTCACAGTTTCAGGTCCGGCAGGCAACCAAGCAACCGCCAGTCTTGGCGTCCCTCTCGGTAAAATGAACCCATGTCCATGGTAGCGATCGATCTTACTGACGTAAGCAAAACTTATGACAAGCTCGTTGTCGACAGACTGTCGTTCCGCGTTGCGGCGGGGGAATGCTTCGGGCTCTTGGGACCGAACGGCGCGGGCAAAAGCACGATTGCGCGTATGGTCCTCGGCATGACATCGCCCGATGCGGGGAAGATTACTGTGCTCGGCGTTCCAGTGCCGGCGCGCGCGCGTTTGGCACGTATGCGCATCGGCGTGGTCCCGCAGTTCGACAATCTTGATACCACGTTCACTGTACGCGAGAACCTGTTGGTGTTCGGGCGCTACTTCCGGATGAGCAGACGCCAGATCGATGCGGTCATACCATCGCTGCTTGAGTTCGCCCGCCTCGAGAACAAAGCGGATGCGCGCGTCGCCGAACTGTCCGGCGGCATGAAGCGGCGCCTGACGCTCGCGCGTGCGCTGATCAATGACCCGCACTTGCTGGTGATGGACGAGCCGACCACCGGCCTCGATCCGCAGGCCCGCCACCTGATCTGGGAACGGCTGCGATCGCTGCTGGCGCGGGGCAAGACTATTCTTTTGACTACCCATTTCATGGAAGAGGCCGAGCGGCTGTGCGATCGGCTGTGCGTTATGGAGGAGGGGCGCAAGATCGCCGAAGGCCGCCCGTCCGCACTCATTGACGAGCAGATCGGCTGTGACGTGGTCGAGGTCTACGGCGGCAATCCGCATGAACTGGGTGCGCTGATCCGGCCGTACGCACAGCGCATTGAGGTGAGCGGTGAGACGCTTTTTTGCTATGCACCCGATCCGGAGCAGGTGCTGGCGCAGCTACGCGGGCGCGCGGGTCTACGCCTTCTGCAGCGTCCTCCCAATCTCGAGGATGTGTTTTTGCGGCTAACCGGGCGCGAGATGGAGGACTGAACAATGGGCGAACGTTATGCGGCGGGCATGCCCGCGAATGCGTGGAATTGGGTCGCGGTTTGGCGCCGCAACTATCTTGGATGGAAGAAAATCGGGCTTGCATCGGTGCTCGGCAACCTCGCCGATCCGATGATCTATCTGTTCGGTCTCGGCTTTGGAATCGGAACAATGATAGGTCCTGTTGAGGGCACTTCGTACATTGCGTTTCTCGCGGCTGGCATGGTTGCCACAAGCGCGATGGCATCGGCGACCGCTGAAACGGTTTACGGGAGTTTCGGCCGCATGGGCGACCAGCGCACCTGGGAAGGAATGCTATGCACTCAGCTGACGCTCGGCGATATCTTACTCGGCGAATTGGCGTGGGCAGCCACCAAGGCCCTGATGGCGGGCACAGCAATCACTATTGTTGCGACCACGCTAGGCTACGCATCGTGGCCATCCATCCTCTGCTTGCTGCCAGTCATCGCTCTCAGTGGCCTCGCCTTCGCGAGTCTAGCGATGGTCGTCACGGCGCTTGCGCCCAGTTATGAATATTTCATATTTTATAATACGCTTGTTATAACACCCATGCTGTTCCTTTGCGGCGCGATGTTTCCGGTCAACCAATTGCCCGGCGCTTTTCAGGACGTCGCCTCCTTGTTGCCGCTCGCACATGCAATTGACCTCATTCGTCCGGCGATGCTTGGCCGTCCCGCCGGCAGCATGGGCCTGCATATCGGCGCGCTTTGCATATACACGGTTTTGCCGTTCTTCCTATCGGTTGCTCTGTTTCGTCGTCGGCTGATGCGTTGACGCTCTCACCATTCGTGAAATTGATTGTTTGGGCGATACCCATCCACGCGTCGGATAGGTCAATGCATGCGTTTTAAGGGACTCGATCTAAATCTCCTCGTTGTGCTGGACGCTTTGATCAGGGAGCGTAAAGTCACCGCCGCAGCCCGCAGTATTAACCTGAGTCAGCCGGCCATGAGCGCCGCCGTCGGTCGGTTACGCGCCTATTTCAGCGATGAGCTATTTACGATGAACGGCCGCGAACTCATTTTGACACCGCGCGCGGAGGGGCTCGCCACAGCAGTCCGGGAGGCATTGCTGCACATCCAGCTGTCGATTATTTCCTGGGACCCCTTTAACCCGGTCGGATCGGATCGTCGCTTCCGCATCATCCTTTCCGATTACCTCACACTCGTATTTTTTAAGAAAATCGTAAAGCGTGCTGCGCGGGAAGCTCCCGCCGTCCGCTTCGAATGTCTGCCTATTTCCGACGACCCCGAGGAGCTTCTCCGGCGCGGCGACGTTGATTTTCTGATTATGCCGGAAGTGTTCATGTCGAAACATCCTCGCGCAGCCCTGTTCGAAGATATGCTCGTATGCGTAGGCTGCGGCACGAACAAGCAGCTGTCAGAGCCACTTACATTCGACCGATACTTGTCGATGGGGCAGGTTGTGCTTAAATTCGGGGACACCCGGCAGCCCTCCATCGAGGAATGGTATTTGCTCGAGAACGGTTTCGAGAGACGTATCGAGGTCGTCGTACACGGCTTTAGCATGATCCCGCCCCTTCTATCAGGCACCAGCCGCATCGGGACCATGCCGTTGCGGCTGGCGCAGCATTTCGCAAAATTAACACCCCTGCGGATTGTCGAACTTCCGCCGCCACTTCCTGCCGCATTCACGGAGGCCGTCCAATGGCCTGCGCTTCACAATAATGATCCGGCAAGCCTATGGATGCGGGAAATGATGTTGCAGGAGGCATCTCGTATGATTACCCTGCCTAAGAGCACCGGGCGTCTCACTTGTCGGCCGAATTGAGAATGGATGGCGATTGGGATTGGGCGATTCCTGCATTGTCGAGAACGATGCAAGGAGAGCAGATCCTTCAGCCTGAAGAGGTGGCAGCGATGCTGCGGCGGCATGAGGTTGGCTGGGGAACCGACGGGCGAAGGAATTCGGGTGCGCGCGCAACACGGTGCCTCGGTATCTACGCGAGAGCGGGACTGTTCCGTTTCGCATGCCTGTGCGGCCGACGGCGTTTGACGGACTGGACGATTGGCTGCGGGAGCGCTTCTTCCCCCATGGCTCGGGCCGGATGACGATCTCGACCCGCTCCAGATGCGCCGGGACCGCCTTGCGCGGTCGCGCACCACGTCGCGGCTCGCCTGTCGGTGTTGCGGTCTTGCGGCCTCGAGCTCGGACTCAATCGCGCCGAGCCCGGTCTGGATTTCGAAGGCGAAGGCCTGCTGGGCACGTTCGAGCTTCTCGGAGCTGCGACCGAAGCGGCGCGCTCCAGCTGCTTGACGATCCCTGAAGGTCGGCGATCCTCTCCTGGGCACGCTCGTTGAGTGTCGCCATCCGGACGATCTCGGCCTTGAGTGTTTCGCTCCGGAGTTGTTGCAGTTCGGCCTTCTCCGCCGCCATGGGGACGAATATCGCCTTGAGCGGAACGATTTCGTGGAGACGGGCCAAAGCGCTTCTCGTCATGACGCCGACAAAAGCTTGTTTTGCACGGCCAGAGGCCCGCCTTTTGCGCCTGAGTCACTTCGCCACAGCCTATCCGGCCGACGTCGGACGCCGTCTCCGTTCGGCTTAAGCGCGCCAGTCCATGCCTTCGACGAGCGCCATCAGTTGGGCGCGGCAAGCCGGATCACGCCGTTCTCCACCCGCGGCCAGCGGAACTTGTCCTCGTCCAGCGCTTACGGTGCGGGTATGCCGGCGTCGAGCAAACAGAGAGAGGTTTGGGCCCAACCAGGGCGGCTGGTTACCAAGTTTTCCTCGTCCGTGTGAGTGTGAATGTTCGGGTCGATCGTCTGGGCGCGTCCCCGCCGCCTGCGAGCCCGCTACTGCTCAGCGGAAGGGCGAAGTGAACGTGAATGCATCCATTTCG
>NZ_JAMYQP010000019.1:0-108380 GCF_040320945.1 Mesorhizobium sp. M0587
CAAAGGCATCGCAATGCGCAGCGAGAAAACTGATCGCAACTTCTCCGCGATGATCTACGCATGCGCTGCCGTCATCAACTCTCGATGATTCTCAACAGCCCCTAGTGCGGCTGATCGTTTCGAACACGGCGCGATGGGGCGAAGGTTGCGCGCCGTACGCGGTCCGACAGGCAGGTCAGTTCTCCAGCCCTTCAAGCAGCGTGGTGAGGGCGGCATCCAGGGGATCCGGGCCGACCTTTTCGAGCTGGAACAAACCTTCCATGGTCAACATGGTGATGCCATGCATTTGTGCCCAGCAGGCTGCCGCGCGACCCCGCACGTCGCGCTTGCGCAGCACCCCTTCGGCCTGGCCCCGCTCCAGCAATTCGGTTACCACGCCAAACACGGCGAGTGCGCTTTCGCTCAGATGCACGTTTACCGCCTTGCCGGCTTCCGCACTGAACATGAGCCGGTAGAGGCCTGGATTTGAGGTTCCGAACCGGACATAGGCCCGCCCGACGGCGAAGAATTCGCCCCGCAAGGGACCTGGCCCTTTTGCCTTCGCGGTCGTCATTGCCTTATGCAGCCTTTCGAATCCCAGCATCGCCATTTCGGCAAGCAGGGCGGCTTTGTCCGGAAAGTGCTTGTAGGGAGCGGCATGGCTGACGCCGGCGCGGCGCGCCACTTCCCGCAGCGTGAACTGCCAGCCCTTGTCCTCGTGCAGCATCGCCATCGCGGTCTCGATGATCTCGCGCCTCAGGTCGCCGTGGTGATAGGGCCGATTGGTCGTGTCCTGCATATCAGCCTCAAAGTTGTCAGTGAAAACATATGCTGACATCGCCTACTTCAGGGCTTATGTCAATGCCCATAAGTTAACACTGTCAACATAGGAGCCCGTCATGAACACCGTCGCCAATGAAGTCGGAACCCGCCTAGCCTTTACCCATAGACGCGCGCAGTCGCCACATCATGTCCCCGCGGACCAGCCGAGAGCGGAACACGCCAAACGGAGCACCGCACTGCGTAACTTTGCCGGAGGCCTGGCGGCATTCTTGCTGATCGCTTCTCCCCTGCATGCCGGCGAACTGTCCGCCATGACGGGGGAGAGCGTCGACCTTGGCCGATTTCATGGGGTGATCTACTACACCAGCACGGATGGCGGCTATCAGGTTGTCACGACGATGGCGGACGGTGAGGCTGCGCCCGTCCGTTTCTCGGCCACTCTCGCCGATAATGAATCGGCCACCATATCCGTGCCAGGCAAATTGGGCGAAGCTGGGCAAAGCCTGGAAATCGCGCGCTCGGGCGACAAGGTTACCGTCACCAAGGGGCCGCTGTCCAACTAGCCATTCGGGCCTTGCAAAGCAATGGTCGGGGTGCGCCGCATCTCCGTTGATGCGCACGCAAGCCCGGCCGGGCAAAATCCCGGTCGCTACTGAGTCTCCAGTTTCCTTTTCAGCTGCGCCCGCGCGTCGCGGATCGAGGCGGCGTAGGTCACCAACGGCCGCTTGACACCGTGATTGATCAGCATGCGCCGTATCTGCGGCGAGACGCCTGATACGATGAAGCGGACGCTGGCGCGCTTCGCCTTGTGCGCCGCGCCCTCCATTTTTCTTGATACTCCCGAGCTTTGCGAGCTAGGGTGTCTTCATCTGGGGCGGAGGTAACGCGGTTGAATATTTTCAGGGTCTTGGTGACATCGGCATGCTTGCTGTCGGTGGTTTTCGTGCTGGCGGGCTGCGGGATCAACAGATTGATCTGATGGGCAGCCTGAAGGGCGGTCAGGCGCCGTCGCCGCCCACCACCTTGCGCCGCTGCAGGAACCGAGCCGCCAACCAGCACAGCATCGCCCAGGCGAAGCCGGCGCACCAGCCGGCCAGCACATCCGATGGCCAGTGAACGCCGAGATAGACGCGACTGACGCCGACCAGCACCGCCGTCAACACGGCGAGCGACAACACATAGATCTTCGTCGTCCGGCCATGCAGGAAGCGCGCCGCGAGGGAGCCGAGCGTGAGGTAGGTCACCGCCGACAGCATGGCATGGCCGCTCGGGAAAGACAGCGAGGTCTCGGTGACCAGATGTGAAACGAGCTCGGGTCGCGGCCGGTCGACGCCGACCTTCAGCAGGCTTGACAGCACCTGGCCGCCAGCCACCGCCACAAAGATGAGCAGCGCCGTCCCGGGCCTGCGGATCAGCAGCAGATAGATGATGGTCGCCGCCGTGATCAGCACCAGCACGCTGGCGCTGCCGAGGCTGGTGATGTCGCGCATCGCCCCTTCCAGCCATGGCGGGCCGATCGGGAGTCCGGGTTGGCCGGCCTGACGGAAGGCAAGCAGGATTTCGGTGTCGAAGGCATGCGGCGTGGCAGTCCGCGCCAGTTCCATCAACTCGACGAGGCCCCACAACCCGCCGGCGATGACCAGGCCGGCCAGCAACACCGGGAATTCGATGCGGTTGAGCAGAGCATTCGCGGCATTCTTCATTGCAGGTCGCCCGTTACAGCCGTCCTTGCAGATAGGGCCCGAGCGTGATCAGCGCCACTGCGGCGATTGCCAGCACGATGCCGGTGGCCTGCAGCGCATTGACGCGCTCGCCGAAGAACACGAGCGCCACGACATTGACCGACACGAGCTGGATAACCGCCGACAGGCTGAACGAAACCGACATGCCGAATTCACGGATCAGCCGAAGCATGATCAGATTGCCGAGCGAATAGAGCGCAAGCGTCAGCAGGATCTTGCCAAGGCTCGGCGCCAGACCCCATTGCTTGGCGGCAGTCGCGGCGAACAGGAAAATGATGGTTGAAAAGCCAAGCTGAAGCAATCCCGAAAAACTCAAGTCCCGTCCCCTCTCGAAGCGGCCCGCGCCGCGTGTGCCGCAGCCCTTGTTTCCGAAGCCTGCCGGAACGTCAAGCAACGTCGGGAGAATGAAGGTCTTGGCAACAGCAAGACTGAAGCCCAATGTACGGATATCGCCCAACTGTCGATCGAGGGCGGTCAGGGGTCCATGACACGCATTCTTCAGAACTTGGCGCGGCGCTGGAGCGAGCTTTCCCTTGCCCTGCAATTCGTGCTTGCCGGCGGATTTGGCCTTCTGGCGGTCATGCTGGTGGTGGGCGCCTGGGTGACCACGCAGATCCGCGACGGCGTCATCCGCAATTCGGCCGCCACGACGGCGCTCTACGTCGATAGCGTGATCGCGCCGCTGTTGCCCGACTTGCGCAAGAGCCAGGAACTCAGCGATTCCGCCAAGCAGGCGCTTGACGAGACGCTCGGCCAAGGCGCGCTGGGCAAGCGCCTCGCATCGTTCAAGCTCTGGCGCCGCGACGGCACGATTCTCTATGCGAAAGAATCGGCCTTGATAGGACGCCGCTTCGATCCAAGCGATAATCTGCGGTCTGCTTTCCAAGGCAATGTCGTCGCCGAATTCAACACGTTCGACGCCGACGAAAACGAGGAAAGGGCTGCTGGCGTACCATTGCTGGAGATCTACAATCCCGTCCGCGAGCCCTGGTCGGGCGAGGTCGTGGCCGTAACCGAATTCTATGAAATCGCCGATGACTTCCAGGCGACCCTCGCTTCCGCCCTCCTGTCAAGCTGGCTGATCGTGGCTAGCGCGACCTTGGCGGCGCTTCTGCTTCTGTCGGGCATCGTCCTGCGCGGCAGCCGCACCATAGACGACCAGCGCAGGGCTTTGCGCCGCCAGGTTTCGGAGCTGCAGGGCCTGGTGACGCAGAACAGTGCCTTGCGGCAGCGCGTGCAGCGGGCGTCTCGCCGCGCCACCGCACTCAACGAGCGATATCTGCGCCGCATCGGTGCCGACCTCCATGACGGCCCGGCCCAACTCGTGGCCCTGGCGGCATTGCGCATGGACAGTCCGGTATTTTCCGGCGACGGCCAATGGAGCGAAAGCCGTTCGACCGAGGTCGCGATGATCCGCAAGACGCTGGAAGACGCGATGCGCGAGATACGCGGCATCTGCAACGGCCTCGTCCTGCCGCAGATCGAGACGGCGGCGGCGGCGGATATCCTGCGGTTGGCCGTCAACGAACACGAGCGCAGGACAGGAACGGCGGTGACGCTGACGCTGGCCGAACCCTTGCCCGAGCCCGGCGCCTCGGAGAAGATCAGCATCTACCGTTTCGTGCAGGAAGGGCTGAACAATGCGTATCGGCATGGCCGGGGCAAGGATCAGGCGGTGCGCGCCGGGATGAAAGGTGGCAGGCTTTTCGTCGAAGTATCGGACGGCGGGCCTGGCTTCGACCCGGCACGGGCAGAAGGCCTGGGGCTCGCCGGCCTGAGAGAGCGGGTCGAAAGCATCGGCGGCCAGTTCGAAACCTTGACCGGGCCGCAAGGCACGCGATTGGTGATCAGGTTATCAGTCGAGGAGCAAGCATGATCGGACCCATTCGCATTGCAATAATCGACGATCATCCTCTTTTTCGCGAAGGCGTGACGCGCAGCCTGTCGGAGATCGGAGGCTTCGAAATGGCCGGCGAGGGCGCCACGGCGCAGGATGCAGAACGCATCGTCTCGACGGTGCGGCCAGACATACTGCTGCTCGACATCTCCATGCCCGGTGGCGGCCTGGCCGCGGTCGCGAACATCCTCGCCAGCCATCCCGCCCAGAAGATCGTCATGCTGACCGTTTCCGAGACCAATGCCGATGTTACCTGGGCTCTGAACGCAGGCGTGCGAGGCTATGTCCTCAAAGGCGTCGGATCACGTGCGCTGGCCGACATCCTGCGCAACGTGGCGGACGGAGAGAGCTATCTATCGCCGATGCTGTCGGCACGGCTGCTTTCGGATCTCCAGTCCCAGCAGCCCGCCAACGGCATGGCGGACCGGCTGCGGCAACTCACCGAGCGGCAGACGGAAATCCTGCGGCTGGTGGCGGAGGGGCTCAGCAACAAGGAAGTCGCCTTGCGACTGGAGCTGCAGGAGAAGACCGTCAAGCATCACATGACCGGCGTGCTGTCGAAGCTCAAAGTGCGGAACCGAACCGAGGCGGCCCTGATGATGCGCGAGTCGCGCGACCGCGACAGGAACCCTTCGTAGCGCTTTTTGCCATCGCGATGCCGGAGATCGCGTAAACGCCAATTTGAACGAGGTCACCTCCGCCGGGGGCGGCGGAGGTGACGTGTGAAGCTGACCGTTGCCTGTTGGCCGGCTTCACAAGCTCTTGAGGCGACTGACATCGGCCGGGGTGGCCCGGCGGTCGATGATCGTGCGACCGAGTGCATCTTCCATCCTGAAACGGCCGTTCTCGATCTTTTCCGTTATGCCGTCGGGATGATGGACCGTGATCTCGTTGCCTTGCACGTCGACGCGGTCGCGGGTCGTGGCGTCGACATGGCTCTTGCCATTGTTGTTCTGGCCCTTGCCGGCTCCCGAGCCGCCATTGGTTCCGGAATTGCCGCCGCTGTTGCCGCTATTTCCACTATTGCCACCGCTCCCACCACCGCCGCCGCCACCGCCGTTGCCACCGTTCCCGCCGCCCGGAGCAGCCTGTGCGCTGGCGACGTGGATCCCCGCAGCGGAGCCATGCAGGGCAATTTGATAGGGAGCGAGAGTCAGGACCAGCGCCGAGGCCGATCCGAGCGCCAGTCGCCGACAGCGGCCCATGATCGATCCGTGCATTTCTTGATCTCCGTCGATTGAGCCGGCGCCCACGGTCAACCTCGCAGTTGCAACGAACATCGCCGAAAGCAGTGGCGTCCGGAAGCGGCCTCCGACCGTTGCGGTTGTCTACCAGGACCTTTGCCAGCGCAAGGTTGGACTAAAGTCCTATGTCGCATGCGCGCGAACCCGCTTCGTGAGGAAATCGGAGCGATCCATCCAAGATCATCCCAGACAGGAAGAAAGGGACTTTTTGCCCGACCTGACTAGGGCCTGGACCCCTGCGTTGCGCGCTTGCGCAGGAATGCGGTTGAACGCGGCTCTCAATGTCACGAAAGTGTGACCAGGCGATTGTAAGGCGTCGAACAGGCAACAAGATCCAGCCACCCCAAAGCTAGAGGCAAGTCTCGCATGACCGAATATCGCTCCCCCGACGCCCGATTCCGGACCAGCCTGCTCGAGGAAAACGACGGCCCGGCCATCAACCCGACCGACAACCGCACCATGGGCGAGATCATCGCCGCGCGATTTTCTCGCCGGGGTTTCCTGAAGGGGTCGCTGGCGGTCTCGGCGATCGCCGCCACCGTCAGCCCGCTGGCGTTGGTCAGCGCCGGCAAAGCCCGCGCCGCGGAAGGCTCCGCCTTTTCTTTCGACGAGCTCGAAGCCGGCATCGATGACAAGCACCATGTGGCGCCGGGCTACGATGCCGATGTGTTGCTGCGCTGGGGCGATCCGCTGTTTGCCGATTCGCCGGAATTCGACCCGACCAAACAGTCGGCGCAGGCCCAGGCGAAACAGTTCGGCTACAACAATGATTATGTCGGCTACATCGAGATCGACGGCTCGGCCGAGCACGGCCTGCTGGTCGTCAACCATGAATACACCAACCCGCATCTGA
The DNA here is from genome assembly GCF_040320945.1 of Mesorhizobium sp. M0587. Classification (NCBI taxonomy): domain Bacteria; kingdom Pseudomonadati; phylum Pseudomonadota; class Alphaproteobacteria; order Hyphomicrobiales; family Phyllobacteriaceae; genus Mesorhizobium; species Mesorhizobium sp. M0587. The sequence continues at coordinate 6,499 of NZ_JAMYQP010000019.1, forward strand.
TGTTCCCGGGGATCGTCACGATCGTCGAGAAGGGCGGCAAGAAGTCGGCCGAGGTCGCGCCGCTCAGCAAGGAGCAGGTCGATGTCGAGATGGCGGCCCATGGCGGCACCATCGTCGAGATCCGCAAGGTATCGGGCAAGTGGCAGGTGGTGCGCGACGGCAAGCTCAACCGCCGCATAACCTCCAACACCGAGATGGCCCTGTCAGGCCCGGTCGCCGGCCACGACCGCGTCAAGACCAATGCCGACCCGTCCGGCACCAAGGTTTTCGGCACCGTCAACAACTGCGCCGGCGGCGTCACGCCGTGGGGCACCTATGTGATGGCCGAGGAGAACATCCATGGCTACTTCTCCGGCGAACTGCCCGAAGGCCACAAGGAAGCCGCCAACTACAAGCGCCTCGGCATTCCCGAAGGCGCTTACGAATGGGGCGCGCATTACGACCGCTTCGACATTTCGAAGGAGCCGAACGAGCCCAATCGCTTCGGCTGGATCGTCGAGGTCGACGTCGACGATCCGACCTCGGTGCCGAGGAAGCGCACCGCCATGGGCCGCTTCAAGCATGAGGGCGCCGAATCGATCGTCGCCAGGGACGGCCGCGTCGTGTTCTATCTCGGCGACGACGAGCGCTTCGACTATGTCTACAAGTTCGTCACCGCGGGTAAGTTCGATCCCAATGACCGCGCGGCTAACAAGGACCTGCTCGACGACGGCACGCTGCATGTCGCCAAATTCGCCGAGGACGGTTCTGTCGAATGGCTGCCGATCGCTTTCGGCCAAGGCCCACTGACAGCCGAGAACGGCTTTGCCAGCCAGGCCGACGTGCTGATCGAAACGCGCCGCGCCGCCGATCTGCTCGGCGCCACCAAGATGGACCGGCCCGAGGACATCCAGCCCAATGGCGTCAACGGCAAGGTCTATGTCATGCTGACCAACAATTCCAAGCGCAAGGCCGACCAGGTCGATGCCGCCAATCCGCGCGCTGGGAATGCCTTCGGGCACATCATCGAGATCGCCGAGGATGATGGCGATTTCGCCGCCACCAAGGGCAAGTGGGAAGTGCTGCTGAAATGCGGCGATCCTTCCGTCGCCGATGTCGGCGCTACGTTCTCGACCGCGACGACGGCGAATGGCTGGTTCGGCATGCCCGATAATTGCGCGGTCGATTCGGCCGGCCGCCTGTGGGTCGCCACCGACGGTCAGGGCCCGAAGGCCACAGGCCGCACCGATGGCCTGTGGGCCGTGGACACGGAGGGCGCCGCGCGAGCGACGTCGAAACTGTTCTTCCGGGTGCCGATCGGCGCCGAAATGTGCGGACCGTTGTTTGCGCCCGACGACCAGACCGCCTTCGTCGCCGTCCAGCATCCGGGCGACGGCGGCGAGGACTGGGAGGCATTCGGCCGCCCGTCCTATTATGAGGACCTGTCAACCCGTTGGCCGGACTTCAAGCCCGACATGCCGGTGCGGCCGGCGGTAGTCGCCATCACCAAACAGGGGGGCGGCAAAATCGCGGTTTGATCCCGGTGCGATCCGAGGGAGCGGCATTGGTGAATCTGCCCACGGTTTGCGCCAGCGCTGAAGACACCCACCTGTCGACGCTGGCGCTGCCCCTCATTGTCCTGCCAGGCACTTCTGCCCGTGTTGTGACGGAAGAAAGCCGGGCATCGATCAGCGTCAAGCGCCAGACTGCTTAAGGCCGGAACCGGCAATCTTCCTGGCAATCGCCTTTGCCAAAATGCTGGCATTGGCGAAGCAGCCGCGGATGCTCGGCCGCATGCCGGTGAACCACAGACCGGGGAGTTTCGGGTCGGCTTGGCCGCCGTTGAAGAGCGGGACGCCCTTGCCGTCGAGCACGCCGAGATGACCGACCATCTGCTCCAGCCCGGTGCGGTAGCCTGTCGCGGCAATGACAATGTCGGGATCGATCAGGCTGCCATTGGCCAGGATCACGCCGTCGCGGGTGAACTCCCGTATTGATGGCACCACGGTGATCTTGCCTGATTTGATGGCGCTGACGGCTCCCTCGTCGGCGGCGATCGCGGTATAGTCCGTGGTCAGGCGGCTGGCGCCGCCCGTCGGCGCGGGCGGCATGCCGAATTTGGTCAGGTCGCCAAAAACGAGACGTTGTGTGATGGCGATCACCGCATCGGCGACACGCAAAGGCAAGCGCGCCATGAACGGCGAAAGCCGGTGCACGGCGACCTTGGCGATGCGCTTGGGGAGCAAAGCGGGGCCGTTGCGTGCCGAAAGCCAGAGGGCGGCCGTGTCGACGCCGGCCAGATGGTTGAGCGCGTCGAAGCCAGAATTGCCGGCGCCCACGACCAGTACTTTCTTACCCGCATAGTTCTTCATGTCACCGAAGTCCGCGGAATGGATGACCCGTCCGGCGAAATCCTTCATCCCTTCCCATTCGGGAATGAACGCCTGCTTGTCGCGCCCGGTGGCGATGACGACGTGTCGCGCCAAGCGCGGTTCCCCGCTGGTCGACAAGGCCCAGTGATCGCCCTTGAACGCGATTTCCTTGACCACGACGCCGAACTGCACCGGCAGACGGTTCGCTTCCCTGAAATCGTTCATGTGGCGGATGACGGCCGCTCTGTCCGGAAACGCGGGAGTGCCCGCGGGATAGGCAAGGCCGGGGAGTGCGGAGAGATCGCGGTGGGTGTTGAGGCGCAGTTGCTGATGCCGCCGATGCCAGGGCTCGGCCAGCCGGCTCTCCTTTTCCAGGATCGTCGCCGGCACTCCGGCCCGGATCAATGCCTGCGCCGCTGCCAGCCCGGCAGCACCCGCGCCGATGACGATCGCAGGCTCGATGCTTATCGGCAGGTCCACCTCCAGCCTGAGTGTCGTGTCAGCCATTCGCCCTTGAACCTTCATTCGACCTTCGCCCCGCAAGGTTCGCAGGACGCTGTAGAAACTCGCGCAGAACCCATACAGCAAATCGCTCCTGTTTTTCGAGAGCGGCGCCGGGTCGCGCTTGCGCTCCGGAGCATGCCCGCCGCCTAGCGCAAACACGGTGCTATGAAAATGTCGCCAAAACAATGGCATAGGGTGGGATGGCGGTTTTGTCCGAATACATGCAGCCCCTATATGGCATATCAGCGGCATCGGCGATAATCAGGTCGCGGCAATGTGATTGATTCGAGGTCTGGGGCTGGGGATCTCGTTACCGACGCAGGAAACCAGCAATCGGCGTTCGGCTTCCTGCGAGAAATCAAGGCGCGATGGCGTGTCTTGCGTGTCCACCGGCACGTCGCGCCATAGACGGCACGCGGAATCTCGACCATGCCCTCCTTGCGAGTCTATTTCGACAAAGTCCTCGAGGGTGCCTCGCCCAAGGTCGAGCGCCTGGCGCTGACGCATGTCGAACGCCTGGCGCTGGTGCGCCGCCATGGCGACTTCTCGCTCGCCTATTCCACCGCCGTGCAGGGCAAGCTTTCCTATTTTGGCGATGCCGACGGCTACATCGCCTTCGGCACCAAGATGAAGCATCATTTCGCGCTCGGCGACCCGGTCGCGGCTCCGGCCCATCGGCCCGGCTATATCAGACGCTTTGTCGAGAGCGCCGGCGACCCGTGGTTCGTGCAGATCGGTGAGGAGACGGCACGCGTGCTGGCTGGGCTCGGCTACAAGATAAACCGGCTGGGCATCGACACCCGCCTCATCCTGCCCGAGCACGATTTTTCCGGCAAGCGCAACGAGACCGTGCGCTATTCCGAGCGCTGGCTGTCGAAGAAGGGGTTTTCGTTCGAAGAGGACAAGCGCACGATCTACCTCGACGAGATCGCCCGGTTGTCCGAGAACTGGCGCGGCGACCGCATCGTCAAGCGCTGGGAGATGGGCTTTCTCAACCGTCCGTTCGCCGATCATCTCGGCACCGATATGCGCCGTTTCGTCCTGCACGGTCCGGACGGCGACCTGATCGCCCTGCTCGACTTCGACCCGCTGTTTGCCGACGGCAAGGTCATCGGCTACACCACCGCCTTCAAGCGCAAGCATATCGACGCCTCGCCGCATGCCGAGATCGGACTGACCAAATTCGCCGTCGATCGTTTTCGCGAGGAAGGCATCTCGGTGGTCACGCTCGGCCTGTCGCCGCTGGTCGACATCGGACCAAGCGGATTTGCCGAAAGCGACTTCTGGCGCAATACCTTCCAGCGCGCCTATGATTCGCCATGGGTGAACCGCCGCAGGTTCAACCTGCAGGGTCAGGCGGCGTTCAAGCGCCGCTTCCATGGCGTCGAGGAGCCGACCTATATCGCCTTCCGCAAGGGGACATATGTCGAGATGCTGGGGCTGCTGCGGCTGGTCAAGGCCGTTTAGGGGATCCGCCGGCGAGCAGGAAGGCAGCCGCGTAGCGCTTAGCGCTCGGCCAATCCGTCAGTTCCTTAGCCGGTAACCGGTCCTGAATATCCGCGCCACGATCGCTATGCAGACAGCCAGGAACACGATCGTCATGCCGAGGCTGATGCCGACCGAGACATCGGACTTGCCGTAAAAGCTCCAGCGGAAACCGCTGATCAGATAGACGACCGGATTGAACAGCGTCACCGTGCGCCAGACGCCGGGCAGCATGTTGATCGAATAGAAGCTGCCGCCGAGGAAGGTCAGCGGCGTGATGATCAACAGCGGCACCAGCTGCAGCTGCTCGAAGCTCTTTGCCCAGATGCCTATGATGAAACCGAACAGGCTGAATGTCATCGCCGTCAAGACCAGGAAGGCGAGCATCCAGAACGGATGTTCGATGTGGAGCGGCACGAACAGCGAGGCGGTGGCCAGGATGACCAGGCCGAGGATGATCGACTTGGTCGCCGCACCGCCGACATAGGCGATGACGATCTCCAGATAGGAAACCGGCGCCGACAGAAGCTCGTAGATCGAGCCGACGAATTTCGGGAAGTAGATGGCAAAGGAGGCGTTGGAGATCGACTGCGTCAGAAGCGACAGCATGATCAGCCCCGGCACGATGAAGGCGCCGTAGCTGATGCCGTCGATCTCGGTGATGCGCGAGCCGATGGCCGAGCCGAAGACGACGAAATAGAGCGATGTCGAGATGACCGGCGAGACTATGCTTTGAAGCACGGTGCGAAAGGCGCGTGCCATTTCCATCCGGTAGATCGCCCATACTGCACGAAGATTCATGACCGCGCGCGGGTTCATGCCTCTCTCCTCACCAGATTGACGAAGATCTCCTCGAGCGAGCTGTTTTGCGTGTCGATGTCGCGGAACTGGATGCCGCCGGCCTCGAGGTCGCGGATGAGCGAGGCGACGCCGGGGCGCTCGGCCTGGTTGTCATAGGTATAGGTCAGCTGCCCGCCATCCGGCGACAGTTCCAGCGCGTAGTTCGAGAAAGCTTCCGGAATGGCCGTCAGCGGGCTGCGCAGTTCCAGCACCAGCCGCTTGCGGCCAAGCTTGCGCATCAGTTCGGCCTTGTCCTCGACGAGGACGAGCTCGCCACGATTGATGACGCCGACGCGGTCGGCCATGGCCTCGGCTTCCTCGATATAATGGGTGGTGAGGATGATGGTGACGCCGTCCTCGCGCAGCCGGCGCACCATTGCCCACATATCCTGGCGCAGCTCGACGTCGACACCGGCGGTCGGCTCGTCGAGGAACAGGATGCGCGGCTCATGCGACAGAGCCTTGGCGATCATCAGCCGCCGCTTCATGCCACCCGACAGGGTGATCGCCTTGGCGTCCTTCTTGTCCCACAGCGACAGGTCGCGAAGCACCTTCTCGACAAAGGCCGGGTTGGCCGGCTTGCCGAACAGGCCGCGGCTGTAGTTTACGGTCGCCCAGACGCTCTCGAAAGCGTCGATGGTCAGCTCCTGCGGCACCAGGCCGATCAGGCTGCGCGCGGCACGGTAATCCTTGTTGATGTCGTGGCCGTCGACGGTGACCGTGCCCGACGAGCGGTTGACGATGCCGCAGACGATCGAGATCAGCGTCGTCTTGCCGGCGCCGTTCGGCCCCAGCAACGCGAAGATCTCGCCGCGCCGGATGTCGAGATCGACCTGCTTCAGCGCCGTGAAGCCGGTGGCGTAGGTCTTGGAGACCCCGGAAATGGACAGAATGGAAGGCATGGCTGAAAACGGCTGCTTGAAAGAGGTCCCTTGATATAGGCCGAATGTCGTTGCCTGCAACCGGAAGTCAATGCCGTTGCTGACAGTTCTCGACAATCGACGCAGGTCGGCCGTTGCCATGGATAAAAGACAAATAGAGGTCAGCGCGGCACGCATGCGTCATCTTGGCCGAGCGCTGCGGCGTTCCGCCTCGCGGCGGGACGCCGCTTTGACCTCAATCGGCGCCGGGATTATTGTTTTAAAACATTAGAAGCAGCCGGAGCCCACCATGGACCCGCTCATATTGTCGCGCATGCAATTCGGCGCGAATATTTCGTTCCATATATTGTTTCCGACGATCACCATTGCGCTTGGCTGGGTGCTGCTGTTCTTCAAGCTGCGCTACAATGCGACCAACGATTCCGCCTGGATGCGGGCCTATTTCACCTGGGTGAAGGTGTTCGCGCTGTCCTTCGCCATGGGCGTTGTTTCCGGCGTCACCATGAGCTTCCAGTTCGGCACCAACTGGCCGGGCTATATGGAAAAGGTCGGCAACATCGCCGGGCCGCTGCTGGCTTACGAGATCTTGACCGCCTTCTTCCTCGAAGCGGCGTTCCTCGGCATCATGCTGTTCGGCTTCCGCCGCGTCTCCAACCGGATCCATACGCTGGCGACGGTGCTGGTGGCGGGCGGCACCACCGTCTCGGCCTTCTGGATCATCGCGCTCAATTCCTGGATGCAAACGCCGGCCGGCTTCGAGATACGGGACGGCGTGGCGCATGCCGTCGACTGGTGGGCGATCATCTTCAATCCGTCCATGCCTTACCGGCTGGTGCACATGCTGCTCGCCTCCGGCCTGACGGTGTCGTTCCTGATCGCCGGCCTGTCGGCGCTGCGTTACCTCTATGGCGACCGCTCGGAATCGATGTGGAAGGCGCTGCGCACCGGCGTCTTCACCGCCGCCATCCTGATCCCGATCCAGATCTTCGCCGGCGACCAGCATGGGCTGAACACGCTGGAGCACCAGCCGCAGAAGATCGCCGCCATGGAAGCCAATTGGAACACCGGTCCCAACGTGCCGCTGGTTCTGTTCGCCCTGCCTGACGAGGCGGCGAAGGAAAACAGGTTCGAACTCGCCATCCCCGATGGCGCCAGCCTGGTACTGCGGCACAGCACCAGCGGCGTGGTGCCTGGGCTGAACGATTTTCCGGGCAACCATCCGCCGGTGTTCCCGGTGTTCTGGGGTTTCCGCATCATGGTCGGGACCGGCATCCTGATGCTCCTCGTATCGTGGTCGGCGGCCTTCTTTCTCAAGCGCCGCCAAAGCTTGCCGAAGCCGCTCGCCTTGTTGATGGTGCCGATGGCGCTGTCGGGCTGGCTGGCGACGCTGGCCGGCTGGTACACCACCGAGATCGGCCGCCAGCCGTGGCTGGTGACGGGCGTGCTGAGGACCGCCGATGCCGTCGGCCCGGTGGCGGGCAGCCATGTCGCGCTGACGCTGGCGACCTACCTCATTCTCTACGTGCTTTTGCTGATCGCCTATCTCGGCGTTCTGGTCCACCTGGCGCTGAAGGCGGCCAAGGACGGCGACACCTCGCCACTGCCGGGCGTGCTCAACAGACCGATGTCGCAGCCGGCGGCTGGCGAGTAGGAGAGAAAGATGACGTATGACTGGCCGACCCTGCTCCCACTCATCTTCGCCGGCCTGATGGGCCTCGCCATCCTGATCTACGTCATCCTCGACGGTTTCGATCTGGGCATCGGCATCCTGTTCGCCGCGGCGGAAGATGCAGAACAGGACACGATGATCGCCGCCATCGGCCCGTTCTGGGACGCCAACGAGACCTGGCTGGTGCTTGCGGTCGGCCTGCTGCTGGTCGCCTTCCCGCTGGCGCATGGCGTCATTTTGACAGCGCTCTACATTCCTGTCTTCGTGCTTCTGGTCGGACTTATCCTGCGCGGCGTCGCCTTCGATTTCCGCGCCAAGGTGCCGACCGAACGCAAGCACCGCTGGAACCGTATTTTCTTCCTTGGTTCGCTCATCGCCTCGCTGGCGCAGGGATACATGCTGGGCGTCTATGTGCTCGGCCTCGATGTCGGCCCTGGCGGCGTGGCGTTCGGCGTGCTGGTGGCGTTCTGCCTGGCCGCCGCTTACGCGGCGATGGGTGCGGCATGGGTCATCTACAAGACCGAAGGCGAGTTGCAGAAGAAGGCGGTGCGCTGGCTGCGCACCACCTTGGTGCTGACCGCGCTCGGCATGGCCGCCGTCTCGCTGGCGACGCCGTTCGCCAGTGCGCGCATCTTCGACAAATGGTTCGTCTGGCCCTCGATGCTCTACCTCTCGCCGCTGCCGATCCTGTCGGCGCTGCTGTTCCTGTGGCTGTGGCGGCAGACTTTCCACCTGCCGAAGCCAGACGACCGTCATGCGCTGACGCCGTTCCTGGCGCTGGCCACCATCTTCGCGCTGGGCTTTGCCGGTCTCGCCTGGTCGTTCTACCCGTTCGTGGTGCCTGATCGCCTGACCATCTGGCAGGCGGCCTCGGCGCCCGAAAGCCTGGCCATCATCCTGGCCGGCACAGTGGTCGTGCTGCCGATCATCATCTTCTATTCGTTCTATGCCTACCGGGTGTTCGGCGGCAAGGCGACCGACCTGACTTACGATTGAGGTGTGCCTGTAATCTCCCCCCTCGAGGGGGAGATGTCGCCGAAGGCGACAGAGGGGGTCGCCGGACGTGGAGCGCCAACCTTCATCTGTCGCAGGGGGCCGCGCCAGGTCGGACCGACCCCCTCTGGCCTGCCGGCCATCTCCCCCTCGAGGGGGGAGATAACCCTCGTCAATTGCTCGCCGAAAGCACCAGCACTGGCTTCTCGCTATAGAGCGCGGGGAACAGCTGCTTCAGGTTCGCCACCTTGGGCAGATCGTTGTAGACGATGTAGGGATAGGTCGGGTTCAGCGTCAAAAAATCCTGATGGTAGTTTTCGGCCGGATAGAAGGTCTTGCCGGTCTCCAGCGTGGTGACGATGGGCTTTGGGAACACCTTGGCCTGCTTGAGCTGGGCGATGTAGCTCTGCGCGATCTTCTTCTGCGCGTCGTTCTCGGCAAAGATGGTCGAGCGGTACTGCGTGCCTGAGTCCGGCCCCTGGTAGTTCAGCTGGGTCGGGTTGTGGGCGACCGAGAAGTAGACCTGCAGCAGCTGGCCATAGGTGACCTTAGAAGGGTCGTAGGTGATCTCGACGGATTCGGCATGGCCGGTGCGGCCGGTGCCGACCGTTTCATAGACTGCCGAGTCCTTGTCGCCGCCGGTATAGCCTGAGACGGCCTTGCTGACACCCTTGACGTGCTGGAACACGCCCTGCACGCCCCAGAAGCAGCCGCCGGCGAAGATCGCCTTTTCGCTGCCTGCGACTGCCTTCTCATCCATCGCCGGCGGCGGGATCACCACCACGTCCTCGGCGGAAACGGCCGGTGTCAGCCAAAAGGCCGCTCCGGCGACGGCAAGAGCGGCGGCGGCCAGCGCGCCCTGGACATAGCCGGTCGAACGTTTGGAAGATTTGATGTCGGTCATGGTTGCACTCCTGTGGCTTCCATTGGGATCAGTCTATTGGATCACGTACGGGGGCGCCATGAGTTGCTGCGGCGCCTCACATTCGCGTGCGGCATTGACGGCCGGCTAGTTGGCCGGAGCCACCACGTCCGCCGCCGGTTTCATCGCCTCCACCGCGGGCTTCATGGCGTTGGTGGCCATCGGATCGGCCGGCTTCATCGCGTTCGTTGCCGGTTTCATTGCATCCGTCGCAGGCTTCATCGCATTGGCGGCGGGTTTCATGGCATTGGTGGCGTCGTCGGCGCGGGCAATGCCGCCGGCAAACAGCGCCGTCGAGCACAAGGCAAAGGCGAGTGCCGGCAGCGTCAGGCGGGAAAGAACGGTCATGATTGTCTCCTTGGGGTGTTGGATGGGGGATGATGGAGCGTGCCTGTCGGCTGCCGGATTCTTGCGGGCCGCACGCGGCGTTTGCGCAATTCAGGGGCAGATCCTGCGAATTCAGTTGGTCGCGGCGGCCAGGATCGGGCCGCCGCCCGGCGATTGCACCAGCACGGCGGTGCTGAGGCCGCCGGAGGCGGCGGGCAGCGGATAGGCCGTGGCGCCGCCGGTCCAGCTGCCGAGTTTCGTCAATACGTGCACGACATTGGCGTGCGGCAAGGTGCGGCCGGTGTTTTCGCCGCGCGCCACCGGCACCTGGACGACGCCTTTGGCATAGCGCACCAGCCAGACATCGGCCTTGCCGCCGGGTGCGGCGCCGGCGCCTATGCTGGCCTTGCCGCCGTCGAGCGACAGCGATGGGCCGCTGGTCCGGCCGCTTGCCGCGATCAGATGTTCGATCTCGCCGGGTGCGGCGCCGACGACATCGGCATGGCCATTGACCACCACTTGCGGCGTGAACGGCCCGTCATGGCCGAGCGGCGGTTCGTAGGAAACCTGGCGCTGGGTGAATTCCTGCTTGCCGAAAATGTCCTTCCAGCCGAGATAATCCCAATAGGTGACGTTGAAGGACAGCGCCAACACGCCGGGCTGGTCCTTGACCTTGATCAGATTGGCATTGGCCGGCGGGCAGGACGAGCAGCCCTGGCTGGTGAACAGCTCGACCACGGTGAGCGGCTGAGCGGCCGCGGCACCGAGCGAGCCCGCGAGCGCCAGCGCTGCGGACAGTGCAATGAGCGTGCTGCGCCTGGATCCCGACATCGGCTTGCTCCATGGAGTGGTGGCGCGGCGCGCCCGTCATGTCCCCACTTCGCCGCCGGCACCGGCTTCGTTACAGCGCTCACCGGTTTGTGATCGTCGAGGTTGGCTTTTTGGGCCGGCTCATCGCTTTGTGTTGGCCAAGGCGGGCCTTGCGCCGCAAGCCTTGCCGCCGCTGGCCGCCCCTGCTAAAGCCGCCGCATGAGCACGCCCCTCGACCACATCCGCAATTTCTCCATCGTCGCCCATATCGACCATGGCAAATCCACGCTTGCCGACCGCCTGATCCAGTCCACCGGCGGGCTGGAGCTGCGCGACATGAAGGAGCAGGTGCTGGACTCGATGGACATCGAGCGCGAGCGCGGCATCACCATCAAGGCGCAGACCGTGCGGCTGAAATACCGCGCCAATAATGGCGAGGACTACATCCTCAACCTGATCGACACGCCCGGCCATGTCGACTTCGCCTATGAAGTGTCGCGGTCGCTCGCCGCCTGCGAGGGCTCGCTGCTGGTGGTCGACGCGTCTCAAGGCGTCGAGGCGCAGACGCTGGCCAATGTCTACCAGGCGATCGACAACAACCACGAGATCGTCGTGGTGCTGAACAAGGTCGACCTGCCGGCCGCCGAGCCGGAGCGCATCCGCGAGCAGGTCGAGGAGGTGATCGGCATCGACGCTTCCAACGCCGTGCTGATCTCGGCCAAGACCGGCCTTGGCATTCCCGACGTGCTGGAGGCGATCGTCCATCAGTTGCCGCCGCCGCGCGAAGGCGACGCGGCCGCCCCCTTGAAGGCGATGCTGGTCGATAGCTGGTACGACGCCTATCTCGGCGTCATCGTGCTGGTGCGCATCATCGACGGCGTTCTGAAGAAGGGCCAGACCATCCGCATGATGGGCACCGGCGCCAAGTACCTGGTCGAGCGCACCGGCGTGTTCACCCCTGCCCGCATCAATGTCGACGAGCTCGGCCCCGGCGAGTTCGGCTTCTTCACCGGCTCGATCAAGGAAGTGGCCGACACCCGCGTCGGCGACACCATCACCGAGGACAAGCGCACGACCGCGCAGGCCCTGCCCGGCTTCAAGCCGGCGCAGCCGGTGGTGTTCTGCGGCCTGTTCCCGGTCGACGCAGCCGATTTCGAGGATCTGCGTGCCGCGGTCGGCAAATTGCGCCTCAACGACGCCTCCTTCTCCTTCGAAATGGAAACCAGTGCCGCGCTCGGCTTCGGCTATCGCTGCGGCTTCCTTGGCCTGCTGCATCTCGAAATCATCCAGGAGCGGCTGGAGCGCGAGTTCAACCTCGACCTGATCGCCACGGCGCCGAGCGTGGTCTACCGGCTGCTGCTCAATGACGGCTCGATGAAGGAATTGCACAACCCGGCCGACATGCCGGACGTGGTGAAAATCTCCGCCATCGAGGAGCCGTGGATCCGCGCCACGATCCTGACCCCCGACGACTATCTCGGCGGCATCCTGAAGCTTTGCCAGGACCGGCGCGGCGTCCAGGCCGACCTCTCCTATGTCGGCAAGCGTGCCATGCTGACTTACGATCTGCCGCTCAACGAAGTGGTCTTCGATTTTTACGACCGGCTGAAGTCGATTTCCAAGGGCTACGCCTCCTTCGACTATCACCTGACCGACTACAAGGAAGGCGACCTGGTAAAAATGTCGATCCTGGTCAATGAGGAGCCGGTCGATGCACTGTCGATGCTGGTGCACCGCACGGCGGCGGAAAAGCGCGGCCGCCAGATGTGCGAGAAGCTCAAGGAGCTGATCCCGCACCATCTGTTCAAGATCCCGATCCAGGCAGCCATCGGCGGCAAGGTCATCGCCCGCGAAACCATCTCGGCACTGCGCAAGGATGTCACCGCCAAATGCTACGGCGGCGACGTGAGCCGCAAGCGCAAGCTGCTGGACAAGCAGAAAGAAGGCAAGAAGCGGATGCGGCAGTTCGGGAAGGTGGATATTCCCCAGGAGGCGTTTATCCAAGCGCTGAAGATGGGGGATTGAGAAGCCGATTGGTGCTGAGCGCGCCAAGTCATCGATCCCGTGGATCGATGAACGGCTCCGCAAGCGGGGGCGCTGCCGGAGGCAGCGCCAGCGCTGCGGGGGTGACGCTGCGCGATGGAACGTAACACACTACCGACTATGAGTTGTCGGTATCCCGGCCGTCTGGCTCTTTAGCCACGCCCTTGAATGGACCTTCAGACGACTTGCGTTCCATGAATTGGCCGGTTCGTTCGTCGCGCTTCTGCCAGTCGCCGTTCTCATGCTGGAATTGAGTGCGGCCCGTCACTGCACCCCGGCGATAGTCGTCACCTGTGTTCTTAGCCATGTCGGCCTCCTTTGAACAGATGGTGAACGTATCACCATTCGCGGCGCAAATCCTATACTCTGTGGTCGGGTGGAGGACGCGGTGACGAATCATGACTGTGCTGATATAATTTGCGCATGGGCGATCCGATTCAATTTCTCAAAGATAACTGGGCCGTTGTGACGCAAGCGCCTTGGGTGTTCGTCACTTTGGTCATCATCGTCGGCGGCGGCGGCGTAGCTATCGGGCGGACATGGCTCAATAGGACAATCTCAAATCTGCAAAGTGATATTGCCACATTGGAAAGTCGGCACATTGCAAAAGACGAAAAAATAGCCGACTACCAATCCAAACTGAATGGCGCAACGCCTGACGAAGCTAGGAATTTGATTTCTGCGCTAGAGAGGCGGCTTGCCGCGCTGGAGCCAAGAAATCTTGATCCAGAGCAATCGAGGCTCCTTTCAACCCACCTTAGCAACAAGCCGGGCTCTATCCAGTTGATCAAGGACGTGGGTAGCCCCGAAAGCGGTAAAATCTACGCCCAGTTTGGTGTTTTGCTTAGAAGGTTGGGGTGGGAGTTGATGGAGGGCAGCGTTATGGGCCTGGGCAATCCACCGCCCACTGGAATAGCAGTCCAATCGCATGCTGGAGATACACTGACTGAGGACGCAAAGGCCCTTATCGCAGCTCTGCAGGCCGCTGGCATTGAATACGATGTTCAGAAAACGGCAGCGATCAATATGCCCGGTAAACCATTGACAACTCTCCTGTTTACTACAAGAGCAAATTAATCGCCCGTCGATATCCGGGACAAGGAGACGAGCGTTAGCGCCGCCCCTCATCTGGCTGCCGCCATCTTCTCCCCGTGAAACGGGGAGAAGGACGCTGTTTTCGCCGCTTTCGCCAATCACCAACGTTGCAGAAGAGGTGCCGGCGTTGCGGCCAGCTGCTTTCTCCCCGTCACTATACGGGGAGAAATGCCCGGCAGGGCAATGAGGGGCAGCGCCGACGTGTGATAGGCACGCGCTAGCCGGAGCCTCAATCTTGCCCCGGCCTTGGCTTCGTGAACGGCGTCCCCCACTCCGTCGCTGCTTCGCAGCGCTGTCCAGCCGATAGATGGGTAACAGAATGGACCGGATCCAATAGGTAACACTTCTCCCCTCTATTCGTCTGCCTCAGCGCCAAGCGGTTTGGTCGCCACCGCGCTGCTGACGATGAAGTACCAGCGGCTGGGCAATGACTGCGTTGCGGCCGGCTTCCTGACCTTCCTCGCCGGCGAAACCTTGCTGATGGCCGGCAATGCGGCGGGGCTGGCGGCCAGCGTGCCTTCCTATGTCGGCGGCATCTCGCTTTGGGCGGCAGCACTTGTCATGGTCAGCGCGCCGAAGACTTTTGCCCTGTGGATGCGGGTCACCGCGCTCGTTGCCGCCGTGCTGTTTGTCATCTCGGCTTGCATGATCATGTGGGGCGCGCCCTTGCTGCCGACCTCGGCGCCGCTGCCGGCCGCCGGCTATCCGTTCCTGGTGCTGACTTTTGTTGGGTGGATCTGGACGCTGGTGAGAACCGAGCGGTAGCTGGTACGTTTAGAGTCGCCCCGTCGATATCCGCAACAGGACGATGAGCGTTAGCGCCGCCCCTCATCTGGCTGCCGCCATCTTCTCCCCGTGAAACGGGGAGAAGGACGCTGCCTTCACCGCTTTCGCCAATCACCAACGTTGCAGAAGAGGTGCCGGCGTTGCGGCCAGCTGCTTTCTCCCCGTCACTATACGGGGAGAAATGCCCGGCAGGGCAATGAGGGGCAGCGCCGACGTGTGATAGGCACGCGCTAGCCGGAGCCTCAATCTTGCCCCGGCCTTGGCTTCGTGAACGGCGTCCCCCACTCCGTCGCTGCTTCGCAGCGCTGTCCAGCCGATAGATAGGTAACAGAATGGACCGGATACATAGTGTAACACTTCTCCCCTCTATTCGTCTGCCGCAGCGCCAAGCGGTTTGGTCGCCACGGCACTTCTGACCATGAAATACCAGCGGCTGGGCAATGATTGCGTCGCTGCCGGTTCCTGACCCTTCCTCGCCGGCGAAAGCCTGCTGTTGGCCGGCAATGCGGCCGGCTTGCAGGCCAGCGTGCCCTCCTATGTCGGCGGCATCTCGCTTTGGGCGGCAGCACTTGTCATGGTCAGCGCGCCGAAGACTTTTGCCCTGTGGATGCGGCTCACCGCGCTCGTTGCCGCCGCGCTGTTTGTGGTGTCCGCGGGCATGATCCTGTGGGGTGCGCCCTTGCTGCCGACCTCGGCGCCGCTGCCCGCCGCCGGCTATCCGTTCCTGGTGCTTACCTTCATCGGCTGGATCTGGACGCTGGTGAGAACCGAGCGGTAGCTGGTATGTTTGGAGTCGCCCCGTCGATATCCGCAACAGGAAGATAAGCGTTGGCGCTGCCCCTCATCTGGCTGCCGCCATCTTCTCCCCGTGAAACGGGGAGAAGGACGCTGCCTTCACCGCTTTCGCCAATCGCAAACGTTGCAGGAAGGGCGCCGGCGTTGCGGCCATCTTCTCTCGCCCCGTTTACGGGGAGAGATGTCCGGTCCACCTCCGCAGCTGCAGCGCAGCTGCTGCGGAGGACGGGCAGGACAGTGAGGGGCGGTGCCGACGTGTGATAGGCACGCGCTAGCCGGAGCCTTTATCCTGACCGGGTTTTGGCTTCGTGAATGGCTTCCCCCACTCCGTCGTCGCTTCGCAGCGCCACCTCTCCCCCCTCCGGAGGGAGAGGAACTGAGAAGGCTCACCCCTCGATCCACACCTTCTCGAAATGCTGCTCCAGCGCCTGGTGCTGTTCGCAGCCTTCGACGCCCTTGCGGTAGGTGCGGTAGACCGAGCGCCAGTAGGGTTGGATGATGATGCCTGAGTCGCGCAGGTTCTGCTCGATCTTGGCCATGATCTCCTTACGTGCCTTGGCGTCCGGCATTGCCAGCGCCTTGTCGAGCAGCTCGTCGAACTCCTTGTTGGCGTAGGCGCTTTCGTTCCAGGCGGCGCCCGATTTGTAGGCGAGCGCCAGCACCTGGACGCCGAGCGGGCGGCCGAGCCATTCGGTGCAGGAGAAGGGGTATTTGCTCCAGTCGTTCCAGAAGGTGGCGGCCGGCAGAACGGTGCGCTTGACCTTCAAGCCCGCGTCGCGCATCAGCGCCGCCATCGCGTCGCCCGTGTTCTTTTGCCATTCGACATCGACGGAGATGAGGTCGTATTCATGGTCCGCCTTGCCGGACTCCGCCAGCAGCTTCCTGGCTTCCGCCACATCGCGCTTGGCGAGGCCGATATCGGCGTATTCGGGGTGCATGGGGCCGACATGGTGATTGTCGGCGGGCTTGCCGCGGAGGCCGCCGAGGCCGAGCGTCAGCACGGCGTAATTGTCGACGGCGAGCTGGGCGGCACGACGCACCCTGACGTCGTCATAGGGCGGGTTGCCGACATTGAAGCGGGCAACGATGGTGGAGCCGGTGGCGATCTCGGAATTTTTCAAGCCCATCTGCTCGGTCTGCGAGACGGCATCGGAAGCGGTCTCGTGGTCGGTGTCGATCTCGCCGGATTCGAACGCCGACAGCATGGCGTTGGGGTCGGAGCCGTAGTCGATCCATTGGATGCCATCCAGGTAGAATTCGCCCTTCCACCACGGCTTATCCCGGCGCTTCACCTCGGCGCCCGTTTCGGCATGCCACTTTACCAGCTCGCAGGGGCCGGTGGTGATCGCCAGCGCCTTCAGGGGATCGCCGTCGCCGTCATAGGAGCGGTGCATGATCAGCGCGGGATAATCGGCCATGCCGGCGATCAGCGAAATATCGGGCTTTGGCAGGTTGAGCTTGATGGTGAAATCGTCGACCTTCTCGATGCCGCCATCGACCACTTTCTTGGTGCCGGCGTCGACCAGCGCGCCCATGCGCGCGGCGACCGAATTGCCGGCCACACCGGCCTCGCACCAGCGGGTGAGGTTGTGGACGACATCGTCCGCGTTGAAGGCGTCGCCGTTCGACCAGGAGATGCCCTTGCGCACATGCAGCGTCAGGGTCTTGGCGTCGTCGCTCATCTCCCAGCTTTCCAGCAGCCAGGGCTCGAAGGAGAAGTCGGTGTTCCAGCGCACCAGATATTCGTTGCAGTGGCGGGCGACATTCGACATTTCGACGCCGTCGAAGGTGCGCGGGTCCTTGAAGCCCTTGACGTTCATGGCGACGCGCAGCACGCCGCCGCGCTTGGGTTCGGCGGCGCGGGCAGGAGTGGGGGCGAGGCCGCCCAGCGCCAGCGCGCCGGCGGCGCTGACGCCGAGGCCGGCCATGAGGGCCAGATATTCGCGGCGGCTGATGCCGCCTTTCCTGAAATCGGCGGCGACGGGCTCGGCCCGGGGGTGCAATTTGCGGTCGGTCAGCATGAATTTCATCGTCGTTCCCTTGTCGTTGGGCGCTCCGACGATCCGCCAATACGAGAGCGGACGCGACCGCCGGGGTACCAATGTTCGAGCGGGAATGATAAAGCGGCGTGACGCCAGGGAATGTTCTGGAATCCGCAGGGCTTGTGCGGCGCTCCGCAGGGATGGAGCACTCCCTACCTCGTCATCCACGGGCGGAGCAGCCGCGTAGCGGCGTCGCCGAGACCCGACTTCAAAGTGCCGCCGCGATGCAGAATCTCCGCTCCGCAGCACGGCACGGCTAAGTCACGGCCCACCCATCGCTTCGCCCCAGGATGACCAAGTCGGGACGTCAAATTCCCATGCGCGCCGGTGGCTATGCGCCGCCACATTGGCGTATCGTCTTTCCCAGCGCGACAGCAGGAGCCCGAACCATGAGCACCCTTCCCAAGGCACCTGAGCAGAAGCCGGCGGACAATGACGGCGGCGGCGAATATTTCGAGGCGCCGACGGCAGGCGGGCTCGAAGCCGACCAGGGTTTGGACGAGCACCTCGAAGCACCCGACGTGCCGGACTCCGAGCCGGCCGGCCCCGGCGCGTCACGCGGCAAGCCGAAGAAAAAGCCGTCGGCGATATCGGGCCGGAAGTTCCGCAAGCGCGACCTGGTGCGCATCGACAATCTGCGCCCGAGCCTCGCCGACCGTATCCGCTCCGATCATCCGGACCTGCCGACCGGCGCCCGCATCAGCCGCGCCGAACTCGGCCGCTACCGCATGCGCTACATGGAAGAACTGCTCCAGCAGGAGCACGGCGAATTCTCCGAGCTCGACCGCCAGGTGGTGGAATCGATCGCCAGGCAGGACACGATTTCCGAAAACAGCGAGGAGGAGTTCGAGGAGCACCGCTCCTTCGCCGACCGCGTCTCCGACACCATGGCGGCCTTCGGCGGCAGCTGGTGGTTCCTGATCTCCTTCGCCAGCGTGCTTCTGGTGTGGATCGGCATCAACCTGATCGCGGGAATGGGTCGCGCCTTCGATCCCTATCCGTTCATCCTGCTCAACCTGTTGCTCTCCTGCATTGCCGCCATCCAGGCGCCGATCATCATGATGAGCCAGAAGCGTCAGGAGACCAAGGACCGCCTGCGCTCCTTCAACGACTACCGCGTCAACCTCAAGGCCGAGCTCGAAGTGCGCCATCTGCACGAAAAGCTCGACTACCTCATCTCGCGCCAGTGGACCCGCCTGGCCGAAATGCAGCAGATGCAGCTCGACGCCATGCATGAGCTGACGGGCGCGAAGAAGCCGAAGCGGGCGGCAAGAGGAGTGAGGAGGCGGGCGGTGAAGAGCGAGGCGACGGGGTGACGGAATGCACAGCGGGCATGATCGGAAGAAGCGCGGCCGCTATTGCAGACACACACAAAGCTCGCCTCTGGCAAGCTTGGGTTCCTCGCCCTCACCAAGTGGGGGAGGTGGCTTGGCGAAGCCGAGACGGAGAAGGGGAGCGCCATGCACGACAAGCCCGCACTTGTGAGAGGGCCACCTGCACCATGGGACGCAGCGCCAATCCCCAATTGCCCGTTGAAGCCCGCGCCCGCTTCCGCTAAGAAGCCGTGACTTGCCGGTTCACCGGCTGGTTCGTTTTCCGGCCCGCCGGGAAGCACCCGTAGCTCAGCTGGATAGAGCGCTGCCCTCCGAAGGCAGAGGTCACAGGTTCGAATCCTGTCGGGTGCGCCAATTTCAATACATATTACAAATGGTTAGATTGGCGGACCCCGGCTGATTGGGCGCATGTGCCATGCGCACAGCGCCTTGCCGATGCATGAGCATTTCCGAAACCTGACGACGGTTTCCTTTTACCCGACGGACCCGGATCGGGACTGAGGTTCCGCAACGTCGACCACTCCAGCTTGACAGGGCAGGCCCATCGCCTTAAGTTCGCGTTAGTGGCCACTAACGCGAACTACTGGACTGCGCTCGGAGACTCGACGAGGCGCACGATCTTCGAACTGTTGGTCGAACAGCCTTGTTCGGTCAGCGGACTTGCTCGTGTGCTGCCTGTAACCAGACCGGCGGTCTCCCAGCACTTGAAGGTACTCAAGGATGCCGGGCTTGTGGCCGACACGCGCTCGGGCAAGGAACGCATATATCGTATCGATCCCGGCGGCCTGGCAAGTCTGCGCGCGGAAGTCGATCAGTTCTGGAGCAAGACCCTAGCGGGCTACAAATTGGCCGTCGAGCTTCCGAAGAAGGAATCAGGCATGAGCAAGCATCCTACACCCGCGCCTGTAAGACACTCCGTCGTTGTCGAGGCGCCTGTCGCGCGAGCCTTCAAGGTCTTCACCGAGGATTTCGGCAGGTTCAAACCTCGCGAGCACAATCTTCTCGCAATGCCCATTGCTGAGACGATCTTTGAACCCCGGGTCGGGGGTCACGTTTACGATCGCGGCGTGGACGGCAGCGAATGCCGCTGGGCTCGTGTGTTGGCTTACGATCCGCCCAGCCGACTGGTTCTGAGTTGGGATATCAGCCCGCGGTGGCAGATTGAGACCGACCTGAACAAGACCAGCGAATGGGAAGTCCGGTTCACGGCGGAGACGGAGAACCGAACCAGGGTTGAGATCGAGCACCGGAATCTCGAACGCCATGGCGAAGGCTGGGAGAGCGTGC
This sequence comes from Mesorhizobium sp. M0587, assembly GCF_040320945.1. Taxonomy (NCBI): domain Bacteria; kingdom Pseudomonadati; phylum Pseudomonadota; class Alphaproteobacteria; order Hyphomicrobiales; family Phyllobacteriaceae; genus Mesorhizobium; species Mesorhizobium sp. M0587. The sequence goes on from NZ_JAMYQP010000019.1 coordinate 26,663, forward strand.
GCGGTGGGGTTGATAGCGATCAGGGCTGGCCGCTGTATCTGCAGCGGTTCCACGATCTTTTCACCGGTCAGGCGGCCTGACACCGATCTGCGATTGAGGACGCGCCGAAGTGATGGTGGATGTTGGCTCGTGTCGTGCCGATCGCCGTCGCTATATCGCCGAAGCTGAAACGGTCGTGGCCGCGCAGGACATGGAACTCGGCCGCGATCTCTTTGATCTTGCTGCGGGTAGAATGCGCCTCGTCACCGGGAGTCGGTTCTCATATCCCTTAAACGGGCCCGCAGCTGGGCACGAAACGCGACCTGCGCCCCACTATCTATCACAATGTCGCGTCCAACGCTGGTCGCTCTTGACTCGCCCAATCCTCCGTCTAGGCTGTGGTCAATAGGTCAGACCAATATGCCAGTCGGCATAACGATATCTGAAGAGAGGATTGGGCTGATATGCCGATCCAGGCGGTTGAACCGCGTCGGCTCTATCGACAGGTCGCCGATCAGCTCAGGCAGCTGATCGACTCCGGCGAGTTTGCCGTCGGCGACCGTCTGCCGACCGAGCGGGATTTGGCCGACCAATTGGCAATTTCTCGTCCGACAGTGCGCGAAGCGCTGATCGCGCTGGAAGTCGAAGGTCGCATCCGCATCCGCGTCGGCTCCGGCATCTACGTCACGGATCCGCCGAACGCCGCCGCATCCGAAGCGTCAACGGACGAAGGTCCGTTCGAGCTGTTGCGCGCGCGCGAATTCATCGAAGGCGCGATCGCCGCCGAAGCCGCTCTCCATATCCGGCCGGCCGATCTCAAGCTGCTGGATGATGTGCTGCGCCGGATGGAGGCCATGCGCCACCCGAACAAAATGACCATCGCGCTTGACCGGGAATTCCATACGGCCGTGGCGGGCATTCTCGAAAACGCCGTGCTGGTGCGCTTCATCGGCGAGCTGTTCGACCAGCGCATGAACCCTTACTTCGAACGCCTCTCCACCTATTTCGAGAACAAGGAGTCCTGGCAAATCGCCGCCGGGGAGCATCGTGCCGTGCGCGACGCGATTGCGGCGCGCGATCCCGAGCGTGCCAAGGCTGCCATGCAACATCATCTGCGTCAGTCGCAGATCAGGTTCTCACGCAATTTCGATGAAAGAGCCGTAGCCAAGGAGGTTACGCAATAGAGCGTTGGATTAGCAGTCGGGCGGGGGAGCCAGATAGCCAACACGACCACAGGGAGGAATTAGGATGCTGAGAAAATACGCAGTTCTGCTGGGTGTGATCGCCGCGAGCGTCATGCCGATGGCTTCGGCCTCGGCTCAGACGGTGCTGAAATGGGCCCATGTCTACGAGACGTCGGAGCCTTTCCATACCGAGTCCGTCTGGGCAGCCGACGAGATCAAGAAGCGCACCCAAGGCCGCTACGCCATCGATGTCTATCCGGCCTCGCAGCTCGGCAAGGAAGCAGACATCAACCAGGGCCTGATGCTCGGCACTGTCGATATCATCATTTCCGGATCGAGCTTCGCGGCGCGCGAATATCCGCCGATCGGCGTCACCTATTTCCCATATACTTTCCGTGATGCCGACCATCTGCTGAAATACACCAAGAGCGACATCTACAAGACTCTGACCAAGGGCTACGAGGATAAGACCGGCAATCATATCGCTGCCACCACCTATTATGGCACGCGGCAGACCACCTCGAACCGGCCAATCGCCAAATGCTCCGACATGCAAGGCCTGAAAATGCGCGTTCCCGACGTGCCGGCCTATCTCGCCATGCCGCGTGCCTGCGGTGCCAATACCGCACCGATTGCCTTCGCCGAGGTCTACCTGGCCCTGCAGAACGGCACGGTCGAGGCCCAGGAGAACCCGCTGACCACTATCGAGGCGAAGAAGTTCTATGAGGTGCAGAAGAACATCGTGCTCACCGGCCATATCGTCGATCATCTCAACACCATCGTATCGGCGTCGCGCTGGGCCTCGCTTTCCGACGAGGACAAGAAGATCTTCACCGAGGTGATGCAGGAGGCCGCCGCCCGCGCCACGGCAAAGATCGTCGCCCGAGAAAAGGAACTGGTGCAGGTATTCAAGGACCGCGGCATCAGCGTGACGGATGTCGACCGTGCCGATTTCGAGAAGAATGTGCTGGAGAAGGTCTCCTTCGAGGAGTTCGGCTACAACAAGGCTGATTGGGAAGCGATCCGCGCCATCAAGTAGGGCATCGGGAAATCGGATGCTCATCACGAGGATAGAGCGGCAATCGGATTCGCCGCTTTACCTGCCCATCCGTCCGGCTTCACGTTGCGCCGGACGGCCTTCCAATCCTTGACGATCCACCACCTTCGGGAGCCCGCGCCGATGACCGAGGAACACCACACCGAGATCACCGTCGAAGAGATCGCCCATGCCTTTGAGGAGGTCCCGGTAGACGTCGACCTGTCGGACCACGGCGTCGAGGACTGGATCACGCTAGCCGTGTTCTGGGGCATGGTCGGCTGTGTCTTCCTGCAGTTCTTCACCCGTTATGCGCTCAACAACAGTCTTGCCTGGACCGAGGAGATCGCCATCAACGCGCTCGTCGTCGTCGTCTTTCTCGGCGCCGCGATGTGCGTGCGCCTTTCGCGCCATATCCATGTCGACGTGCTCTACCACTATCTGCCGGAGCGCGTCGGCCGCTGGCTAGCGCTCGCCGTCGATATTATCCGCATCGCATTCTTCGCCTACGGATCCTGGCTTATGTGGCGCTACGTCACGATGGTGGCGCATGAGCGCATGGTCACCGTCAACCTGCCGCGGCGCTGGTTCTTCTACGCCGTCCTGGCCGGCTTCGTACTGATGCTTCTGCGCTCGATCCAGGTCTTTATCGGCAATTACAGGCGCGGCTACTCAGTGCTCGAGCGTCCTGGTGCGTTCGAGACGGCAGGGGTCTGAGCGATGCTGCTTCTGGTCGGAGGTTTCATTGTCCTGATGCTCATTGGCGTGCCGGTCGCCGTTTCGATGGCGGCCGCCTCGATCCTTTACCTCGTCATCTACGGCGTCGCGCCCGATATCATCGCAGCCCAGCGCATGATTGCCGGGGTGGAGAGCTTTCCGCTGCTTGCCGTGCCGTTCTTCATCCTTGCCGGCAACCTCATGAACATCGCCGGCGTGACGGGGCGCATCTATTCCTTCGCCCTTGCCCTGGTCGGCTGGATGAAGGGCGGCCTGGCGCAGGTCAACATCATCGGATCGGTGATCTTTTCCGGCATGTCGGGCACCGCGCTCGCCGACGCCGCCGGCATCGGCACCATCGAGATCAAGGCGATGAAGGATCACGGCTACCCGATCGACGCCGCGGTCGGGGTAACCGCCGCTTCCGCCACGCTCGGACCGATCTTTCCACCCTCACTGCCCTTCGTCATCTACGGCATGATGGCCAATGTCTCGATTGGCGCGCTGTTCATGGCCGGCATCCTGCCGGGCGTGGTCATGACCGTGCTGATGATGATCACGGTCGCCATCTCCGCCTACAGGCGCGGCTGGGGCTCCGACACGCCCTTCGAGTTTCGGCGGCTGGCCGAAGCGGCGGGCGAGGTGCTGGTGGTGGCGGCCTTTCCGGTTGCCTGCTATGTGCTCGTGCAGCTTGGCCTGTCGATCAACATCGCGGTCGGTATCGCGCTGCTGGTGCTGATCGTGGCGGACTGGTATTTTGACTTCTCCGCGGTCATGGCGCTGATGACACCGGTCATCCTGATCGGCGGCATGACGATGGGCTGGTTCACGCCGACCGAAGCGGCGATGGCGGCCGTGATCTGGTCGCTTTTTCTCGGGCTGGTACGCTACCGCACGATGACGCTGCGCTTGCTCGCCAAGGCCAGCTTCGACACGATCGAGACGACGGCTTCGGTGCTCTTCATCGTTACCGCCGCGTCGATCTTCGCCTGGCTGCTCACCGTCAGCCAGGCGGCACAGCTGTTTTCGAACTTCATCTTCGCGCTCACCGAAAACAAGTGGGTCTTCCTGATCCTGGTCAACATCCTCATGCTGGTGGTCGGCTGCTTTCTCGATACGATCGCCGCGATCACCATTCTGGTGCCGATCCTGCTGCCAGTCGCCGCCGTCTACGGTATCAACCCGGTGCATTTCGGGTTGATCATGACGCTTAACCTGATGATCGGGCTTTTGCACCCGCCGCTCGGCATGGTGCTGTTCGTGTTGTCGCGCGTCGCCAAGCTCTCGGTCGAACGCACCACCATGGCGATCCTGCCCTGGTTGGTGCCGCTTATCGTGGCGCTGCTTCTGATCACCTTCATACCGGCCATCACGCTCTGGCTGCCGACTGAGATGGGACTGATCCGGTGAGCGGCCAGGCGATCGCGGCGACATTGTTCGGCCCGCAAGACCTGCGTGTCGTAGAACATCCGCTCGGCCCGCTGGCGCCAGGGATGGTGCGCGTACGCTTTGGCGCGGGCGGAATTTGCGGCTCCGACCTGCATTATTTCCGCCACGCCCGCACCGGCGATTTCGTCGTTACTTCGCCGCTGATCCTAGGTCACGAAGTCGCTGGCGAGATCGTCGAGACTCACGGTGCGGCACCTGGCCTCAGCGTCGGCGACCACGTCGCGGTCAATCCGTCGCGCTGGTGCGGGCATTGCGCGCGATGTCTCGAAGGCCGCGCCAATCTCTGCGAAAACATCTATTTCATGGGTTCGGCATCGAAGACGCCGCATATGCAGGGCGGGTTCGCCAGTCTGTTCGACGCCACGCCCGCGCAATGTTTCAAGGTTCCACTTGATATGGCCTACCAGGCGGCCGCACTTGCCGAGCCACTGGCGGTCAGTCTGCATGCCGTCGCGCGGGCCGGCGACATCAAGGGCCGCAACGTCATCCTGTTCGGTGCCGGCCCCATCGGTCTCTTGACCATGCTCGCGGCCAGGCTTGGCGGCTGCGGCGAACTCACCGTTGCCGACATATCAGCCGCCCCGCTCGCCTTCGCCCGCCGGTTTGGCGCGGACCGGACGATCGACCTTTCCCGCGGCGACGCCGAGCTCCAGGCGCTTGCCGCCGACAAGCCGCTCGACGTGGCGTTCGAGGTTTCAGGCACCGCGGCGGGCCTTGCCGCTGCGATCGCCAGCGTTCGGCGCGGCGGCACGGTGGTCCAGGTTGGAAATCTTCCCGGCGGCCACATTCCGATGCCGGCCAACGCGGTGATGGCCAAGGAGATCGATCTCAAAGGCACCTTCCGCTTCGGCGTCGAGTTCGGCCGGGCTGTCGATCTCATCGTGCGGGGCGACGTGGACGTCCTCAAGCTCGTGACCGCCGAGCACGCCCTGTCCTCCGCCCCCGATGCTTTCCGTCTCGCCGCCGACCGCTCACAGAGCGTCAAGGTCATGCTGATCGCGGAGTGATGTGCGACCTACGGACTGCCTCGTCGAACATTGTTGGCTTCCATTCTGCTGAAATCGGATTCCAACAGTTGCCCTGCGCCAAACTTGGCACTCACTCACCTATGCAAAGGAACTTTCCATGCGCTGGAAGAGTTCCAAGCCTATCCAGGTGCGAACATGAGGAAGACTTCGCTTCACCTCCTAAAGGGGGCCGGCTACCTGATTTCGACGATCAGCGTGGCTCTCCTGACGATTGTGAGCTGGCAGAATGCATCGAAAGACCTCATGCTGACGGTTTGTCTCCTCGCAGGAGCCGCGACATCGGTGATTGGTATGTTCTGTCGTTGGCTCAGTTACGAGATCGAAAAGCGCCAAGCAGACAGCTTCAGAATAAACAACGACTGATGCCCTCGCTTGGAAAGTTGACGAGATTTTGCATGTGCGCGACTGAAAAAACGCGCGACCCTCGCATTATGTTGGCATTATAGCTCGGGCCGGAGTGACGCTAGCAAAAGCAGCACAATTCCAACGAATGCGACATTCCAGACGAGCGAGCGAACCAGGGGAATCCCCGCGGCGTAGAGCGGAAGATATGCCAGCCTGGCTGAAAAATAGAGACCAGATCCCCATTCGCTCAGGCCGCTCTCACGACCGAGCGCATGCACAAGGAAGACTCCAGCCACGAACACCGGGAATGTCTCCAAAAAGTTGCGAAGTGACCGTTCGAGGCGTCCTGCGACCCCCGTGAGCGGAGGGACTTCCGCATCGCGAGCACTGGCCGTCCAATGATAGCCTCGCTGTAGGCTAGCCGCATGAGAGGCGAGAATAATTTGGACAAAACAGAGCACGCAACTCGCTACAAGCATCGCCAGTTCGAAGCTCATTCAACCCCACACCTCGCTGTTACCCGCACGAATTTGTCAAAGCGCACCGATTAAAGCGTCGCCCCGGCTCTTCAGTGCCTTGGATGCTGACAACGCCGAGTCTATAACGCGGCAGTGCCTTCACGCTGCTTGACGGCGAATTCCTCCTCCGGCGAATAGACCAGCGTTCTGCGGCCATAGGCGCCGAAATAGACGATCGCCAGTGCATACCAGACTGCTACTCCGATGATGCCCTGGCGGTATAACGGGTCGGTAAGCTGGAAGCCGATGGTAATCAAGGCGATGATCACGGTCAGCCACGCGCCCAGCACTCCAAAGGGACTCCTGTAGGGCCGTTCAATGTTCGGGAAACGACGGCGCAGTTGCAGGAAGGTCAGCCCCTGCAGAAGATACGAGAACATAGCGCCAAAAACAGCCATGTTCAGGAGCGTGCCGCCGATGTAAGTGCCGGCGGCCCCGCCGCCTTGGGTAAACCAGATCACCACCATCACGACGAAGCCCACGAGCGATCCTGCGGCAAGCGCCACGTTGGGCGTCTTGTGCTCGCCATGGGTTACCGACAGGAAATGCGGAAAGTAGCCCGCGCGGCTCAGCGAATATATTTGCCGTCCGTAGGCGAAGATGATTGCGTGGAAGCTGGCGACCAGCCCTGCAACTGCGAACAGCGCGAGGACCTTCGCCCAGCCTGCTCCGTAGATGACCCTGAAGCCGTCAAGGATAGGCTCACCCGACGTTCCGTAGGCAAAGGATCCGTCGGGCAGGGCCGGGTTGATGATCAGGATCAGGAACCCTGTGACCAGGAGTGTAAACATGCCGAGCATGATGCCTTTGGGCATATCACGCTTGGGATCCACCGATTCCTCGGAGGCAAGTGGCAATTGCTCAATGGCGAGGAATAGCCACACCGCAAACGGCATCGCCGCGAAAATACCTCGCAGCCCGAACGGCAGGAAAGGCCCGTTCCCCTCCGGCAGCGCGACTGCAGCCCCGTCGGGTCCCACTCCGATATTCATCGCGTTCTTGGCGAAGTCGAATTGTCCCGACGCAAGCGCGCTGACGAAAAAGAACGCCAGGATCGCCAAGGCAATGAGCGTTACAATGACGGTGACCCCGAATGAAAGCGCCACGCCACGCACGTTTAACCCGACGAAGACCAAGTAGCCGGCAAACCACCAGATCGGCTGCCAAGCATCAGGCGTGCCGGTGATGGCCGTCATGTAGGTGCCGATGAAATATACCACGACTGCCGGGGTGAGCACGTATTCGATGTTCTCGGCAATGCCGGTAATGAAGCCGCCCCACGGTCCGAACGCGGTGCGCGCGAACGAATAGGCGCCGCCGGTATGCGGCAGCGCAGGGCTCATCTCCGCAATCGAATAGGTCAGGCCGAGATACATGATGGCGATCAGCACCGTTCCGACGAACATGCCGCCCCAGCCGCCGACGGCAAAGCCGAGGTTCCAACCCGAAAAGTCGCCCGAGATAACGGCACCGACGCCCAATGCCCAAAGCGAGAAGACGCCGGCGTGCCGCCTCAGCCCGCGTCTTTCAAAATATTCAGAGCCGGGAGTGTGATAGAAGACACCCCCTTCGTGTTTTTTGGATTCCCCAGCCATCGTCCTGTCCTCTCTGTTGAATGACAGTTGTTCCAAAATGCAAGGCGATCTGCTAAACAGTCTCGTCACTACCCCTTTCCATTTCCGGCATGGGTAGTTTCATTGGTTAGACCACCAGCCGTGAAGAGTTGACGCTAACGTTGCGGATTTGCTGCCGCTTCCCTCGGTTTCGAGCAACGCCGCTTCTGATCTATAGATCAATCCTGGATCGACGATCCATTCACCAGGGGAGAGCGATTCGATATCGTAACGTCCGTCAGGAAGACGTGCTGCAAGCCCAACATAACGATAGTGAGTGCCGGAGGAATCTGTAACTGAGCCAAAGATTGGTCGGTCTGCGAGGTAGCCGATGATCGCGCTTTCAGCACCTGATTGCGAAACCGCGGGGCCAGCAATCCTGAGTGTGTAGTACTCGATCGGAACGCTTCTCGTGCCAAGGCGCATCAGCTTATTCCTCGTTAAAGGAACGCATTGCGCAGTATGCTCGCACGGGCTCGATAAATCCATCCACATGATGGTTCGCGCAGGTAGCACACCTGTTTCAACTCACCCTTGGTGTTAAGGCAGGTCTCCGCCGATCAGAGCAGCTGCGTTAGCCTCGGTTCGGCAGACAGCTCTGCCAGTGGAGCCGAACGCCAGATGATCCGGACTGGCCGTATCGAAAATCCACGGCTAATTGGCCACATATACCATTTTGGGCAACCACAGCGTGATTGCGGGAAATACAATGCACAGGGCGACGCCGATGGCTTGCAGGAACAGAAAGGGCACGGCGGACCGGAAGATCGTGGCCATGGTGATCTGCGGCGGGGCGACGCTCTTCAGGTAGAACAGCGAATAGCCGAAAGGCGGACTGAGGAAGGCCATCTGCATGTTGACCATGAAGATGACGCCGTACCAGAGCGGCACGTCGCTGGAGGCCACACCCGGAAGGCCGAATAGTCCGTCGAACTGGAGGCCCTTCAGTATCGGCAGGAAGATTGGCACAGTGAGAAGCAGGATGCCGACCCAGTCAAGAAACATGCCGAGCACGAACAGGATCACCATCATCAGGATTAGCACGCCATAGGCCGCAAGACCGGTGCCGAGGATCGAATCGGAGACGAATGTCTGGCCGCCCTTGAGGATGAAGAAGCCAACGAACATGGTGGCGCCGAAAAAGATCCACATCACCATGGCGGTCGCCTTCAAAGTGGCAATCCCAGCATCGCGAATGGTGTCCCAGGTGAGCTGGCGGTGTGCCGCACAGACAATGAAGGCCCCGAAGGTGCCGATACCCGCCGCTTCAACGGGCGTCGCAATGCCGAGGAAGATGACGCCGAGAACGAGAATGATGAGCAGGATGGGCAAGATGGTGCGGCGCAACAGCCTGAGTTTTTCGACGAAGCTTACGCGCTCGTCGACCGGCAGTGCTGGTCCCAGGGCGGGATTGATGTAGCAGCGGAGGGTCACATACCCGACATACATGCCCGACAACAAAAGCCCCGGGAAAACCGAGCCGACCAGCAGTTCGCCGAGCGATTGTTGAGCCACAACCGCGTAGACGATCGCCATGACCGAGGGCGGGATGAGAATCCCCAGCGTGCCGCCGGCAAGCAGAGAGCCGCAGGCAAGCTTAGCGTCGTAATTGCGTTTGAGCATTGCAGGTAGCGCGATCATGCCCATGGTCACTTCGGTCGCGCCGACGACGCCGACCATTGCGGCAAGCAACGTGCAGGAGATGACGGTCGCCGAAGCGAGGCCGCCTTTCAGTCCGCCGAGCCATTTGTAAACGACATCGAACAGTTCCTCGATGATGCCCGCCTTCTCCAGGATCGCCGCCATAAAGATGAACAGCGGCACGGCAGAGAGCTGGTAGTCCGTCATGAAGGGGAAGATCCTCGACGGCAGCATGTTCAGCACCGCTGAATTGCCGAACAGAAAGAGGAAGAGCACGGCGAGGCTGCCAGTGCAGAAAGCCATCGGCAGGCCGAGCAGCAAAAGCACGCCGAGTCCACCGAACATGAGCACGCTCAGCCACAGGATCGGAAGCTCAAGCCCCATCGCTATTCAACCTTTCCCGCCACGATGGCGATATCGCGCACCAGGCGGGACAGGCCTTGTAGAATGAGGAGCGCCGCGCCGATCGGCATGGTGAGTTTCACCGGCCAATATTGGATTCCCCACTCGGTGAAGGATCGCTCGCCAATGGAGATCGCATCGCTGGCGAAACGCCAGCCAGTGACAAGCAGCGCGCCGGCAAAGAGGAAAAAGAAGAAGGACGTGATGATGTCGCAAACCGCGCGGCCACGCACCGAGAGGTGGCTGTAGACGATATCGACCCTGACATGCGTCTCGTCGCGATAGGCGTAGGCGCCGGCAAGCATGTACTGCATGCCGAACATGAGGAACATGCTCTCATGCACCCAGTTGGTCGGCGAATTGAAGATATAGCGGGCCACCACCTCGTAATAGTAGGCGAAGACCGCGAGCACGGCCCAATAGGCGACGAGTTCGCCCGTCACCCGCACCAGCCAGTCGACCGGCCGAAAGAACGGCAGTGGAGGCTTGACCGCGCTGGCGGGCACGCCCGTATCCAGAGGATGCACCAATGGCGGCGTCGGCGTGGTCTCGCGCTGCCGCCGGCGCCGCACAAGGCGCGGCAGAAGGAAGGCATCGCCGAGAAGAAGAAGCCCGAGCAGGATGCCTGCGACGCGTGCATAGCCGTTGGCACGACGAAGACCGTCAGTCGAGGCGGCGAAATGATCACGCGCCGGCGCGGCATCGGCTTCAGCCTTGGCAAGACGCTGTGCCGCGCCGGTCTTGCCGGCAGCAAGGTCGGATTGGGCGCGGGTGAGCAGCCGTTCGGCATGCTCGGCCTCGGAGCGGGAGAGCGACAGGTTTTCGCGGGCAATACGTATGTCGGCGCTGGTCCACAGGACCGCAAGGAAGAACGGAATGAAGATCATGCCCCAGGCGCTCTTGAGATAAAAACGGTGCATACCGAGAAACCCGGCGGTCAGCAGGAAAAGATAGGCCAGGAACAGGTTCGGTCGGCCAAAGTCGCGTCGCTCCTGCTCGCGATACACCAACCAGGTGGCGACCAGCGGGAACAGGCCAAGCGTCGACCAGTAGAGCCAGTGCGGCATGACGAAGGTCAGTGATGGCATGGGGATCAGCTGCCGGTGAGTGAAAAGACCGAGCGAAAGAAGGCGCCCGCCCCGCCCTCAGGGCAGGCGCGATGCCGACTACAGATTGATCGACAAACCCTGATACATGTCGGGCGTGACGTAGCCTACGGTCGGATTTTCCATGACTTCCAGCTGCAGCTTGAAAATACGCGCTGCATCCTTGTCCTTGTTGGCCCATTCGAACCAGATAGGCACGGCAATTTCCTGGAATTGCTGCAAATCGTCCGCGCTGAGGCGATTGATCTCGGTGCCGGCATCGATGAACTTCTGCCACGCTTCCATATCGGCCTTCTGAATGGCCCCGAAATGGATGTTGGAATAGACCTGCACCTCGCCCTCGACGAACTGCTTGAGATTGTCGGGGAGCTTGTTCCAGACGTCCATGTTGACGGCGAAGTCCATCAGGTCGACCGGCTGGTACATCGACATCAGGCCTGGAGGTCCCATGGATATGTACTTGGTCACCTGTTGGAAGCCGAGCGCCCAGTTGACCGCTGGGCCGGTATAATCGGCTGCGTCGATGGTGCCCTTTTCCAATGCCGAGAAAACCTCGCCGCCTGGCAGCAGCGTCGTCTTGGCGCCGGCCTTGGCGAAGGTCTCGGCGATCATGCCGCCGGGCACGCGCAGTTTCAGCCCCTTGAAGTCGTCAAAGGAGCGGATCGGCGTTTTCGAGTGGATGATGTTGGGCCCGTGGTGGATGCGGTTGACGTAATACAGCCCCTGCGCGGCGTATATGTCGCGACAGACCTGCAATCCGCCCTTGGCATAGAAGAAAATGTCCCATTCGTGCGGATACCGAAGCCCCATCGTATAGGAGCTCATGAAAGCGGTTGCCGGGAGTTTTCCTGCCCAGTACAGCGAAAACGAGTTCATCGCTTCCAGCACGCCGTTTTTGACGCCGTCGAAAAGCTCAAAGTCGCCGACGATGTCCTTGGCCTTGAACGGCTGGAACTCAAGCTGCCCGCCCGTCTTGTCCTTGATCGTCGCGCACCATTTCTGGAATGTTTCCAGACCAACGCCGGCCGGCCATGACGTCTGCACTTTCCACGTGATGGTGTCGGCCGCCTCGGCTTTGCGCACCCAGGGCGCCGTAACAGCGGTCGTAACCGCGCCGGCAAGCAGGCTACTGGTCTTAATGAAATTCCGTCGCGATACGGGTTGCTCGTCCTTTTTCATTTTCTCCTCCCTAGTTCGCTGGACTCCCACAACAGAACGCAATCATGTGCGACATTAAGGCACATGTAGGCTTCCAAGCCAATGTCGAAGAAAGCACTGACGCAGCCGCTGGGGAACATCCGGACCCTGATTCGAGATGAACGCGCGCTCACATCCGAGCCGAAAATGCCGGAATTTGTGCCCGGTCAGAATATTTCGATGCAAGTTCGAGGATTTCTGATCTCGCGCTTCATATGGTCGACTTGCCGCCGACAGTCACCGCTCAACAGTATACGCCGAACAGCTTAAGCCAGATTCAGCGTGACCATGGCGCGTCATCGTCGGCGTATTGGTCGCGATGAAAGCAGCTCCGCGATCATGCCCATCCATGCCGATCGAAAACCCGCAAGCGTTAGGGCGACAGCCGACCCTCATCGTCGATAAGGGTCAGGCGAGAGGGCGGGCCATCTCCCCACGTCCAGAGCACGAGATTGACATCGTCCGCGGTCACGCCCAGCGCAAAGCTCCTGACGAGCAATCCGTGATAGCCAAGACCGATCAGTCTTCGGGCAAATCCCTGCGTCACTGCCTCACCGGTCGCCTTCATCTGGTCGCGCCAGGAGCTATCAGCAAGCGCGCCGGCATCGACACTCTCGGCCAGAAGCGCCTGTTCGTCCCGGCTGTCGAAGACCTGCCCGATCTCAGCATCATAGGAAACCAGTGTGGTCGGCTGCAAATTCCCGACCTGGTTGGCTTCCCGCAGCGCAGTGGTCACGGAGAGGGATGTATAGAGTGCGGGAGTGCCCTTCGGATTGAACCGACCGCCGTAAAGCTCAGCACCGCGACCCGAAAGCGGCGCGCGCGCGTAAATGGGGTTTAGCGCCCGATAGAGCTTGCCTCGATACTGCATCCACCGGGTCAGGCGTGGATGCCGGCATCGACGGCGTCGATATAGTCGAGCACCTCGTCAGCCCGACCGCTACGGACCAATTGCATGGCTGTCTGCCCGGAGAAGCCGGGCAGCGGCTCGGACCGATACCATGCATAGGCCATGAGCGCCGAGCCGAGGCGCGGCTCGACCTTATTGACGATCTCCACCATTTCGCGCAGCCGGCGCTGGGTTTTGTCCGACCGAACGCGGTCCTTGCGCTGGACGGCGTCCTTGCCGAGGCCGGCAGTCTTCGCAACTTCCTCGCTGGTCGTTCGGAGAGCCTCCGCGATCTTGCGCGGCGCGAAAAACCCATTGTCTGAATATTGAATTAGGCCCATCGGCTGCTTCCTGTGATCGACGCATCTTATGACGCAAAATAGCGTCAAATCTGGCGGCATTCAATGGGTCGCACTCTCGCCACGGCCTTTGAGCTTCCGCTCCTGCCTCTGGGGACGAAACCGTATCACCCCTGCGGATGGTCCCTCGCCACGCATCAGCGTACAGCCGCCATGATTGGTACCAGTTCCGCAATCACGCTATTTCGGTCCGAAGTCCGCGCCATTTTGGCCACTGACAACACTTTGACAGCCGGCTGTTCCGATCAGTAACGTTCGTAGGTCACGCGCCAGCCTTCGGCCGGATTGTCCGGCGTGAGGACCAATTTGTTGTCCGTGACTTCGAATTTGCGTTTCATGCTCTTCCCGACAAGGTTGCGGACCAGGGAGGACTCGATCGTGATGACGAAGGTCTTGTCCTGGTCGTTGATGGCGACCGGCCCGTAATAGGCTTCGTAGCCATTCGCCGTGTAAGGCGTGTCCGGCGCCTTGGCGTCGGGGTTCTGGGCCTGCACCGAGAGGGTGCCGGCCTCGGTGAAGATGACCTGGCCGGAATATGGCACGGGCTTGAGGTTTCCCTCGGCGCCGGCCTCGAGCGACCTCATGCGCCATGCGCCGATAATCGGGGACTCTTGGGAGAAAGCCGGCGTGGCGACCGAAAGTGCAAGCGCCAGGGCGGCTATCTTCAATCTCATCGTCATATGCGTTGTTCCTTTTTTGACTGTTGTGGGTGCGGACAGGCCGTCCGCCCAATCTTCGCTCAAACCGAAAGCATGACCTTGATGGCGCGCCGCTCGTCCATGGCGCGGTAGCCTTCAGCGACCTCGGCCAATGGCAGCTTGAGGTCGAAGACCTTGCCGGGCTTGATCCTGCCCTTGAGCACACGGTCCATGAGGTCGGGCAGGAAGCGGCGCACCGGCGCGGGGCCGCCCAGCATGCGCTTCTGGCCGAAGAATAGTTTTTGGCCGTCGAAGCTCACGCCATGCGGCACGCCGACATAGCCGATGGTGCCGCCGGGGCGAGAGCAGGCCAGCGCCTGGTCGAAGGATTCCGCCGTGCCGACGCATTCCAGCACCGAGTCCGCGCCGACGTCCTTGGTGAGTTCCTTGATGCGGGCCACGCCTTCCTCGCCGCGCTCGGCGACGATGTCGGTGGCGCCGAACTCGCGGGCGAGTTTTTGGCGGCTGGGGTGCCGGCTCATGGCGATGATGCGCTCGGCGCCCATCTCCTTGGCCGCGAGCACGCCCATCAGGCCGACCGCACCGTCGCCGACCACCACCACCGTCGATCCTTCTCGGACCTCGGCTGCGTCGGCCGCATACCAGCCGGTGCCGAGCACATCGGACACGGCCAGCAGGTCAGGGATGAGTTCGGCCGGCGGCACCTCGGCGGTGGCTACCAGTGTGCCATCCGCCAACGGCACGCGGGCGTAAGGCGCCTGCGCGCCCGACATGAACTCGCGCTGCACACAGGACGACTGGAAGCCGAAGCGGCAATGCGGGCAGGTATTGTCGGAGAGGCAGAACGAGCCGACGACGAACTGGCCGGGACGGACCGTGCGCACCTCTGCGCCGACTTCGACGACGATGCCACAATATTCGTGGCCCATATGCATCGGGCCGTCGACCGGCTGCAGCCCGCGATAGGGCCACAGGTCCGAGCCGCAGATGCAGCTTGCCGAGAGCTTGATGATGGCGTCTGTTGGCCGCATGATTTTCGGATCGGCGATTTCCTCGCAGCGGATGTCGCCCGGTTTGTAAAGAACGGTTGCAAGCATTTTGGTTCCTTTCGAGTGGAGAAGATCAGGCTGCGTAGTCGGCGTCGCTGACATGTTCCAGCCAGTCCACGACCTTGCCGTCCTTGACCTCCTGGACGGCAATGTGGGTCATGGCGGTCTGAGGCGACGCGCCGTGCCAGTGCTTTTCGCCGGGCGCGAACCAGACGACGTCGCCGGCACGGATTTCCTCGACCGGGCCACCCTCGCGCTGCACGCGGCCAAGGCCCGAGACGACGATTAGCGTCTGGCCGAGCGGATGCGTGTGCCAGGCGGTGCGGGCGCCGGGTTCGAAGGTCACCTGTGCGCCTTGGACCCGCCCGGCATCGAAGGGATTGAAGAGCGGATCGATCCGCACCGTGCCGGTGAACCAGTCGGGTGGCCCCTTGCCGGAAGGCCTGGTGCCAGCGCGAAGAATGTCCATGGTTGTCTCCCGTTGGGTTCTCAAATGCGTTCGATGCGAAGCGGGAACTCGCCGCGAACGTGCAGGGCCTGCTCGCCCTCGTCAAAGCGGCCGAGCCTGATCAGCCCGGGATGGCGATAGTCGGCGTAGAACATGGCCAGGTTGCCCCAGGGCATGAAATAGCAGAGGTCGTATGGCTGCTCGTTGGCGAACGGACCGCTTCCCTCCTCAGTCAGCTTGCGCGGCAGATAGGCGATCTTCTCGTTATGTGCGTAGTCATCGATCTTGAGGTCGAGCGGCAGCATGGAGAAGAAATCGCGCGCCGACGGATTGTCGTAGAGCGTGGCGGTCATGGTGCGGCCGTTGAAAATCATCCTGATCTTCATGTCGGTTGGCTCCTGGCTGACTGGGGCTTCGCCTTCTTGGCTGGCGGCTCCGCGAGGCAGGGCCGCCACCGCGAGCGCGGCGCCGAGCAATGTCCGGCGGCTGAGCGGCGCACGCTCGATGGTCATGGCAAAGACCTCCGGGCCATATGCGATGCGGCAAGGGCGGCGAGCGCCGACCCGCAGAGCAGCACCGCGCCTAGAGTGAATGCTCCCCACCAGCCGACCGTATCGAAGAGCGTGCCGCCGATCGCGGCGCCGCCTGTGATGGCGAGCTGGATGACTGCCACCTGCAGCCTGCAGCCCGCCGCCGGCCTCCGCGTCGTTCGGCAACGTCCGGCTGAGCCACGTGCCCCAGCCAACGGGCGCCGCCGTGCCGAAGAAGCCCCAGGCAACGAGCAGCAGTGTTGTGGGACCCGGGAGTGCACCGAGGGCGATGAGCGCAGTAGCCAACGCAGCCATGACCAGCGGGATGACGATGAGGATGCTGAACAGGCGCGTGCGCAAAAGCCGGCCGACACACCATGTGCCGAGCACCCCCGCCAGCCCCATCGCCAGCAGGATCGCCGAGAGAGCAGCGACGTCGAGCCGGGTGACGCTCTCGAGGAAGGGCCGCAGATAGGTGAAGAGCGCGAACTGGCCCATGAACAGCATCATGATCGACGCCATGCCGGCGGCGACAGGAAGACGGCCGAGAAGCGCCAGCGGATTGCCTTGACGCTTCCTACGGCGCGGGGGCAGGGCCGGCAGGCTTGTCCACTGCCAAGCCAGCGCCAGGAGCCCAAACGGCACGACGAGGAAGAAAGCGCCGCGCCACCCGACATAGGCGCCAAGAAAACTGCCCAGCGGCGCGGCGATGGTGGCCGCAATGGCATTGCCGGCGTTTAGCATGGCGAGACCCTTCGGAACCATGTCTTGCGGCACGAGGCGCATGACGATCGCGGTCGACATCGACCAGAACCCACCGATCGCGATGCCGAGCAGCGCCGGCCGACCATGAGAAACGCGTAGTTCGGCGCGAAGGTGACAGCCAGCCCGGACACGATGAGGAGAAGGGTGAAGCCGGTCACGACCAATCGGCGGTCTATCCGGCGCGTGAGGCCGGCGACCAGCAGGCTGGTCACGACGGCGAAAGCGCCCGAGATCGAGATCGCCTGTCCCGTGCGGCCCTCGGTGATATCCATATCGGCCGCAATCGGCGACAGCAGGCTGACCGGCATGAATTCCGACGCGATGAGCACGAAAACACACAGCGCCATCGACAGCACCGCGCCCCGTGCGGCGCGGTCTTCGACAAGCCTTGTGTCGTAGGTCGTTTCCACAATTGGCATCCTTGCAAGGCGACTGGGGCGGATCAGCCGCCATCCCCGTCGCCATGCCGGAAGATATTGCAGAGGAACCCATTCTATTAGACTGAGTAATTCGCATGGACTTATCTGCTTATGATATAAATATCAGACGGGAGGTGCCCTATGCAGCGCGATGGGATGAAGGATCTGCTCTGGTTCGTGGCGGTCGCCCGGGAGCGCAGCTTCACCAAGGCGGCGGCCAAGCTCGGAACCTCGCAGTCGACCCTAAGCTCGACAATCAAGGAGCTTGAAGCTCGTCTTGGCGTCCGCTTGCTGACGCGTACGACGCGGAGCGTCGCTCCGACCGAGGCCGGCGACCGACTTTTCCAATCTCTTGCTCCCCGCTTCGAGGAAATCGAAGCCGACCTTGCAAGCCTGGTGGCCTTTCGCGACAAGCCCTCCGGAACCGTCCGTATCACGCTGTCCGACCACGCGCTCCAGACCACCGTCTGGCCGAAGCTGCAGCCCTTGCTCAGCGACTATCCTGACGTGCGCGTCGAGCTCTACAGCGACAACGGCATGAAGAACATTGTGGAGGAGCGCTTCGACGCAGGCGTGCGGCTTGGTGAGAGCATCGACAGGGATATGATCGCAGTGCGCATCGGGCCGGATTGGAGGCTCGTGGCCGTGGCTTCGCCGGAGTACTTTTCCCGCCATCCGGTTCCGACCGCACCCCAGGATCTGGTCGATCATGACTGCATCAATATGCGGCAGGCGACGTTCGGCGGATTATATGCCTGGGAATTCGCCAGGGATGGCCGCGACCTTCGCGTGCGGGTGGAAGGCCAACTGACCTTCAATTCGTCCATTCCCATGATCGAGGCTGCGATAAGCGGTTTCGGGATCGCCTATGTCCCGGAAAACCTCGTTAGCCACCATATCGCCAAGGGATGCCTTAGGCTCGTGCTTGACGACTGGAGTCCGCCATTTGCGGGCTATCACCTCTATTACCCGAGCAGGCGACAGCTCTCCCCTGCGATGGCGGTGATCGTTGAGGCGCTCCGCCATCGCATCTGAATCCCCAAGACAGACCTATGCAGTTCCGCGATGGGTAGTCATGGCGCTCCTCCTGACACGATGTTGCATGTTCAGACGACCAGGACAGGAGCAAACCCGCCGCCGGGTGTGCGGAAATTGGTGGTCTGGCCTTGATAGAGGCGCGCGGCGGCGAGCAGCATCTGGCCGTCATAAGTGTAAAGCCGCACGTCCATCTTGCGCGATGCGGGCGCGCCATCGATCTCGACCATGCGCTGCCCCGGCGCGGCAAATGCCTGGGCCACATAGCCACCACGGGCGATCTCGGCCCACACCCCTTTCGTTACCTTGTCGCCTCGATAGACCGCTTTGCTGCCATGACCGGAGAGCGGCTTGAAGAACATGTCCTTGCGTGATTGCCACATGGCATCCGAATTGCCGGGCGTGACCAGCGCAGTCTGCGGGATACCAGCGAGCCGCGAACGCATCTCCGGAGAAAGGCCGAACGCTTCCAGCGCCTTTGGATCGGACAGCAATGTCAGATTGCGCTTGCTCGCATAGAGCGCATGGTTGTGCGGATTGGGCGTGACCACCACGGCGCCGCCCTGGTAAGCCACTCTGAGCGTGGCATGTTCCGGGCGATCGAGTGTGAAATCGACCAGGCGATTGTAGACGAGGTCAATCTCCTGTCCGCCAAGCCGAAGCCTGCCGCCATCATATGTCAGCTCGTTCGCGTCGCCGATCATCGCGTCGATGCCGTGCTTCAGCAATAGCTGCCGGGCTAGCACGAATTCAGGATAGAGGTACTGCTCCGTAGGCTGGTCATCGACGATGGCAATCGTTCGCGGCGAGCCGGCTCCGCGCTGGCGGCGCCATTCGCTCTCGAACATCGCAATGACACTGGTTTCGAATTGACCGTCCCTGGCTCCGATCAACGCACGATCGACTTCGGAGCAGCAGGCCTTCTGTGCTCTGGCCAGCAAGGCGTTGAGGAAAGCGCCGCCGGCGTTGGTGTTGACCTCAATCAGCTTGGGACCCGCATCGTCGAGGTGGAAGTCGTAGCCCATCAGAGCGCCGACGGGTCCAAGATCCCTTTGCGCTATTTCGGGAGCCCAGGAGAGAACCGTTTCGCGGTAAGCTGGCAACTTTGCTGTTGCCTCGATGGCGACGACGATTGCCTGCATCTCATCGAGCGCGGATGCGGCGAGGAAGACCGGAACGTTGGAAAACAGATGCGGCCGCGACGCCATCAAGGCTTCGCAGAAGCCGGGATCGCCGGCCTCATGGTTTAGCGCTGGCCAAAGCGCTGTTCGGTCGAGCGAGATGCAGAAGCAGTTGCGATTGCGTCGCGCCGACAGGGACGTGGTGGCTTCCGCCACGCCGGAGGCTGTCAGCATGTCAGTATTTCCTCTGCGATGGGAGCTTAATGCTGGGTTTTGCCCGCCTCGGCGTGGGTGCAGGGAGCAGCTGGCTGGCAACGGCTCTCTCTTCATCGGTAGGGATTACAAGGACCTCGACGCGTGAATTGGCAAGGCTGATGATCTCCTCGCCGCTTCGGTTCCGATCATGATCGACACCGACACCAAGCCAGCCGGCAGCAACTCCGATCTTCTCCCGGATCGAAGGCGCGTTTTCGCCGATGCCGGCTGTAAACACCAGCGTATCCAGTCCTCCCAGCGCAGCGGCCAGCGACCCGATCTCGCGCCCGATGCGGTAGACGAAGAGATCGACGGCGGCGGCGGCGGCGGGATCGTTCGAGCCGATGAGCGTCCGCATATCTCCTGATATGCCGGATATGCCGAGCAGGCCGCACCGTTCATAGAGAAGCGTCACCAGCTCGTCGGTCGGCAGCTTCCAGTCTTGCAGGAGATGAAGGATGATCCCCGGGTCGAGCGCGCCGCAACGCGTGCTCATGATCAGGCCATCCAGCGTCGAAAACCCCATCGTCGTCGCAATGCTTCGTCCGGCATCCATGGCGCACACGCTGGCGCCGCTGCCGAGATGGGCGACGATTGCCCGGCCGCCGGCGGCGGTGCCATAGCGGTCGCGCAGTCGCGAAGCGATGTGGCTGTAGGATAGACCGTGAAAGCCGTAGGAAACGATACCCGCCTCGGTCATCGCACGTGGGATGCCGTAGATCTTCGCAAGGCTCGGGCGGGTTGAATGAAACGCTGTGTCGAAGCATCCGAACTGCATGGCTTGCGGGAGGAGGTCGGTAGCCAGCGCCACAATATCGAGATTGATCCGCTGATGGATCGGCGCCAACGGCTCGAGCCGGGCGAGCGCGTCGAGCGCGGGCGCATCCAGCAACGTCGCTTGCGTGAAGTCGCGGCCGCCATGAACGATCCTATGCCCCACCCTGTCTATGCGGCGCAGGAGATCGCGATCGGCAAGGAGGGAGACGACGGAAGTGAATGCTTCGCCGATACCGATCGGTTTCTCGCCCAGGCTCTTCAAGATCTCCGGTCTGTCACCCACAGCCTCGGCATGCAGTTGCGGATGGCCGCCAAGCGAGGCGATGTTGCCGCGCAGCAGCAAAGGAAGGCCGTCGCGAGCCTCGAAGACAGCGAACTTCAGGCTGGAGGAGCCGCCGTTCAGGACGAGGATAGCGTCGGTCATGGGGCCGTCCGATGTGCTGTCACCGCAGTTCGCTGAAGACATGGCATCGGCTCAAGCCGGGCGGGTTTGCACCACATCCAGGTCTTGATCCCACTTCCAATCAAGTATCTCCGGCATATCCTGCCCGTGGGCGCGAATATAGGCTCGATGTTCAAGCAGCTTGCTGTCCATCGCCTGCTTGAGACCGACTTGAACGCTCTTGAGTTCCGGGACCCGTTCAAGCACGCTTTTGACGAGATGGAACCGGTCGAGGCCGTTCAGAACGGTCATGTCGAAGGGCGTCGTCGTCGTGCCCTCCTCTTTATAGCCACGCACGTGGATGTTGTCGTGGTTGGTGCGCCGATAGGTCAGGCGATGAATGGCCCAGGGATAACCATGATAGGCGAAGATGACGGGTTTGCCGGCGGTGAACAATGCGTCGAAATCGCGATCTGGCAGCCCGTGCGGGTGATGCTCCTTGGGCTGCAATGTCATCAGGTCGACGACGTTGACCACCCTGATCCTGAGCTCGGGGACGTGATGCCGGAGGATCTGCACGGCCGCTAGCGTTTCAAGCGTCGGAACGTCGCCGGCGCACGCCATGACCACGTCCGGCTCTTCGCCATTCTCGGTCGAGGCCCAGTCCCAGATGCCGATCCCTGTCTTGCAATGGACGATGGCCTTGTCCATCGACAGCCACTGCCACGATGGCGGCTTGCCAGCGACGATGATGTTGATGCGGTTCCATGTCTGCAGCACGTGGTCGGTCACGCAAAGCAAGGTGTTGGCGTCCGGCGGCAGGTAGACGCGCACTATGTCGGCCTTCTTGTTGAGGGCAACGTCTATGAAGCCGGGATCCTGATGGCTGAAGCCATTGTGTTCCTGATGCCAGACATGGCTCGACAGCAGGTAGTTCAGGGATGCGACCGGCCGCCGCCACGGAATGTGTCGGGAGGCATCCAGCCATTTCGCATGCTGGTTGAACATGGAATCGACGATATGGATGAACGCCTCATAGCAGGAAAACAGACCGTGCCGCCCGGACAGCAGGTAGCCTTCAAGCCAGCCCTGGCAGGTATGCTCGGAGAGGATTTCCAGAACCCTGCCGTCGCGGCCGAGATGAACGTCTTCGGGCAGGATCTTTTCCATCCAGGCGCGCTCGGTGACTTCGAACAGGTCCTGAAGCCGGTTCGAGGCGGTCTCGTCGGGACCAACGATGCGGAAGTTCTTCGCGGCATGGTTCAGTTCCATCACGTCACGCAGGAACTTGCCCATGGCCCGTGTCGACTCGGCCTTCACCGCGCCGGGCCGCTCGACTGTCACGGCATGGTCTTGCAACATGGGCAGATCGAGGGACTTGCGCAGCAGGCCGCCATTGGCATGGGGATTGGCACTCATGCGCCGCGTGGCCTGGGGCGTGGTGGCACGGATCGATGCGATGGCGACGCCGGAATCATCGAACAGTTCCTCAGGTCGATAGCTTCTCAGCCACTCCTCGAGCAGCTTCAGGTGCGCCGGATTTTCCGCGAGGCCGGATAAGGGAACTTGGTGCGAGCGCCAGAACCCTTCGGTCTTTAGCCCATCGACCTCCTTCGGGCCGGTCCAGCCCTTGGGGCTTCGCAGCACGATCATCGGCCATTTCGGTCTCGATGCCGATACCGCGGAACCATCGCGCGCCGCACGCTGGATCGCCTGGATGCGGTCGAGCGCATCGTCGAGCGTGGTCGCCATCAGCTCATGCATCAATACCGGATCATGCCCCTCGACGAACAGCGGTTCATAGCCATAGCCAACGAACAACGCTCGCAATTCTTCTTCGGGAATGCGGCCTAGAATGGTGGGATTGGCGATCTTGTAGCCGTTCAGGTGCAGGATCGGCAGCACCGCACCATCGCGTGCCGGGTTGAGAAACTTGTTCGAATGCCATGCGGTGGCAAGCGGTCCGGTTTCCGCCTCGCCGTCGCCGACGACACAGGCCACGACGAGATCAGGATTGTCGAAGGCAGCACCGTAGGCATGGGATAGTGCGTAGCCCAGCTCGCCTCCTTCGTGGATCGAACCCGGCACGTCGGGAGCGGCGTGGCTGGGAATCCCGCCTGGAAAGGAGAACTGCCGGAACAGCCTGCGCATTCCCTGCTCGTCCATCGAAATGTCGGGATTGAGCTCGCTGTAGGTGCCCTCCAGGTAGGTGTTTGCCACCATGGCCGGGCCACCATGGCCGGGACCGCAGACATAGATGACGTTCGCGTTCCGAAGCCGTATGGCGCGATTGAGATGGGTATAGATGAAGCTCAGGCCCGGAGACGTTCCCCAGTGACCGAGCAGGCGCGGCTTGACGTGCTCCGGCCGCAAGGGCTCGCGCAGCAGCGGATTGTCGAGCAGATAGATCTGCCCGATGGTCAGATAGTTGGCGGCGCGCCAATAGGCGTCGATGTCACGCAGCTCGTGTTCGGACAGCCGGCTGGTGGGGATCGGTATTGGCTTGTACTGGGTCATGCCTGTCTCTCGTTGCCGATTGCGAATGCCGCCGGATCGCGACGCGCCCGTACTCGTCGAACCCCAGCGAATGGATACCTACGCGTTCGCGCACCCTTCGCTCCGCCATTGTTCGGCTGACCTTCCAAATGCTCGACCGATCGGGATTGCGTGCACCTCCGGGAAGAGCTGAGAAAAGAGGCTCGCTGAAACTAGGCGCTCTCCCAGAGCCGCGGCATTGATTTGCATCAAAGTGGTGGCGCACCGTTGCGCTAGACTGAATGGATGAAAATCGCGTTGGCTCAGCTTCGGTTATGGCTGGCCGTGATCCTCCTGATCGCGGGCGGTGCCTTTGCCGCTTCTGCAATTGACGCCGATGCCGGCGTCACGACTGACGCCGCGACGCTCTCGACGAGCGCCACGCACAAGGCGATGGGTCACGTCGCGTCCACAGACCAGGACAACCATCGCGCCCCTTGTGATGACTGTCTGGATTGCGTGCATTCGGCCGGTTCCGGCTGTTGTGCTGCGGGCATTTCCGCCGACCAATGCGCCGTTCTTCATGACGCGCCGGTTGCCGTCCGCTTCATCGCGGGCAAGGCATTCCTGCCAACGGGCATCGACCCCGAGGCTCTCCTGCAACCTCCCCAAATCTTCGCCTGATATCGCGCCGTCGCGGCCCTGCGGACTGTTGAATCCAGCAGTGCCCGTCAAGCCACACAGCGCCCGACGATCTGCGAAACCATAACCGGCAGCGGCGATTTCGGCTGCCCTGCGCGCCATTTAGCGTTCGCCTGTCGGTTCACACCAACGAAAAGGAATTTGTCGTGAAAACTCATCTTCGATTCATCGCGCTTGCCGCATTCGCAACCCTGTCGGGCGCGGCTTTTGCTCAGACAGATCCGCACCATCCGGCGGCCGACGCACCACAAACGACGACAACGGCACCGGCCGCGGCGGCGACGCCGGGCGGCTTGCCTGAGCAGTGCTCGGCTATGATGTCCACGATGCAGAAGATGATGCCCATGATGGAGAAGATGGCTCCCATGATGCAGCAAATGATGCCGATGATGCAGGGTGGGCAAGGCGGCATGCAAGGCGGGATGACGCAGGGCGTCCAGGCCGCCGATCCCGATGTCGCTTTCGTCCAGGCGATGATCCCTCACCACCAGGGCGCCATCGATATGGCACGGGCGGTCCTGCAATTCGGCAAGGATGATCAGGTCAAGGTTTGGGCCAATCAGATCATCACGGCTCAGCAGGCCGAGATCGCCGCCATGCAGGAATGGCTCAAGCAACACGCGAAGTGAGAGGAGGAAGACATGGACAAACTCAGCGTCCTGTTCATCGGCATTGCGCTGGGCGTGGCGTCGGCCCTGATGAGCATGTTCTGCGCTTTGGCCGTCGTCATCTGGCCAGAGGCAGCACTCGATTTCTTCGGCGCCATCATGCACGGGCTCGACCTCAGCGCGGTCAGGTCTACGGCACCGATAAGCCCTGTCTGAGTTCTCTACGGCGTTCTCGGGCTTGGCATCGTCGGGCTGCTGGCGGGTGTCGTTTACGCCTCGATCTGCAATGTCGTCGCGACGGGGGCGCCGGTAGGCAAGTCAAGGTTCAGCCCATGAAAGCTACAGTCAATCCATGGACGACGTCGTCCGTCACTCTTGCCCTGGCGGGGATGATCATCGCCGGGATCGGACTGTATTTCATCGCCCTCAGGCCACCACTATTGCCGGAGGATGTCCGCTATATGCATCTCTCGGCCGTCGAGCTCGACGCGATCGGTCCACGTCTGGCGGTGTGGCTGACGCAGGTTTTCCGGGTGCTCGGCGGCTACGCTCTGGGCACCGGCGTTCTCCTGGTTGCGCTGGCAATCACCGCGTTCCGCGCGCGCCATCCAGTCGCGGTGGCCGGCGCTCTGGTCGGAGGAGCGTCGTCCATCGGCTTGATGTCGGTGGTCAACTTCACGATCGGCTCCGACTTCAGGTGGCCACTGTTCGCCTGCGCGCTGATCTGGGCCGTGAGCCTCATCGCGTATGGGCTCGAAAGCTCCCGCAATGACAATCGCTGACAAATAAGGAACCATCCCATGAATACCAACAACGTTCACCGCATGTCGGGTCCCCCGATCAGGTCCGAACCAGAACAGGAGCCCGAGGCTGGCAGGTTTTGGACTTCGAAGGTCGGTCTGGTGACGGCCGCTTTCCTGCTGATCGCCGCGTTTTTCCTTCTCACTGAGCACCGAGCGCACAGCCTAGGCGCCCTTCCCTTTCTGTTGCTGCTCGCCTGTCCTCTGCTTCACGTATTCCACCGCGGTCATGGCGGCCACGGCGGCCATGCGAGGCACAAGCAACCCGAGCCGGGCGCGCAAGACGGCACCACCCACCATAAAGGAGCATGACGATGGTCGAGCAATCTCCCGCCTACGGCCTCTGGGGCCTGGTCATAATCAATTCGGCGGTTTTCATCCTGTTCGCATTCAGCTTCTTTAAGCCGCGGACCGGTCGCGACTGGCGCTCCTTCGGAGCATTCAGCGCCTTCCTGGCGGCGCTGTTTGCCGAGATGTACGGCTTCCCCCTGACGATTTACCTGTTCTCCGGGTGGCTGCAATCGCGATACCCCGGCATCGACTGGTTCTCGCATGATGCCGGTCACCTCCCGGAAATCATGTTCGGCTGGCGTCTCAATCCGCATTTCGGCCCGTTTCACGTTCTCAGCTTCTTCCTGATCGGCGCCGGTTTCATGCTGATCTCGACCGCATGGCGGGTGCTTTACCAAGCGCAGCATCACAATCGCCTCGCGACGGCCGGTCCCTATGCCTCCATACGGCATCCGCAATATGTCGGCTTCGTCCTCGTCATGGCGGGATTCCTCGTGCAATGGCCGACGCTGCTGACGCTGGCGATGTTCCCCATTCTGGTCGGCATGTATGTGCGGCTTTCCTTCATCGAGGAGCGAGAAGCGAGGAAGGAATTCGGCGACGCATACGACCGTTATGCGGCCCGGGTGCCCGCCTTTTTGCCGCATCTGGCCAGGCTGTTCGGCTCCGCCGGCGGGCGCCGTGCGCCCTGATCGCACCAGTTCATCGCCGGCGCGTTTTGCGTCTGATCTTTGTGTGCTGAACGAAACAACGAAACTCCCAATCGAAGCGAAGGAACCACTATGAAACGCCGAGATATCCTGAAGGGCGCAGTTGCAGGCGCCGCAGCTTTTGCGATCCCATCATCCTTGCTCGCCGCAGTCTCCGCCAGCCAGCCGGGCGGCCAGATGCTTGGCATCTCGCGCCGCACGATCGAGGTGAACGGTAAAGCTGCAAGCGTCTTCGGCCTGCAAAGGGCCGACGGCGCGCCTGGCCTGCGCTTGCGGGCGGGCGAAGCCTTCAACGTGCTGCTTCGAAACGAGACTGCCGAGCCGACGATCATACATTGGCACGGGTTGACGCCGCCGTGGCCGAGCGACGGCGTAGCCGACGCGCCACTGCCGCTCATCGGCGCTCGCGCCGATCGCAGTTTCGATTTTCCGATCGGCGAGCCCGGCACCTTCTGGATGCACGCCCATACCTTGCAGGAACAATTGCTGCTCGCCGCGCCGCTCATCGTCGCCGATCCCGCCGATGACGCAAAGGACGAGCAGGAGGTCGTCATCCTGCTCCACGATTTCTCGTTCGCATCGCCTCAGGAGCTGCTGGCTGGGCTGCGGAACAAGAACACCGGCGGCTCCATGCCGATGGACGGCATGGATATGCCGGGAGCGCAAGCCGACGCCATGGCAGGGATGAACGATGGCGGCATGACGACTGATATCAACGACATCGCGTATGACGCCTATCTGGCCAATGACCGGTCCCTGAACGACCCCGAGATCGTGCCGGTCGAACGAGGCGGACGCGTGCGGATCATCAACGGCGCTACGGCGACGGCGTTTACAATCGATTTCGGGGAACTTGAAGGCGAACTGATCGCGGTCGACGGCCAGTCTGTCGAACCGGTCAGGGGCCGGCGGTTTCCGATGACGATGGGCCAGCGCATCGACGTGCGCCTGCGGTTGCCGCGTGACCTCAGCTCCTCCTTTCCGATCTTGGCGCTGCGCGAGGGACGCAAGGAACGGACCGGAATTGTCCTGCGCCCGGCGGGGGCCGCGGTAGCCAAGCTCGGGACGGCGGCTGATGTCGACGCCCCGGTTTTGGACCTGACGCTCGAGGCGCAACTTCGAGCAATCGCGCCACTTGCATCGCGCCCTGCCGACAAGACGTTCGAGATGGCGCTGACCGGCGACATGGCCGCCTATCGCTGGGGCCTCGAAACCAACGCTCCGCTCCTCGTGGACAGGGGCGATCGCGTCGAGGTCACGCTGCGCAACGATACCATGATGGCCCACCCGATGCATCTTCACGGCCATCGTTTCCAGGTGGTCGCGGTAGACGGGCAACGTTTCGGGGGCGCCGTTCGCGATACCGTGCTGGTGCCGCCGATGCGCTCGGTCACCATTGCCGTGGACGCGGGCAATCCTGGCAAATGGGCATTCCATTGTCACCATCTCTACCACATGGCGAGCGGCATGATGTCGACCTTTGCCTATCGAAGCTGAGACACCGCAGCCAGTGCGAATGCCGGCACGAACCCGCGGGCACGGAGAACGATGATGAAAAAGGTCAATCTGGAAGTGCGCGACCTTGTCGGCACGATGGATTTCGCAGCGGTCGAAAAACGTCTCGCGGCTCTGCCGGGCGTCGCCGGTGTCGCCATGAACGCGGGGTCTACGACCGCGACCGTCGAATTCGACGAAGGACGGACGAGCCCCGAGACCCTTGCCAAGGAAATCGAGGCCTGCGGCTTCCATTGCCGAGGCGAGACCGTGCCCCGGCATCTGTGCGTTCCCGACGACATGACGATTCCGCCGGGGCATCGGCAAGCAACCTCCGGGCTTGTCGGGCATGATCACGCCGAGCACGATCATGGAGGGCACGCCGCCATGACCGAACCCGGTGCAGCGGGACAAAGGACGGCTGCGGCCATGCCGCACGACGCCATGGCCCATGAGATGGGACACGGCGCCGGCATGGACATGCAGGGCATGGTCAAGGACATGCGCAACCGGTTCTTCATCAGCCTAGTCTTCGCGCTGCCGATTTTCGCCATGGAGCCGATGGGCCTCGGCGAGCCCTGGCTGCGTCCGCCCTTCGGCCTCAGCGAAGACGTTGCGATGTTTTTCCTCGCCAGCGCCGCGATCCTCTACCCGGTCTGGCCGTTCCTGGTGGCCGCCTGGCGAGCCCTGCGCAATGGCGTCCTCAACATGGCCGTGCTGGTGGTGCTGAGCGTCGGCACCGGCTACCTGTTCAGCGTCGGCGCGACCTTCTTCTTCGAGGGGCAGCAATTCTACGAGGCCGCGAGCGTGCTGCTCGTGTTCATCCTGCTCGGCCATTGGCTGGAGATGCGCGCACGTGCCGGGGCATCGGCCGCAATCAGGGCTCTGCTCAACCTCGCCCCGCCCAAGGCTTCCGTTCTCCGTGGTGGCAAGGAGATCGAGGTTGCAACCGCCGAAGTCGTGCTCGGCGACATCGTGGTCCTGCGCCCCGGCAACAAGCTTCCCGTCGACGGCGAGGTGATCGAGGGCACCTCGACCATCGATGAATCGATGCTGACCGGCGAGTCGATGCCGGTGACGAAGAAGGTCGGGGACAAGGTCATCGGGGCGACGATCAACAAGAGCGGCACGCTGCGCTATCGCTCGACCAAGGTGGGTGCTGACACCGCTCTTGCCCAGATCGTCAAGCTGGTCCAGGAGGCCCAGAACTCGAAGGCGCCGGCGCAACTGCTCGCCGATCGCGCTTCGCAATGGCTGGTGCTTGCCGCGATCGTGATCGGACTTGCGACCTTCGCCGTCTGGTTCTGGTGGCTTGGCCAGCCCCTGCTGTTTGCGATGACCTTGACCATAACCGTCTTTGTCATCGCTTGTCCCGATGCGCTCGGCCTCGCCACGCCGATGGCCGTCATGGTCGGCACCGGTCTTGGCGCTTCAAACGGCATTCTGTTCAAGAATGCCGCGGCTCTCGAGGAGGCGACCAAGCTCAACGTAATCGTCTTCGATAAGACCGGCACGCTCACCATGGGCCAGCCCAAAGTTGTCGAAATCGTGCCAGCCGCCGGCGTTTCGCCGGACGAGGTTCTACAAGTCGCGGCCGCCGTGGATCAGGGCTCCGATCATCCGCTGGCCGTTGCCATCGTCGAACGGGCCAGGGATATGAAGCTTCCCAAGGTTTCGGGCTTCCTGAATATCGAAGGCAAGGGCGCCACGGCCGCCATCGGCGGAGGCCAGGTTTTCCTCGGCAACCGGCGCCTTATGGACGAGCAGAAGATCGATATTGTCGCACTCGGTGAGAAGGCCGAGGCGTTCAAGGGCGAAGGCCGCACGGTTATCCACGTGGCACGGTCCGGCAAGCTACTCGGGCTGATCGCGATCGCCGACACGCCACGCCCGACGGCCGTCGCGACGATTGCCAAACTGCACGAGCAGGGCGTGCGCGTGGCCATGCTCACCGGCGACAACGCCGGCACCGCGAAACGCATCGCCGACGCACTCGGCATCGACATCGTCCTCGCGGACGTGCTGCCAGGGCAGAAGGCAGAGAAGATCAAGAAACTGCAAGGCCAGGGCCTGAAGGTCGGCATGGTCGGCGATGGCGTCAACGACGCGCCGGCTCTGACGCAAGCCGATGTCGGCTTCGCCATCGGTGCGGGCACCGATGTCGCTATCGAGAGTGCCGACATCGTGCTGATGAAGAGCGATCCCTACGATGTGGTCGGCGCGATGACGCTCTCGCGCGCCACGCTGCGCAAGATGCACCAGAACCTGTGGTGGGCGGTCGGATACAATCTCATCGCCTTCCCGATCGCGGCAGGCGTATTCTATCCGTTCCTGCTGAGCCCCGAGCTAGCGGCGCTGGCAATGTCGGGCAGTTCGGCTCTCGTGGCCATCAACGCCCTGCTGCTCAAGCGAACCAGGCTGGAAGGCATCCGGCCCGCCGCCGCATCGACGACCGAAGGCGTCGCCCATGAGCACCCGCGCGGCTCGCTGGCATGAGCATGTCGATGCAAGCTCGCCTGCCGACGTCGAGTTGGGTCGTGGGCTCACTTCTTGCCTCGGCCTTCGTCGTTGCGCTCGGCTACGGAATTGTCTTGCCGGTCTTGCCGATGATGGTCGAGCGGCTTGCCGGGTCCACCGACCCGGCATTCAATGCGCGGCAGATTGGCCTTTTGACCGCTGCCTATGTCGCCGCGCCGGTGGGCGCCGCTTTCCTCTGGGGGAAGTGGTCGGATTCGATCGGGCGCAGACCTGTCCTTGTCGTCGGTCTGGCTGGCTTTGCCGTCACCTTGGCAGCTTCGGCGCTGGCACCGAATCTGCTCGTTCTTTATGTCGGGCGGATATTGAATGGCGGCTTCGCGGCTGCCGTAGGTCCAATGGCTCTTGCGTTCATTGCCGACACCGAAGGTGGGGCCGACACCGAGGGCGAGGACGATCGCCGCACAAGAGCATTCGGCTGGATGAGCATGGCATCGATCGCAGGCTTCCTGGTCGGGCCGATGCTCGGCGGGCTCGCTGCGGAACTGAATTTCGATTTGGGCGTGGCGGCTGTCGCGCCGCAAGCGGTCCCCTTCTTCCTTGCGTCCGGCCTCGCATCAGTAGCAGCCCTTGGCGTGTGGTTTGCGCTGCCTGACAAGCTGCCGGGGGCCCGTGCCGAGGTGAGCAAGAGCGGCTCACCGATGTTCGCACCCGGAGAGCTGCGGCTGCTCGCTCTTGCTGCTGTGGCTGCCGCAGGGCTTGGCGCATTCGAGGTCGGGCTCACCTTGCGAAACGTTGAACTCGCCATGGGTCCCGCTGCGCTCGGCCTCATGTTCGCAACCTGCAGCGTCGTGATGTTTGCGGTCCAGGGCCTCGTCTTTTCGCCGCTCGTCAAACCGGCAGCGGCAAGGTCGCTTGTGCCCCCAGCCTTCCTGGTGATGGCGGTCGGTCTGGCGGCTATGTCGAAACTTGCCGCGCTCAGGGAAATGCTGTTTGCGGTTTCTGCTGTTTCTGCTTCGGCCGGCGTGATCAGCCCGCTGCTCGCTTACTGGGTGTCGCGCATCAGCGCACGAAGCCAAGGCATGGAACTCGGCATCCAGTCGGCAGCGGTCAGTCTCGGGCTGTCAGTGGGTTCCGCGGCCGCCGGCCTGCTGTTTGGTTCCCATCGTCTGGAGGGCGCCGCCTTCCTGGTCGCAGCCGCGGCCATGGGTCTCGCCGCAATCGCAAGCCTGAGGCTGCGGCCACCGCCGGCGCCAGAGCGTCAGGAAGCGCGACCGGCCCCTGCTAACCAAACGGACGCAGCGATTTGATCCAGGTCATTGCGAGTGGAACTGCCAAGATGTGAAATGTAAGAAAACAGGAGGGTCGCATCGATGCTGATCCGCACGCTCTCCACTTTGGAATGCACGAAAATCCTGGCAGCCAATCGCGTCGGCCACTTGGCATGCGCGAAGGACGGACAACCCTACGTGGTCTGCTTCAACTACGCCTATGCCGACAACCACCTCTATGCATTCTCTTTGCCGGGCAAGAAGATCGACTGGATGCGCGCCAACCCCTTGGTGTGCGCCCAGATCATCGAACACACCCAGGGACGCGGATGGAGAAGCGTGATTGTCGACGGCAGCTTTGAAGAACTGCCTGATCAGATCGGCCACGAGCTTCAGCGCGGTCACGCGTGGTCAGTGTTGAGCAGGCATGTGGAGTGGTGGGAGCCCGGTGCGCTCAAGCCCGTTATGCCTCCCGTGTCAGATAGCTTGCCGCACGTTTTCTTCCGGATCCTCATAGAAGAGGTGAGCGGCCGGGAAGCAACTGAATAGGCTGTTTTCCATCGTCATGCATCGCGAACGGGATGCGTGTGCCGGTGGCACGGGAGAGGCCATGAATTGCGCGGGCGCGGCCCGCTTTCGACGGACCAAGCCCGCGCCCAACTCAGGCCAGTATCTTTCTATTTGCCCTGGATAAGGTCCATGACAGGCGGAAAGGTCAGTAATACGCCCACCGCCAACAAGGCGAAGGATACAGAAACCACTTTTCCCATTTCCACATTCTTCCCGGCCCATCTGCGCGAAAGGACAAACCAGGCGACTAGCCAAACGATGACCGCGCTGGTCGAGACGCCGGACAAGCCACCGGTCGGTGTGTAGAACGTGAAGAAGTGGTTGAGCGATGCAAAGGCATCCCCGGCTAGGGCGAAAATCCCCATCGCAGCACACCCAATTCCGGCGGCCAAGATTGCGGCCGCACCTGAGCCGTTGGGAATCTCGTCGGTCCTGATAGGGTTGATATTGGCCATGACTATTCGCCCTCCTGTTCACCGGCGATGATCTCGATCATCGCGCCACCACGAACCGGAGCATATTTGTTAAGAAACGCTCCGAAAGCGCCCGCTACCCCGGTCGCCACGAAGGCGACGACCGCGAAGCCGATGACGGCCGAGCGGATTTCCTTCTGCCTGGCCAAAGCCGGTCCGTATTTGGCGAAGACATAGGCGACCATCGTCATCGCAATTGGCGCAAGCCAGGCCACATGCTCCTTCCATTCCATGCCCAAGCTATGCCACGCGGATGTTTTTGGACTGGAGGTGAGCAGGAACTTCGGATAATCGGCCAGCTCGGTAACCCCTGGGGGCACCGCCGCTCGATACCATGGGTACACAATGTAAGCACCCGACAGCACCGCTCCCCAGGCAAGGACGACCATTACCGAGAGATAAAGCAAAAGCAGATTGTGTTCTCTGGCACTTGGGATGGATGGGGCTCCAGGTGCAGACATTCGATAGAGCTCGGCAAGCGCTGCCGAAAACGCCAGCATGAATAGCGCCCCAAATCCCATGCCGTGGAATACTGTCATAAGATCGCGGAAAGAGATTTCCATGACATCATCTCCTGCGTTGACAAGCTTTAATCAAAGGCCGATGGCGCGCGCTCCGCTTTGATCGGGATCAATTTGCGATATTCAGCGACATTATTTTGAAGTCTTATTTGAACAAACTTGCCACTGCAGCTGTTGGCGGCCGGCGCTGAAAGGGTCGTGAGAACGGACCCCATTCCGCATCCGCCGAATGCGATTTCCCTCGCCGGCTTAATGCTCGCCTATTTCTCAGCCTTGGTCGTATCTACCCGAACTCAACCCCAAGCCGATCAAACAGCTGGCCAAGCCGATCAAACAGCTGGCGTCGACTCCTGATCCAACCCTCTCAACCAGCCGCCTTCAAATCCTGCCCGTTGCAGGCCATTGCGGACATAGGGGCACGAGCGCATCAACCGCCACAACAGGCCGCTGTTTTCGTTCTCGATCATCAGGACAACTGGGCCTTCGTTGAGGCCGAAGTGCCAAGGCGAAACCCACCATCCAAAGGCGTTGCCGGATGTCCCCGGATGCGTGGGATTAAAGGCTGCCTTGAAACCATAGGCTTTGGCCGCTTTGAGCTTCGCCTGGTGGATGCAGAAGCTGATCGCCGGCCGCACGATTTCCGGAGCGAACGGCAAGGAGGCAGCGACGGCCCACGGAGCGAGCGTGCCATCGTCGGGACCATACGGGACACCCCGCCCTACATAGCCCTCGAACCTGCGTTCGATGCCGTTCAGCTTGAGCGTGGAAGGGCCAGGACCCTCGCTTGCGGTAATGCCCCAGCAGTGTTCGCCGTAACCCTCGAATCCACGTGGATTATTAATGGCGTAGCGCTGCTGGACGTAGGTGGCGCGTCGGCTGTTCTCGAAATAGTCGCTCCCCTTGCTGCGCATGAAGGCATCCTGCAAGCCCCGAAGATCGATCCATACGTGCGAGAGTTGGTGGATGAATAGCGGTCCCGCATAGAGATAGTCGTAGCCGTAACAGCGCTCCCATCTGAAGGTCGAGGTCCAGGCCGTGTAGCTGCTCCAGGGCAAGGGGTGTGTCGGGGAACCCAATCCCAGGACATAGAGCAAGAGCGCCTCGTCATAGCCTTGCCAGCGATACTTCAGGAAACCGTGCTCCGGTGTCCAACCATGGGTGACGGTTTCTCCCTGGTCCTGCGCCCAGCACCAGTCGGCTCGGCGATAGAGCGCATCCGCCAAGGTGCGGATTTCCGTTTCGGCCTCGGTGTCGGCATCGAAATACTGCCCTGCGGCCAGTGCGCCCGCCAGCAGGAGCGTGCTGTCGATGGTCGATAGCTCGCATTGCCAGGCCCGCCGGCCGGTTTGCATATCCAGAAAATGATAGTAGAAGCCACGATATCCCGTGGCGTCCGGCTCCGGGCCCTGTGGACTGTTCCAGAAGAAACGCAGCGTTGCCAAAGTGCGTTCGACGGCCGCGCCTCGCGCCATGAATCCGCGCTCGACTCCAACCGGATAGCAAGCCAGCGCCAAGCCGGTGGCCGCGATGCTTGCGGGCCAATTCGCTTCGGTCTTGTCCAGAACGAGACCGTTGGCAGGGTTCGCCTCATGAATGAAGTAGTCGAATGTCTCCCGCTGCAGCGTAGCCAGATCGTCTTGCTCGGCAGACATGTCCATCAGGTGGTTGGCGTGCGAAGATTGCGATTGCACCAAGGTATTTGCCCACGGAGCGTTGCTCACGGACGCGCCAGATGCAGATGGTCGAACACACCTTTGACGCCCCTGACGCCCTCGGCAACCACGCGGAGGGCATCCCGTTCACTCTGCGACGAGACCGCTCCCGAAAAATGGACCAGACCATCGCTGACCGTGAGCGTTAACGCGTCTCCTTCGACGCGTGCGTCCTCTCGCAACCGTGTAAGAATGCTGCGCCGGATCGCATCGTCACCTGCCGCCGTGGCGTCGTCGAATTTCGCCGCAATTACGACGCGCAAAAGGTCGGCACGGCTGACGACGCCTGCCAGGCGCTGCCCCCTCATGATCGGAATGCGCTTGATGCCGTGCTCCCGCATCAGCGCGGCAATTCGCTCTATCGGAGTTTCCTCGTCGGCCGCGACGACATCTGGACTCATCAGGTCCGCAACTTTCCAGCTGTGTCCCTTCACATAGCTACGCGCGTCATTCGGCGAGATCGCTCCGGCACCGAGTTCCGACCTGCGCAGGAAATCGCCTTCGCTCACAATCCCGACCAGGCGGCTGTCGTCGTTGACGACCGGCAGGCCGCTGATGCGATAGTCCAGCATGATCTGGGCGGCGTGCCTTACGCTATGGTCGGGCGACACGGTAACGACCTTTGCAGTCATTACATCCTTTGCTCTCACTGCCTCATCCCCAGTCAGTTCACGTGAACGGGCGCCGGAGCACCGATTGACGATATCTTAGCGTGGCTGCCCACGATTTCATTTGAGGCAAATCAAATACCGATTCCGATCCGGTCGACTTGAATGGTCCTCTTGTCGATGGACGTTCAGGCACGCATTACGGCCTTGGGATTCCCGTTTTGATTTGCATCAATGTCGCGCTCCCCTCGACGGGCGACTGTGGCATTCGACACGAAAAGTGCCTCGAACATCCCACCCCAGCGGCCATGGCTGACAACGTCTTCACTGCAAGAGCGCTGACCAAGACCTACGCGTCAGGTGAGACGCAAGTCTTTGCATTGCGTGAGCTGGACCTTCAGATTTTCGCCGGAGAGATGGTCGTCCTGCTTGGTCCTTCGGGCAGCGGAAAGTCGACCCTGCTCAATATCATGGGCGGGCTTGACCATGCGACGAGCGGCCAGCTGTTCTTCGGGGATCAGGAACTGACCGATCTGGACGATCGGGGGCTGACCGCCTACCGACGCCAGCACATCGGGTTCGTTTTCCAGTTCTACAATCTGATCCCCAGCCTGACGGCTTACGAGAATGTCGCTCTTGTCACGGAAATTTCCGACCATCCGATGCGCCCGGACGAGGCCCTGGCGCTAGTCGGACTCGAAGCGAGGATGCATCATTTCCCGGCTCAGCTCTCCGGTGGTGAGCAGCAGCGCGTGGCCATTGCCCGCGCGATTGCCAAACGTCCGGATGTGCTGCTCTGCGACGAGCCAACCGGCGCTCTCGATTCCAAGACGGGCATTCGGGTGATCGAGGCATTGCTCGGCATCAATGCGCAGCTTGGCACCACGACACTGATCATCACCCACAACGCCAGCATCCAGGATGTCGCCGACCGCGTGCTGTTTTTCGCCGACGGCCAAATCTCCAGAATTGCCAAGAACCAGGTGCGCCGGACTGCCGCCGAGCTTGTCTGGTGATCCGGATGCGCGCGCTCGACATCAAGCTTCTTCGCGACTTCGGCCGGCTCTGGGCGCAAGCGCTGGCGATTGCGCTCGTCATCGGCGGAGGCGTGGCGACGCTCATTCTCGCGGTCGGTTCCTACCGTTCCCTCGACGAAACGCGCACCGCATACTACGAGCGCTACCGGTTTGCTGACGTCTTTGCCACGGTGAGCCGCGCGCCAAGGACCCTCGTCAACCAGATTGCAGAGATTCCTGGCGTTGCTGCGGTCGACGCGCGAATAGCGAAGCTCGTGCTTATCGACATACCGGGCTATCTGGAGCCGGCGACGGGCGAAGTGATTTCCCTGCCGCGGAGCGATGACGCTTCGCTTAACCGGCTCTACATGCGCGTTGGTCGCATGCCAGAGCCTGGACGAGCCGAAGAGGTCGTCGTGAACGAAGGCTTTGCCTTGTCACACGGCTTTCAGCCTGGGGCCCGCTTCTCGGCAATATTGAACGGCCGAAAGCGCGAACTGACGATTGTCGGGATCGTGCTGTCTCCCGAGTTCATCTATGCGGTCGGACCCGGCGATATCATGCCGGACGACCGCCGCTTCGGCCTTATCTGGATGTCGGAAAAGGCGCTGGCCAGCGTCTATGACCTCGACGATGCGTTTTCGTCCGTTTCGTTGAAGCTGCTGCGTGGCACGTCCGAGAGCGAGGTCATGATGCGTCTCGATGCGATGCTTGAGCGATACGGTGGGCGAGCGGCCTATGGCCGAAAGGACCAGACCTCGCATGCCTGGCTTAACCACGAACTCGACATGCTCAACAATATGAGCCGGACGCTGCCACCGATTTTCCTTCTGGTGTCGGCATTTCTGGTCAATCTCACGCTCAGTCGGCTCGTTGCTCTGGAGCGCGAGCAGATCGGGCTCATGAAGGCGCTGGGCTACAACAACGCCAGCATCGTCACGCACTACCTCAAGTTCGTCATCGCCATCGTGATGATCGGCATTTTGATCGGCAGTGCAGCGGGCACCTGGCTGGGCATGCGCATCACCGGTCTTTTCGGAGACTTCTTCCATTTTCCGTTCCTCGTCTTCACCAAGAGCCCGGACCTCTACGTCATTGCCGCCGCGCTCAGCCTCATCGCAGCAATCATCGGGGCGGTCCGTGCACTTCGGGAAGTCGTGCGATTGGCGCCTGCCGTCGCGATGCAGGCGCCAGCGCCTCCGCGCTATCGGCGACTGCTGCCTGCGAGCTTCACGCTCGACAGGGTCATCTCGCAGCCGACCACAATGATGTTGCGCAACATCACTCGCCATCCGCTCAGATCTTTATTCACGACGCTTGGAATTGCACTGGCGACAGCCATCCTGATCGTTTCCCTTTTTACAGGCGATGCGATGGAGCAACTCATCGACGTGACGTATTTCCTGGCCGACCGACAGGACGCCACCGTGAGCTTTGTGGAAAAACGCCCGCTGAACGTCGTCCTGCAGATCGCGCGGCTTCCGGGCGTTCTCGCCGCCGAGCCTTACCGTGAGGTGCCCGTTCGCATAAGGAACGGAAACGTCGAGCGCCGGATCATGATCAGCGGCAGGCCGCGCGACGCCGATCTGAACCGGATTATCGATGTCGACCTGCGTCCGGTCGTCCTGCCGGAAGCGGGCCTGGCGATTTCGAGTATGCTTGCCAAGATTCTTGGCGTGAGGGTCGGCGATTCCGTCGAAGTCGACCTCCTCGAAGGAACGCGGCGGACCGTTGTCGTTCCTGTGACAGCCCTGGTCGAAGATTATTTCGGCATCCGCGGAATGATGGATTCAGAGACGCTCTCACGCCTGATGCGCGAAGCGCCCTCGGTGAACAGCATCAATGTCAGCCTCGACCAGCGCAGCCGGGACGCGTTCTATGCTGCTATCAAGGACATCCCCATTGTCGGTGGTCTGGCACTGCAGCGTGTGTCGCTTGCGAATTTCCGCAAATTGGTTGCCTTGCTGATCGCGACAATGGCCAGCATCTACACCGGGCTGGCTGCCGTCATCGCGTTCGGTGTCGTCTACAACAGCGCCCGGATCTCGCTTTCCGAACGGGCGCGGGAGTTGGCCAGCTTGCGCGTCCTTGGCTTCACCCGGAGTGAAGTGTTGCGCATCCTCCTGTTGGAACTCGCCCTGCTCACATTGATCGCGCAGCCGCCTGGATGGCTCATTGGCTATGGTCTTGCTGCGATCATGCAGAAGAACCTGGCCGGCGAACTGATGCGGGTGCGCCTGATCGTTGAGCAGTCCACCTACGTCTTCGCCAGCACGATCGTGATCGCCGCGGCCGTGCTTTCCGCGCTCGTCGTTCGCCGAAGGCTCAACGAGCTGGACCTTGTCACCGTTCTCAAGACACGGGATTGAACCATGCGCGCGATCTGGATGAAACGAACGGTGGGAATTGCGGCCTTGCTGGCGTTGGCTGCCGGCGCTGTCTGGTTCGCATGGCCGCAACCGATTGCAGTGGATCTGGCAACGCTGACGAAAGGTCCAATGGAGGTCACGATCGATGACGAGGCGAAAACGCAGGTGCGTCACGTCTATACGGTGTCAGCCCCGATTGCCGGCAAAGTCCTGCGGATCTCTCCACCCCGCCACATCGGAGACCACGTCACCAAGGACGAAACCGTCATGGCGGTGATGCAACCGACGTTGCCGAGCTTTCACGATGCACGCACGCATGAGGAGCTGCGGGCGGCGTTGGCTGCGGCCGATGCGACGGTAAACCTTGCGGCAGCCGAAATACGCCGTATCGAGGCCGCGCTTGTATTTTCGCGAACGGAGCTCGGGCGGGCCGAAGCGCTTGCCCGCACCGAGGCGATCTCTCTCAAAACCCTCGACGGAGCCAAGTTCGACGTCGAAACCAATGATGCGGCCCTGGCCAGTGCGAAGGCTCAGCTGGAGGTCCGCCGAAACGAGCGTGGCAGCGTTGCAGCCCGACTCGGTGAACAGTCGGGCGCCGCGCCGGAGCCAGATCCCGCCTGCTGCATACAGTTGCGCGCTCCCGTGACGGGCAGCGTCCTGAAGATCATCCAGGAGAGCGAAGGAGTGGTCCAGGCCGGCGCACCGCTGATCGAAGTCGGCGATCCGCTCGATCTCGAAATCGTCGCGGACCTGTTGTCGACCGACGCTGTCCGGATCAAACAAGACGCGCCCGTTTGGATTGACAATTGGGGTGGCCCGCCAATCCAGGGCCGCGTCTCCCGCGTCGATCCCGCCGGTTTCACCAAGGTTTCCGCACTTGGCATCGAGGAACAACGCGTCCGCACGACCATCGACTTCACCGACCCTCCCGCGAAATGGTCGGCTCTGGGACACGATTATCGGGTGATCGTGCAGATCACGATCTGGAAAGCCGATGACGTCCTGACCGTGCCGGTGGGCGCACTGTTCCGAAAAGGGAACGACTGGGCGGTATTCGCGCTCGAGGATGGCCGCGCACGCGCAACCATCCTAAAGGTCGGTGAGCGAAACAATCGGACGGCGGAGGTTCTGTCAGGCCTTGGTGCGGGCGATCGTGTGGTGCTGCACCCGAGTGACAGAGTAACGGATGGTGTGACCGTAGCGGAGCGCAGTGTTCAATAGGCTGAATGGCAACCTGGAGTAGCTCTTAGGCTTCATGTTCAGACGGATTTTCGCAAGTGGGCGCGCCATCATTCGAAGTGATCGGCCTGTCGCACGAGATGGCAGCCGACCGCGGCTTCGAGGGCAACAGGCTTATCAAGGTACTTCGTGCGGGTCGTCACGACAGGCTCCTAAGCGAGCCTTCGATCTCGCGCGCGCGCCTTAAAGTTCGCGGCGACCCTCGAGGTATTCCAGAACCGGCAGTCCGATCGGATGCCCCCTCCTTGCTGTCGGCCAAACGTAGGAAACTACCCTCGACATCGACTTCGCCGCGACGCAGACCGATGACCTCGCTGCGTCGGCAGCCGGTCAGGGCGATTTCGCCAACCACGACGGCCCTTACACTGCCCCCTTGATCGTCGCGACACTCTCCCTTTCCACCAGCGGGCACTCCAGCTTGGTGATCGGATACCGCCCCCGTCCCGCCGGCGCTTCGAGCTGTTCGATCGCCCATTGGCCCATCGCCATGTGCGGCAGGATCGAGGTGGTCAGCGGCGGGAAAAGATGGCGGGCGATCTCCTCGTCGTCGTAGCCGACCACGGAAATGTCTTGCGGAATGTGCAGGCCGGCTTCCTTCAGCGCTTCGTAGCAGCCGATCGCGGTGCGGTCGTTCTGGCAGAAGATGGCGGTCGGGCGGTCCTTGAGCGCCAGCAGCTTCACGGTCGCGGCGTAGCCGGCGCTGGCCGACCAGTCGCCCTCGACCACCAACTCCGGATCGAACGGGATGTCGGCGGTTGCGAGCGCGCGGCGATAGCCCTTCAGCCGGTCCTGCGCGGCCTGCATCCACGGCTCGCCTGATATGGTTGCGATGCGGCGGTGACCGCGGCTGATCAGATGGCGGGTGGAACTCTGGCCGCCGGCGATCTCGCTCGGCACCACGGAAGGAAAGGCATAATCCGCCGTGTAGCAGTTGAGCAGGATCACCGGGATGTCGAGGCCGTAAAGATAGTCGGGCGCCGTGATCTCGCGGGTGAAGATGGTCATGTAGATCAGCGCCGAAATGCCCCGCCTGGTCAGCGCCGAAATGGCGCGCGGCTCCATCACGGCGTCGCCCATGGTCTGCGCCACCAGAAGCACATTGCCGGCATTCCAAGAGGCCTGGCGCGCGCCCTCGATGGCGACGACGGCCTCGGGAC
Source organism: Mesorhizobium sp. M0587 (assembly GCF_040320945.1). Classification (NCBI taxonomy): domain Bacteria; kingdom Pseudomonadati; phylum Pseudomonadota; class Alphaproteobacteria; order Hyphomicrobiales; family Phyllobacteriaceae; genus Mesorhizobium; species Mesorhizobium sp. M0587. Next base: position 68,057 of record NZ_JAMYQP010000019.1, read on the forward strand.
TGGTGGCCAGTTGGTCCACGACGAAGCCGATCACCCCGTCGGGCCCCTCGAAGGCGGCAACCGGCTCGCGCAGCGCCGGGAAGGCGGGCGCGCTGTAGCCCAGCGCCCGCGCCGCCTCGATCACGCGTTCGCGGGTCTGCTGGGACAGACGGATGCCGGGCGAATTGTTGAGCACGAACGAAACGGTCGCCTGCGAGCAGCCGGCGGCGCGGGCGATGTCGGTCATCGTGACGCGACCCCTGGCGCTTTTCGCCGCCGCCTTGCGCCGCCTTGCCGTATCGTCCATCGTCTCGCTCATCGCGTTCGTGTCCCCGGTCTCGGGCCTGCTTGCCGGCGGCCGACAAGCCGCGTGACGTCGCCGATTTATAGAAAACCGCCGCGGCGTTTATAGCTATTAGCAGCTTCGTCGCCGATGGGCCATGCAATCCTGAGTCCCGCGCGAAATACAGGGGACTGCCGGGCTTGGACTCCGTGCGGGACGGCGGTGCCGCTTGGCCGACGCGCGGCGAGAGAGGCCGGATGCCCTCGCAAGGCCGCCAACTAATACTGTTTACTAATACAAGGATGCGCTGTACCGTCAATCCGTCGCGTCCGGCCCTTTGGGTCTGGGGTGGCGAGAAAGCGCGCGTAAACGGCCCGACGGCAAGCGGATATTGCCCCGCAAGCCTGGTCTCGGACATGTGATATGTCAGACAAATCGGACTATTTACGAATGAGGAATGAGTCTCTAAAGTCCACGATCGTGGCTGGGACGACGCCATTCTTTCGTTGCCGGGAAAGCCTTGAGGAGGAGGGCGTCCAAGCCGCAGACGGCAAATCGAGGTGAGCAAGACCGGCCAGTCGAACGACTGGCCAAAACGGGAGGTTGAACATGAAATCCATGATACGCAATGCATCCATGGCCGCCGCCGCGCTGGCAGTCGGCCTGACGGCGACGGCAATCGCGCGCGCCGACGACAAGCCGACGCTGGCCTTCGTCGTCAACGGCGCTTCCGATTTCTGGAAGGCCGCCGAAGCCGGCGTCAAGAAGGCGCAGGGCGAGCTGCCCGACTACACGCTTGAGCTGAAATATCCCGAGCAGTCCTCGGTCGCCATCCAGCAGCGGCTGATGGACGATCTGGTGACCGCCGGCGTCAAGGGCATCATGGTCTCGGCCGTCGATCCCAAGACCTCGACCGACGGACTGAACAAGATCGCCTCGCAAACGGCGCTGTTCACCACCGACAGCGACGCCCCGCAGACCAAGCGCGTCGCCTATATCGGCTCGTCCAACGTCGATGCCGGCAAGCAGGCCGCCGAGATCGCCAAGAAGGCGATGCCGGACGGCGGCAAGTGCCTCGGCTTCGTCGGCCTGCTCGGCGCCGACAATGCCAAGGAGCGCATCCAGGGCATGAAGGACGGCCTGGCCGGCACCAAGATCGAACTCGTCGACGTGCGCGGCGACGATATCGACCAGGCGCGCGCCAAGAAGAATGTCGAGGACGCGCTGGTCGCCAGCCCCGACGTCACCTGCATGGTCGGCTTCTACTCCTACAACACGCCGCGCATCTATGAAGCGCTGCGCGACGCCGGCAAGCTCGGCTCGATCACCGTCGTCGGCTTCGACGACGATCCGATCACGCTGGGCGGCGTCAAGGAAGGCACCATTGCCGCCACCGTCGTGCAGCAGCCCTTCGAATGGGCCTATCAGGGCATGAAGCTGATGGCCTCCTATCTCAAGGGCGACAAGTCGGGCATCCCGGACGGCAATCTGATCATCATCCCGACCAAGATCATCGGCAAGGACGACGTCGACGCCTACGCCGCCAATCTGAAGGCGATGGCTGGAAACTGATTGGCGTTGGTGCTGCCCCTCACCTTGCCTTCTCCCCGTTCTTCACGGGGGAAGGTGCCGGCAGGCGGATGAGGGGCAGCGCGACGCTGATATTGCCTCGCTTGTTGTTGACGGGCCCCTCAGGGCCCGTCAATCTGCCTAAAGGCCGGCCCGCCAATTGCTGTCAGGCATGATGAATTATTCCGACACATCCATCGCCGCGACCACCCCGTTCCTCGGCCTCGAGAACGTGCGCAAGACCTATCCGGGCGTCGTCGCGCTCGACGGCTTCTCCATGGAGGTCAGGCCGGGCGAGGTCATCGGCCTGGTCGGCGAAAACGGCGCCGGCAAATCGACCTTGATGAAGATCCTCGGCGGCGTCACCACGCCCGACACCGGCACGATCATCGTCGACGGTACCGCCCATGGCGGGCTGAGCGTCGAAGCCAGCCTTGGTTCGGGCATCGCCTTCGTCCACCAGGAACTCAACCTTTTCGAGAATCTCGACGTCGCCGCCAACATCTTCTTCGGCCGCGAGCCGCTGCGCGCCGGGCCGCTCAGGCTTGTCGACCGCGCCAGGCTGCGCGCCATGGTGGCGCCGCTGCTGAAGCGCGTCGGCGCCAATTTTTCCCCCGACACGCAGGTCGCCGACCTGTCGCTGGCGCAGCAACAAATGGTCGAGATCGCCAAGGCGCTGTCGATCAAGGCGCGGCTGGTCATCCTCGACGAGCCGACGTCGAGCCTGCCGCTCGCCGAAACCGAGAAGCTGCTCGACGTCATCAAGGCGCTGAAGGCGGACGGCATCAGCGTCATCTTCATCTCGCATCGCCTGCACGAGGTCGAGCGCGTCGCCGACCGCGTCATCGTCCTGCGCGACGGCATGCTTGCCGGCACCTTGCAGAAGCGCGACATCAACCACGACCAGATGGTCAAGCTGATGATCGGCCGCATGCTGAAGGAGCGCGAGAAGGCTTCCGAGGCCGCGCGTGCCCCCGGTGCCGTCGCTCTATCGGCCAAGGCCACCCGCACCCCCGCCTATCCCAGCCGTCCGGTCGACCTCGACGTCAGGCGCGGCGAAATCCTCGGCCTTGCCGGGCTCGTCGGCTCCGGCCGCACCGAACTGGCACGGGTGTTCTTCGGCATCGACGGCAGCCTTGGCGGCACGCTCGAACTCGACGGCAAGCCGCTTGTCCTCGGCTCGGCGGCCGATGCCGTGGCGCACGGCATTTTTCTCGTTCCGGAAGACCGCAAGCTGACCGGCATCCTGCTCGACCTGTCGATCGCCCAGAATATTTCGCTGCCCAATTTGCCGGCGCATTCGCGCCATCGGCTGGTGTCGGCCAGTGCCGAAACCACGACCGCCGAGAAGCAGAAGAGCAATCTCGGCATCAAGGCGCCTTCCGTGCAGACGCGCACGGGCACATTGTCGGGCGGCAACCAGCAGAAGGTCGTGCTCGGCAAATGGCTGGCCATGAACCCAAGGGTGATGATCCTCGACGAGCCGACGCGCGGCATCGACATCGGCGCCAAGGCGGAGATTTACGGGCTGATGCGGGCGCTGGCCGATGCCGGCGTCGCCGTGCTGATGATCTCCAGCGACATGGAAGAGGTGATCGGCGTGTCCGACCGCATCGCCGTCATGCATGAGGGCCAGATCTCGGGCATCCTCGACAAGGACCAGTTCAGCCAGGAAAACGTGCTGCTGCTGGCAGTGGGCAAGCAGCCGAAATAGCGTTTTGTTTTGCCGCTCAGGCAGACATTGGGGAGACGATGATGAGCAAGAAAGACCTCGGCCTGCTGATCCTGATCCTGGTGGTCGGGGCCGTCGTGGCGATCATCAATCCGCGCTTCCTGCTGCCGATCAATCTCGCCAACACCTCGAACCTGATCGGCCTGTTCGGCATCCTGTCGATCGGGCAGGCCTTCGTCATCATCACCGGCGGCATCGAACTTTCGGTCGGCTCGGTGGTGGCGCTGCTCGGAACGCTGTTCATCGACTTCATCGCCGTGCGCGAGATGGACTGGCCGCTGGCCTTCGTGCTGATCCTGCTGCTCGGCGCCATCATCGGCCTGGTGCATGGCTGGCTGATCACAAGGCTGAAGCTGCAGCCCTTCGTCGTGACGCTGTGCGGCCTCTTGATCTATCGCGGCGTCGCCCGCTTCTACACCGCCGACGGCACCGCCGGCTTCGGCTTCGGCCAGAATTTTCCCGACCTCGAATTCCTCACCGCCGGCCGCTCCTGGGGCGTGCCGAACAGCTTTTTCGCACTGATCGTCATCGCCATCGTCATGTGGGTGGTGCTGCACCGCTCGGTGTTCGGCCGCTATCTCTACGCCATCGGCAAGAACGAGGAGGCGGCGAAATATTCGGGCATCCGCACCGGTCGCGTCGTCATGGCAGCCTATGTCATCTGCGGCGTGCTGACGGCGCTGTCGGCGATCTATTTCGCCATGTACACGCGCTCGATCTCGCCGGCCAGCCACGGCCAGTTCTACGAACTCTACGCCATCGCCGCGGCCGTGCTCGGCGGCTTCTCGCTGCGCGGCGGCGAAGGCTCGCTGATCGGCGTCATCCTCGGCACCGTGCTGCTGCAGGAATTGCAGAACCTTGTCAATCTGCTCGGCATTCCCTCCTCCCTCAACTTCGCGGTGATGGGCGGCGTCATCCTCATCGGCGTGCTGATCGACCAGCAATGGGGCGTGTTCCGGGCCAGGCGGCGCATGGTCGATGCCGCCCGCAAGAACGTCGCCGGCGCCGCCGCGGAATAGCTGCTCTTACCCTCCCCCTTGTGGGGAGGGTCGGACCGCAGGTCCGGGGTGGGGGCTTTCCTTGCCCACCGCACACGAAAGGGCGAGGTGCCGACCTAGATCAAGCCCGACATGTCGGAAAAGGCCATCGCCTTGCGCAACACCTCGGCGAAGCGCTCGCCGGCCGCCTCGCGCGGGCCGCTATTGTCGATCGAGGTGACGCCGGGGCCGGACAGGGTGACACTGGCGTTGCGTGCCAGGCGCGCCAGCACTTCGCCGCGCGACTCGCGGCCGCGCATCGCCAGCCGTTCGGCCAATACCTGCGGCGAGGCGGTGATCTCGACGACGGCCAGATTGGCATAGCGTTCGCGCAAGATGGGGATGATCGCGCGCGACACGTTCGCCACCGCGACACGGCCATTGCCGACCGACCAGTCGACATCGGCCGGAATGCCGTAGCGCAAGCCATGCGCCTCCCAGGCGATGGCGAAGGCGCCGTCGGCCTCGGCGTCGACGAAGGCGGCGTCGGCCAGCGTGTCGTGATCCTCGCTGGCGGCATCGCTCGGACGCGTGATGACGCGGCGGACGAACTCCAGCCTTGTCTCTTCATTGAAGCGGGCGCGGGCGTAGCCGATCACCGTGTCCTTGCCGGCACCGCTTGGGCCGACAACGGCGACGAAGACGCCGTTGCGGATCGGAAACGTCTCGGCGGACAGTTCACGCTCGATCGAGGCCGACGCCATCATGCGACCCGAAGCCCCTGCCGCCAGACGGTGCGCACCACCGGAACATGGTCGTCGACGCGCACGCGCACCAGATCGGCGCGCCGGCCCGGCTCGATGACGCCGCGGTCGGTCAGGCCAACCGCCTCGGCCGGGTTTTTCGACACCATCGCGACCGCCTGCGGCAAGGAAATGCCTTCGACGACGTCGCCGAGGAAGAAAGCGGACTGGATCAGGCTGAAGGGGATGTAGTCGGACGACAATATGTCGAGCAGGCCGTCGCCGGCCAGCGTGCGGGCCGAGACATTGCCCGAATGCGAGGCGCCGCGCATGACGTTGGGCGCGCCCATCAGCACGCCGAGCCCGGCTGCTTTCGAGGCCCTGGCGGCTTCCTCTGTGGTCGGGAACTCGGCGACGCGCACGCCTTGCTCGATCGCTTCGTCGACATGGCCAGTGGTGGCGTCGTCATGGCTGGCCAGCACGATGCCGCGTTCCTGGCACGCGGCGGCGATCACCGCCCGGTTCGGTGCCGAATTGCGCGCCGATTCCTCCATCCGCTTGTCGCAGAACAGCTTGAAGTCGCGGTCGGTCAGCTTCAGCTTGCGTTGGTAGTAATAGGCATAGGTCTCAAGATCGACGAACTGGCGCTGGCCCGGCGCATGATCCATCAGCGATGCCAGCTTCACTCGCTCGTCGCCGTCGAAATGCGCGAAGGCGGCGAGGCAATCCGGCGCCGAAACCTCGCAGCGAAGATGGATGAAATGGTCGGCGCGCAATCGATCCTGCCGGACACTGTCCTCGATCGCGTCGGCCAGCTTGCGCATGTCGGCCGACGTCATGTCGGCGTCCTCGTCCATGCCGACGCGCAGCGCATCGAGCACGGTGGTGATGCCGGCGGTCGCCACCTGCGCGTCATGGGCAAGCACGGCGGCGATCGGGTTCCAGCGCACCTTCGGCCGCGGCGCGTAGTGGCCCTCGAGATGATCGGTGTGGAGTTCGACCAGTCCCGGAATGATATAGTCGCCGCCCATGTCCTCGCCGGTCCGGCCAATGCCGGCGCTTGGGCCGGCATCGATGCCGGCAATAAAGCCGTCGCGCAGCACCAGCGACCCCTCGACGATCTCGTCGGCAAGCACGATGCGGGCATTGTGGAGAACGGTCTCGGCGGTCATTTCAGGCAGTCCTTGGTTATTGGCGTAGACACCAGTCAGGCGGTTTTTCTGGCGGGCCGGCGCCCGAGTGCGTGATGGGAAAGCACCATGAACGGCGCGCCCGGTTCGGTTTCGACGAACAGCGTCAGCGCATCCACCAGCACCGGCTGTTGCAGCACCTCGGCGAACACGCTGTCGATTGCTAGGCGAAGACGAGGGCTTTCCTGTGGCCCCGCCCGGCCTGACAGCGTCATGTGGAAGCGAAAGGTGTCCATGACATAGGGATAGCCCCATTGGCACAGATTGCGGAACTCGGCCGGCTTCAGTGAATCCGGGCTGCGCCGCTCGATCTCGGCTTCGCTCAGCGGCGCGCGAAACCGGTCGAAATCGCGCACCACCTCGTCGGCGAAGCGGTTGAGCGGAGGCAGCGGTCCCTCCGGCACCAGTGCGAAGAAACCGTCGATCTGGCTGACCACGAGGCGGGGGATCGTCACTGTCGAAGTTGTCTCGGCAAAAGCATCGAGTGCCGTGCGCAACGAGGTCTCCGTCTCGTTGGCAGCCAGCTGGAAGGGCGCTTTCAACGTTGCGTGAAAGCCGTAGCGGCGAGCCGAAGCCGTGTGGAACGCCACTTCCGCCGCCGACAGGTCGCCCACCGCCTCAACCGGCCTTGTCGCCGCGCCGAACGGATCGCGGCCCAGCCAATTCGCGGCGGTCCGCGCCAGCTTCTCGTCCTGCCGGGGGGTGAAATAGATGGCGTAGCGCATCGAAGATCCTCGTCAGCCCGTTGCCATAGGTGATTTCCATGACGGATTGACGAAGCTTTGAAGGGTTTTCGAAGGCAAATCGACCCCGCGGGTCCTTAGCCGACGATTTTTCCCGATCTGGACCAACGGGTTCATCCTTAAACGCGCAACGGTCAGGCCTTCATCAGCCATTCGTGCTCGGGCGCGTTGTGGAATTTCCATGTCCGCTTCGGCCCGGCCATGACATTGAGATAGTAGAGGTCATAGCCGTGGCAGGCGGCGCAGGGGTGATAGCCCTTGGGCACCAGCACGACGTCGCCATCCTCGATCGCCATCGCTTCGTCCAGCGCGCGATGGCCATTCTTGTCGGCGTCGGTGTAGACGCGCTGGAAGGCAAAGCCCTGCGGCGGGTTGAGGCGGTGATAATAGGTCTCCTCGAGGTAGGATTCAGCAGGCAGATTGTCCTGGTCGTGCTTGTGCGGGGGATAACTCGACGTGTGGCCGCCGGGCGTGATGACCTCGACCACCAGCAAGGAATCGGCCGGCTTGCCTTCCGGCAAGATGTTGGTGACGTAGCGCGTGTTGGTGCCCTTGCCACGCACCTCCTGGCCGAGATCATCCGGTCCGATCACCCGCACCGGCAGCCCGCCGCCAAGGCCCGGCGCCGAGCAGACCGCGAGTTCCAACTCCGTATCGGCGCTCACGGACCACTCCGATCCCACGGGCACATAGACCGACCAGGGCTTGCCCTCGAAGGGCGACATGCGCTGCCCGAGCAGGCCGAGATCCTTGCCGCCGGCCTTGACCGTGCCCTTGCCGGTGACGAACACCAGGCAGATCTCGCGATCCCCTGTCTGGCCCGAAGCAGTTTCCCCAGGCCTCAGCCGGTGCAAATCGAAACCGACATAGGTCCAGCCGGCGCTTTTCGGCGTCACATGGGCGACGCGGCCATGACCCTTGTCGGCCTTGAGCAGCAGTTTCGACATTGGCAGCTCTCCTAAATTCCATGACACGGGATTGGCACCTACTGTTTCGATGGACTATCGCAGGCCTTGAAGATTTGGCCGGGTCCTCCCAAACTTCGTCATCCTAGGGCGAAGCAGGAGCGAAGCTCCGTCGCGAAGACCCTAGGATCCATGCCGTAGCCCCAATCGAAGTGAGCAGCGGAGCGAAATTCTGCACCGCAGCCGCTGTTTTTACGTCGCGGCATGGATCCTGGGGTCTGCGCCGCGTCGCTTCGCTCCTTGCTCCGCCCCAGGATGACGACGCGAGAGGCGTTTCGGCTAATTTCCAACGCACGCTATCAGTCATGCGCGCAGTGCCCGACCCGTAAGCCTTCTGGGCCATGGACGGTTATTCCTTCGGCTCGGTCGTGGTCTTGGCATCCTCGGCCGGCTTGTAGAGATAAAAAAACTGCCAGAGGCCATAGCCGGCGAAGCCGAGCGCGATGACGCCCCAGAACGGCGTGCCGGTGGCGAACTCGATGGCGGACCAGATGACGCAGACCGCGACGACGGCGACACGTCGCCACAGCGGGCGGAAGAAGGGGTGCTCGGAATCTTTCATCGGGCCAACCTACAGCAAGCCTGGCTCAGCGAGAACCACCACGAGCAGGTCCACACGTCAGGCCCACACGTCAGGCATTGGGAAACCCTTGCGTCTCCACCGTGTAGCCGGCCGCCGTCATCACCCGCATCAATTCCTTGTGGCCGACCTGCGCCATCTTGAGTGGCGGGTTCTTCTTCGGGTCCTGCTCGGCTTCGACCACGAACCAACCTTCATAGCCATGATCGGCGAACCGCTGCACGATGGCGCCGAAATCCAGCGAGCCATCGCCCGGCACGGTGAAGGCGCCAAGCGCCACCGCGTCGAGGAAGGACTGCTTCGTCCGGTCGAGCCTGTCGATCACGTCCATGCGCACATCCTTCACATGCACATGGCTGATGCGCTCATGATGCTTGTCGATGGCGCGCAGCACGTCGCCACCGGCAAAGGCCAGATGTCCGGCATCGAGCAGCAACGGAATGCCGGCGCCGGAATAGCGCATGAATTGATCGAGTTCCGGTTCGGTCTCGACCACGGCCGCCATGTGATGGTGGTAGGAAAGCGGCATTCCCTGTTCGGCGCACCATTCGCCGAATTCGGTGAGGCGCGTCGCATAGGCCTTCATCTCGTCGTCCGAAAGCTTCGGCTTGGTGGCGAGCGGCTTGGAGCGGTCACCCTGGATGGAGCGGCCGACCTCGCCATAAACGATGCAGGGCGCGTTGACCGCCTTGAACAGGTCGATCATCGGCTGGATGCGGTCCTTGTTCTTGCCCATCTCCTCGTCGACGAGCGTGCCCGAGAACCAGCCGCCGCACAGCGTCACGTCGGCTGCCTTCAGGATCGGCAGCATGACATCGGGATCATTTGGAAAACGCCGGCCCATTTCCATGCCGGTGAAACCGGCCGAACGCGACTGGCGCAAACATTCCTCCAACGACACGTCGTCGCTGAGCTCCGCAAGATCGTCGTTCCACCATGCGATGGGGGACATGCCCAGTTTGGCTTTCAAGTCGTCACTCCGGTTTGGAACACTTTATTTTCATTCGTCGGCGCCGCCCCTCATCCGCCTGCCGGCACCTTCTCCCCGTATAGAGACGGGGAGAAGGGAGGAGCTTCGGCGCCGACATTCAATCGCCGATGGTCTGCATCTGCCGCTTTTCGTCATAGGCCTTGCGTGCCGCATTGACCTGAGGCCTTGCCGAGACTTCCGGCACCGCTACATCCCACCAATGGCCGCCGGCGTCGGTGGAGACCAGCGGATCGGTGTCGATGACCAGCACGATGGTGCGATCGTTTGTCTTTGCCTTTGCCAGCGCGTTTTCCAGCCCGGCGATCGACGACACCTTCTCGGCGATCGCCCCCAGGCTCGCCGCATGCGCGGCAAAGTCGATATCGGGCAGGACCTCGTGGCGGGCATCCTTCAGCAGATTGTTGAAGTTGGCGCCGCCGGTCGCCATCTGCAACCGGTTGATGCAGCCATAGCCGCGGTTGTCGAGCAGCACGATGGTCAGCTTCAAACCAAGCATCACCGAGGTGGCGATCTCGGAATTCAGCATCAGGTAGGAGCCGTCGCCGATCATGACGACGACCTCCTCGTTCGGCTTCGCCATCTTGGCGCCGAGCCCGCCGGCAATCTCGTAGCCCATGGTCGAGAAGCCGTATTCGGCGTGGTAGGAGCCGGGCGCGCCGGCTTGCCAAAGCTTGTGCAGTTCACCGGGCAGGCCGCCGGCGGCATGCAGCAGCGTTACGCCTGAGCCCATGGCGCGCTGCACGGCGCCGATCACCTGCGCGTCGGACGGATAGGCGGCATTGGTCGACGCCGTCACCTTGGCCGCATCCGCCTGCCAGAGCTTCTTGCCGGCCGCCGCATTGTCGGTCCAGGCGAGCGGCGCCGTCCAGCCCTTCAGCGCCGCTCCGAGTTCGGCGAGGCCCTCGGCCGCATCGGCAACCAGCGGCAACGCCCGGTGCTTGCCGGCGTCGAAGGGTTGCACATTCAGTCCGATGATGGTCTTGCCGGAATTCTTGAACAGCGCCCAGGAGCCGGTGGTGAAATCCTGCAACCGCGTGCCGACGGCCAGCACGACATCGGCTTCCTCGGCCAGCCGGTTGGCGGCGGACGTGCCGGTGACGCCGACCGCCGCCATGTTGAGCGCATGGCCATCCGGCAGCGAGGATTTGCCGCCTTGGGTTTCGCAGACCGGAATGCCGGCGCTTTCCACGAATTTCGCCAGCTCGTCCGAAGCCTGCGAATAGAGCACGCCGCCGCCGGCAATGATCAAGGGCTTCTTCGCGCCCTTGAGCGCCGCGACCGCCGCTGCAAGCTCATGGCGGTCCGGGCGTGGCCGGCGCTGGTGCCAGACCCGTTCGGCGAAGAAGCTCTCGGGATAGTCATAGGCCTCGGCCTGGACGTCCTGGCACAGCGACAGCGTCACCGGGCCGCATTCGGCCGGATCGGTCAGCACGGCCATGGCGCGGTTGAGCGCTGGGATGATCTGCTCCGGCCGCGTGATGCGGTCGAAATAGCGCGATACCGGACGGAAGCAGTCGTTCACCGTCGCCGTGCCGTCGGAAAAATCCTCGGCCTGCTGGAGAACCGGATCGGGAATCCGGTTGGCAAAGACATCGCCGGGGAGAAACAGGACAGGCAACCTGTTTACATGGGCAAGTGCCGCCGCCGTCACCATGTTGAGCGCGCCGGGACCGATCGAGGAGGTCGCCGCCATGAAGCGGCGGCGAAAATTGGCCTTGGCATAGGCGATCGCCGCATGTGCCATCGCCTGTTCGTTGTGGGCGCGGAAGGTCGGCAATTCCTCGCGCACCTGATAGAGCGCTTCGCCTATGCCGGCGACATTGCCGTGGCCGAAAATCGCCCAGACGCCACCGAAGACCGGGATCTTCTTGCCGTCGATCTCGGTCATCTGCCTGCTGAGAAAGCGGGTCAGCGCCTGCGCCATCGTCAGGCGGATTGTCTTGCTCATGGTATTGTCCTCCGCAGTCCTTATGCCGCCTTGCGGCCGCGCGCGGCAAGCCACGCTTCAGTCAGTAGTTCGAAGCGCGAGGCCATGTCGGCGATCGCTTCCTCGTCCGACATCCTGCCGGCCAGCCACTGTTCGGCCGCGTACACGAAGATAGTGCGGCCGACGGCAAAACCCTTGACGATCGGCGCCTTGGCCGTGGCCGCGAAGGCTGCCTCCAACTCGTCCTGCGGCGCTTCGAGACCGAGCAGCACCACGCCTCGGCACCAAGGATCGTGCTTCAGGATCACCGCTTCGATCTTGGCCCAGGCGCCGCTCGATGCCTGTGGCTCGAGCTTCCACCAGTCGGGCTTGATGCCGAGCGCATAAAGCTCCTCCAGCGCCCGCGGGATGGTCGTGTCGTCGAGCCTGCCATGCTTGCCGGCGATGATCTCGATGAGAAGTTCCCGGCCCACTTTCCGCGCGGCCTCGAACAGCGCGCGCAGCTTCTGCTGCTGCTCTTGCTTGAGCGCCGCCGGATCGTCGGGATGATAGAAGCACAGGCATTTGATGCAGTGGTCGACCGGCCATTCCGCCAGCTGCGAGCCGATGTCCTGCGAGAACTCGAAACGCAGCGGCCGCGAGCCCGGCAACTCCACCGGCCGCCCGAGCCAGGCGAAGGGGTGGCGGGCGAATTCGAACATCGCCTTGCGACCGTACTTCTCATCGATCAGCATGCCATAGCCGTCGCGGCCGGCGGCAACCTTCGCCGCTGCCTTGACGGCCAGCACCTTGAATTCTTCGATACGCGCCGTATCGGCACCGGCCTTCGCCGCCACATCCTCCAACTGGATGCGGTGGTCGCAGGCGAGCGCCATCAGCGAGGGGATGTCGCGCCGGCGCGTCGTCGCCCAGTGGATGTGGTTGATCGCCTCGTCCTTGCGCAGCGCCAGATGCTTGCTGCCGTTCTTCAAAAAGAACTGCAGCTCCTCGAAAGTCGGATATTCCGGCGCGCAGAGCAGCCGCGACACGGCGAAGGCGCCGCAGGCGTTGGCCCAGGTCGCCGCCGTCGCGAAGCTTTCGCCGCCGAGCCAGCCGCGCAGGAAGCCGGACATGAAGGCGTCTCCGGCGCCCAGCACATTGTAGATTTCGATCGGGAACCCCTTGCCGACGACGCCGTCCTCGAGATCGTCGCTGATCGGTCCGTCATAGACGATGCAGCCCATGGCGCCGCGCTTCAAGACAATGGTGGCCGAGGACAGCGAGCGGATCGTTTTCAAGGCGCTCAGGCAGTCATCGGCGCCCGACGCGATCATGATCTCTTCCTCGGTGCCGACGATCAGGTCGCAATCGGGCAGCACGGTCTTCAGCTGGGCCGAGACCCTGTCCGATTTGACATAGCGCTCAAAACCTTCGGCATGGCCGGCGAGGCCCCAGAGGTTGGGCCGGTAGTCGATATCGAACACCACCTTGCCGCCCTTGGCCTTCATGATGCGGATCGCCTTGCGCTGGGCGGCATCGCTGTTGGGCCGGGAAAAATGTGTGCCGGTGACGACGATGGCGCGGGCCGACGTGATGAAGGCTTCATCGATGTCTTCCGGCGCCAGCGCCATGTCGGCGCAATCGCTGCGGTAGAAGATCATCGGCGAGACGCCTTCATCCTCGACCGAAAGCAGAACCAGCGCCGTCAGCCGCTCCTTGTCGGTCTTCAGCCCGTCGACATTGACGCCTTCACGCTTTAGCTGTTCGCGGATGAAGCGGCCCATCTGCTCGTCGCCGACGCGGGTGAGCAATGCCGAACGCAGGCCGAGCCTGGCTGTACCGACGGAAATATTGGCCGGGCAGCCGCCGACCGACTTGGCGAACGAGGTGATGTCCTCGAGCCGCGAGCCGATCTGCTGGCCATAAAGGTCGACGGAAGCACGGCCAATGGTGATGACGTCGAGCGGCGCCTGTTTCGCGTCCACGGCTTCGCTCATTGGAACCTCCCATCGGCCTTGTTGTCATGAACAACGTTATTTGGGTAACACGCGCGAGCGGCAGCGTGGTGCCAGCAATATGAAATAATAATTCCAAACCATAGTCAATATGGAATGAGCGTTCCTTCGCCCGAAATCGCCTTGCATGGTTCGGAAGCGGCTGCCGTTTTTCGGAAACGATCTTGGTCAAAGAACAGCGAAAGCCGTGATCAGGCCTTGCGCTTGCGGCCAGCACTGCGCCGCTTCTCGCCAACGCCGACGGTCAGCGCCATGGCCAACGCCATCGTGGCCGACAGTGAGCGGAAGCCGGCGAAATCCGCCTCAGTGACCTCGAACCAGACCTTGGCGAACTGGGCGAGCGGCGAAAATGAGCTGTCGGTGATGGCAATGATCGGCACGCCCTGTTCCGAAATGGTGCGCGCTTCCTCGATGGTGGCCGGAGCGTAGGGCGAGAAGCTGATGGCGATGACGGCATCCGCCGGCGTGGCGAAGCCGACCATCTCGGCGTTCAGGCCGGCGGCCGATTCGATCAGCGTGTTGCGTATCTTCAGCTTGCCCAGCGCATAGGCGATGTAACTCGCTACCGGATAGGAACGCCGCTTGGCCAGCACATAAATGGTCTCGGCCTTTGCCAGCAATGAGATTGCATCCTCCAGATGCGCCTCGTCCAGCGTGCGCGAAATGTCGTTGAGCGAGGTGCTGGCGGCGGCGACGAAGCCGTCGAAGATCGCGCGATGGCCGGCGCCGCCCTCAGCCTTGGCGCGCAGCGCCTGCAACCGCTCGTCATAGGACGAGTTGCGCTCGCGCAGCCGTTCGCGGAACACCTGCTGCAGGCTGGTGAACCCGTCGAAGCCGAGCTGCTGGGCAAAGCGGATCAAGGTCGAAGGCTGCACGCCGGCCGAGGCGGCTATGCTGGCGGCGGTGCCGAAGGCGATGTCGTCGGGGTTGTCGAGCGCATAGGCGGCGATCTGGGCGATGCGTTTCGGCAGGCTTTCGCGCCGATCCAGGATCGTTGCGCGCAGTGTCTCGAAGTCGCGTGGTATCCGTTCGTCCATAGTCGCCCGTCCAAGCTCACCCGTGAAGCTTCCTCTCTGCCTCATCATAGCGAGCCTGCGCAAGAACGCCATTAAAAATGAGGCAGACATTCCATTCCTGAAGAAAATGGACTAATTCATCCATCAGGCGCTTGAGGCAGTGGAGGAACGCAAGCATGGTCGGCGTAGGTCTTATCGGCACGGGTTTCATGGGCAAATGTCACGCCATCGCCTGGAGTGCCGTCGGCGCTGTCTTTCCCGATGCCGCCAGGCCGCGGCTTGTCCATCTCGGGGAGGTCAACGAGGAACTCGCCAGGCGCAAGGCAGGCGAGTTCGGCTTCGCCAGAGGGTCCGGCGATTGGCGCGCCGTCGTCGATGATCCGGAGGTGGATGTCGTCTCGCTGACCACGCCCAACCAGTTCCATCCGGAAATGGCCATCGCCATTCTCGAGGCGGGCAAGCACCTGTGGTGCGAGAAGCCGATGGCACCGAGTTTTGTCGAAGCCGAGGCCATGGCGGCCGCCGCGAAGACGTCGGGCAAGGTCGCCGCACTGGGTTACAATTACATCCAGAGCCCGGCCATCCGTCACATCGGCGCGCTGCTCGACGAGAAGATCATCGGCGAGGTCAACCATCTGCGCGTCGAGATGGACGAGGACTTCATGGCCGATCCGGAGGCGCTGTTCTTCTGGAAGCACGAAGCGAGTTCCGGCTACGGCGCGCTCGACGATTTCGCCGTGCACCCGCTGTCGCTGGTGTCAGCCCTGTTCGGCCGCGTCGCCAGCGTCATCTGCGACATGGCCAAGCCCTATGCCGACCGCAAGCTGGCCGCCGGCGGCCGCCGTGCGGTCGAGACCTACGATATTGCCAGCGTGCTGATGCATCTCGAAAACGGCATTGCCGGCACGCTGCTGGTCAACCGCTCGGCCTGGGGCCGCAAGGGCCGCATCGCCATCCAGATATTTGGCTCGAAGGGGTCCATCCTGTTCGACCAGGAGCGGATGAACGAATTCCAGCTCTACCTCACCGCCGATCGGCCGACCGAACAGGGCTATCGCACCGTTCTGGTCGCGCCGCACCACAAACCCTACGACCTCTTCGTACCCGCGCCCGGCCACAGCCTCGGCTTCAACGACCTCAAGATCATCGAATGCCATGAACTGTTGAAGCGGCTTGCCGGCAAGCCGGCGCGGCTCATCGAGTTCGCCGAAGGCCTGGAGATCGAGCGCACCGTGCACGCAATGGCGCGCTCCTTCGAGGAGAAGCGCTGGGTGGAGGTGAGGTAGAGCCTCGTCAAGCAGCTCCCTGCCGGTTCTCGATCATGGCGCGGCGTGCCGACCGGCGCCATTCGACGGCGCCGGCAAGGCCGTGCAGCACCGTTTCGGTGGTCGCCCAGTCGATGCAGCCGTCGGTGATGCTCTGGCCGTAAACCAGCGGCTTGCCCGGCACGACATCCTGCCGGCCGGCGACGAGATTGCTCTCGATCATGATGCCGATGATGCGCTCGTCCCCCGCCGCGACTTGGCCCGCGACATCGGCCGCCACCTTGGGCTGGTTCTCCGGCTTCTTGCTCGAGTTGGCGTGGCTGACATCGATCATCAGCCTGGGCGCGACGCCGATGCGGCCGAGTTCCGCCGAGGCGGCTTCGACGCTCGCCGCGTCATAGTTGGGCTGAACGCCGCCGCGCAGGATGACGTGGCAGTCCTCATTGCCGGTAGTCGTCGCGATGCCGCTGCGTCCGCCCTTGGTCACGGCCATGAAATGATGCGGTTGAGCAGCCGATTTCACCGCCTCGGCGGCGATCCGCAGATTGCCGTCGGTGCCGTTCTTGAAGCCGACCGGGCAGGACAGGCCCGATGCCAATTCTCGGTGGATCTGGCTCTCGGTCGTACGCGCGCCGATCGCGCCCCAGGAGACGAGGTCGGCAATGTATTGCGGCGTGGTCATGTCGAGGAACTCGGTTGCCGCCGGCAGGCCGAGATTATTGACGGCCGACAGCACGTTGCGCGCCATCCGCAACCCCTTGTCGATGTTGAAGCTGCCGTCGAGGTCGGGATCGTTGATCAGGCCCTTCCAGCCGACCGTCGTGCGCGGCTTCTCGAAATAGACCCGCATGACGATCTCCAGCCGGTCGGACAGGGCCTCGCGCAGCGCCGCTAGCCGGCTGGCATAGTCAACGGCCGCGACCGGGTCGTGGATCGAACAGGGGCCGACGACGACGACCAACCGGTCGTCGGTACCGTTCAAGATAGCGTGGATCGCGTTGCGCGACGCGGTAACGGTGCGCGTCGCCGTCAGCGTGCGCGGAATCTCCCGCATCACCTGGTCCGGCGTGCTCAGTTCTCGGATTTCCTTGACCCGAAGATCGTCAGTGGTGGTCAACACGGCTTTCTGCTCCTGTTAGGAGACCTGCCGGCTGAAACAAAAAAGCCGCCAGGTCTGGCGGCTGTTCGGATTTCGTTGCTGCAATCTTCAGATCGAGCGCAATCCTCCCGCCGCCAGCGAGCTCCTAAAGTACCAATACGTGGCGGTCAGGTTGATCATGCGGCTCATATAGTCGAAGCGCAGGCGTTTGTCACGTGCTTGATTAGGCCTACCAGCGCGGATCAGGCCATTCGACGTTATCCCACTCCAGGAGGTCTCCAGGTGACAGAAGATTCTTCTCACCACGTTGAAGGCGGTATCTGTAGAGGGTTTCGTATATGGGGTCGAAACTGGATAGTAGGTCTAGAAAACGCCGCCTTCGCTCGGATTTTGACCATGAGCAGAAAATCGCGGTACGGCTCCAGAGACTATCGAAAACGTTTCGGTATGCTGGATCCAGCCGCTGCCAATGCGCGACTGCTTCAGCGCCAAGCGCTGCGAAATCCTCCTTGAGAGCTTCCTCGATTATCGCTTCCAGAGCATAGGCAATGGCCTGGGTTTTTGCGGTGTGTTCGAGATACGCCAGCGATGCCCTCAGCATCCTTTGCTGAAGAAGAATAACGGGCCACAGCGCCTGGACACCATAGCGGATGCCCATTTCCTCATGATCCGAGGGCGGCTGTAGAATCTCGCGTCGGCGTTCGTAGGCCTTCCGGACATCGTAGGCTAAATTTAGGAACAGGCCTTCCCTGTCCTTAATGAGCGGCGATCGCTCATTAACCTCATGCACAACCGTGTGGAGCCATCGAAGAGATGTATAGTCGCCAACCAGAAGAATGCCGGCGTGATTTTTCAGTAAGCGATATGAGAGCAAACGCATCCTCCTGTCTCAGGCGACTTTCCGGCACGACGTGCAGCTCATGCCCTCCAGGGATCGAGGAGTTCAAGTCCAAAGCCGTCGAAATCCTTCGTGTTACGCGTTGCCAAGGTGAGCTCCTGCGCAATCGCCGTGGCTGCGATCAGGCCGTCCATCGACGACAGCGCGCGACCGCGGCGCTTCGCAAGGCCCATCAGGTCGCCCCAGGCCAAGGCAATCGGTTCGTCCACGGGCAACACCCTCTGTTCAAAGCGTTGCGGCAGATCTTGGGCGAGCCATTGGGCGAGTGCCTCGCGTTTCCGACCCTCATCCATGAGCGCGACGCCGCGCCGGATCTCGGCGATCGACACGACGCTGATGAATGAGCGGTCCTCATCAAGCCCGTCCAGCCAGTCCAGAACGCGTGCGTCCGGTGCCGGCCTCGTCACCTCGGACAGGACATTCGTATCGAGCAGCAGTCTCACAACCGCAGATCACGCGGTTGGTCGCGCTGACGCTCAAGGTCGAGATCGGCGCCACGCAGCGGCGACTCCAGCAGGAACTCCGCGAGCGTGCCCTTGCGCGCGGTCTTGCGCTGCCATTCCTCGGCCGACACGACAACCACGCTTGCCTTGCCGTTCCTGGTGATCGTCTGCGGTGACGCCTGTGCGCGCTCGATGACCTCCGAGAGCCGGGCTTTTGCCCCAGCGACCGTCCAGTTCGTACCTTCTTTGGGCGCGGATCGCATTTCCACCTCCATGACCACTCTGACCATCTTGACCATATAGGGATGGCAGTGCGGCGGCAACAGGGGAAGAAAGGGAGGCCACTCGCCGATCCTATTCCGGCGACGCCCCCGCGATGCTCTGGTCGTAGTCGACCAGCGATCCCGTCATCACGCCAGACTGCGGGCTGACCATATAGCTGATCAACCGCGCGAGCTGATCCGGCTTCACCAATTGACCCATCGGTTGCGCCGCCTCGGCCTTTGCCAGCCAGTCGTCCGGCGCGTCGTGCCATTTCTTCTGCACGATCGCCTCGCCCTCTGTGTCCATCCAGCCGGGCAGCACGGCGTTGCAGCGGATGCGGTTGGAACGATAGGCGTTGGCGACATTCTTGGTCAGCGTCGCCAGCGCGCCTTTGCTCGACGAGTAGGGCGCCAGGAACGACTGGCCGCAATGCGCCGACATCGACAGCACGTTGACGATCGAGCCCGGCGCTTTTTTCTCCAGCAGATGCGCCACCACGCCCTGCATCAGGAAAAAGGGGCCACGCACATTGGTCTGGAAAATTTGATCGAATAGCTCCTCCGAGGTTTCGACCAGCGAACCGCGCGCCGACGTGGCCGCGGCGTTGACCAGCGCGTTGATGGTGCCGAAATGCGAAAGCGCGGTGGCGACGGCGCGCTTGCAGTCGGCCACCTTGGAAACGTCGGCGCTGATGAAGATCGCATCGACGCCCGATTTCTTGAAATGGGCGACAGCCTTGTCGCCCTTTTCCTGTGAGCGGCCGATCAGCGCCAGCGCCCGGCAGCCCTCGTCGGCAAGCGCCTCGGCGACGGCAAAGCCGATGCCTTGCGCGCCGCCGGTGACGATGGCGCGAGTTTGTGAATTGCGACCGGCTGATGCACTCATCGCCCTGCTCCTGTGTTAGATACCAAATAGCCCAAGGTGTGTTCAGATTCGGGTCAGGCCGAGTCGAAAATGGTGGTTCCGAGAACCGGAGCGGAGCGTACGTTTGGGTACGTGAGCACCGGAAGCGCAGGAAACCGCCATTTGCAGGCCGGCCGAATATCAACATACCTAGTCGAGACGGACGGTCTTGCCTGTGGTCGCCGACTTCAGCGCCGCATCGGCCAGCTTCAGCGCCACGAGGCCATCGGCGCCGCTTGGCGCCGCCTTCTTTCCGGACGTCGCCGCCGCGATGAAGGAGGCGATCTCGATGGCATAGGCGTCGAGATAGCGGGTCATGAAGAAATCGTGCAGCGGCGGGCGGGTATAGCCCTTCTCGTTGGCCAGTTCGATCGACACCGGCCGCTGGTTCTCGGCCGCGATCATGCCCTTCGAACCGTGCACCTCGATACGCTGGTCGTAGCCATAGGTGGCGCGGCGCGAATTGGAGATGACGGCCTGCTTGCCCGAAGCGGTTTCGAGGATGACGCTGACCGAGTCGAAATCGCCGGCCTCGCCAATTTTTTTGTCGACCAGCACCGAGGCATGCGCACTGACCGCCACCGGCTCCTCGCCGAGCAGGAAGCGCGCCATGTCGAAATCATGGATGGTCATATCGCGAAAAATGCCGCCGGAGCGCTTGATGTAGTCGATCGGCGGCGCGCCCGGATCGCGCGACGTGATGGTCACCATTTCGACCGTGCCGATGGCGCCGTCGTCTATCGCCTTGCGCACGGCGGCGAAATGCGGATCGAAGCGCCTGTTGAAGCCGACCATCAGCGTCGCCTTGGCCTTGTCGACCACGGCCAGGCATTTTTCGACGCGTTTGGCGTCGAGGTCGATCGGCTTCTCGCAGAAGATCGCCTTGCCGGCCTTGGCGAAGCGCTCGATCAGATCGGCATGGGTGTCGGTCGGCGTGCAGATGACGACGGCGTCGATATCCGCGGATTTTTCGATGGCCTCGATCGTGCGCACCTCCGCGCCGTAGGCCGTCGCCAGCTCGGTCGCCGCCTTCTCGAAAGCGTCGGCAACGGCGACCAGTCTGGCCTGCGGATTGGAGCCGACGGCGCGGGCGTGGACCTTGCCGATGCGGCCGGCACCAAGGAGGGCGAAGCGGAGAGTCATGGAAATTTCCTCTGGGGATGGTTCGAAGCTGGCGGGGCGCCGGTCATGCGCGCGGGTGATTTTCCGGTCAAGACAAGATCGACAGGGAGGCGATGACCGCCGCCTCCGCGCCCGGCCTAGGCCGCGAGTTCCGCCTCTCCGGTCTTGGCGCCGGTGATGTAGGAGACGATATCGTTTCCGTCGGTGTTCTCCTTGCGCAGATTGGCGACGATGCGGCCACGCCGGAAGACGACGATGCGGTCGCAGAGGTCGAACACCTGGCGCATGTTGTGGCTGATCAGGATCAGCGGTTCGTCATGTTCCTTCAGCGTGCGGATGATGTTTTCGACCTGCGCCGTCTCCTGCACGCCAAGCGCCGCCGTCGGCTCGTCCATGATGATCAGCTTGGAGGCGAAGGTGGCGGTCCTGGCGATCGCCACGCACTGGCGCTGGCCGCCCGACATGTGGCGGATGGTGTTCGATAAATTGGGGATCTTGACGGCGGTGCGCACCAGAGCCGCTTCGGTCGCCTTGCGCATATACTTGCGGTCTAGGATCGAGAACGGCCCGAGATTGAACAGCACCTTTTCGCGGCCGAGGAACAGGTTCGACGGCACGTCGAGGTCGTCGGCCAGCGCCAGGTTCTGGAACACCGTCTCGATGCCCGCCTCGCGCGCCTCGATCGGGCCCGTGAAATTCACTTCCTTGCCGTCGAACCAGATCTGGCCGCTGGTCGGCTGCTCGACGGCGGTGATCTGGCGCACGAAGGTCGACTTGCCGGCGCCATTGTCGCCCATGATGGCGACATGTTCGCCCTTGCGCAGCTCGAAATTCGCGCCTTCGAGCGCATGCACGCCGCCATAGCGCTTGGTCAGGTTTTCGGTCTTGAGAACGATGTCTGACATGGTCAAGCCCTCATTGCCCGCAGGCGTTGGCGCCACTGGTCGAGAACGACCGCGCCGACGATGATCACACCCTTGACCATCTCCTGGTAGTAGGCGTCGAGGCGCAGGAAGGTGAAGCCGGAGATGATGACGCCGAAGATCAGCGAGCCGATCACGGTGCCGATGATCGAGCCGCGCCCGCCCGACAGCGAGACGCCGCCGATGACCGCCATGGCGATGGCGTCGAGTTCGTACATGACGCCCATGCCGGACTGGGCGGTAAGGTTCTTTGAGCTCAGCACCACGGCGGCGAGCGCGGCGAGAATGCCGGCGATGATGTAGACGAGGATCTTGTGGTTGGCGATCTTGATGCCGGACATGCGCGCGGCATCCTCGTTGGAGCCGATCGCATAACAATGCTTGCCATAGCGGGTGTAGGTCATGATCAGCTGGAACAGGATGGCCAGCGACAGGAAGATGATGACGGGCATCAGGCCTTTGCCGATGCCAGCGAAACTCTCGGTTGGAAACGAGATCGGCTGGCCCTTGGACCACCATTTGGCGATCCCGCGCGCGGTCACCATCATGCCGAGCGTGGCGATGAACGGCGGAATGCGCGTGTAGGCGATCAGGGCGCCGTTGACGAGGCCGGCGAGCAACCCGCAGCCGATCGCCACCAGCACAGGCACGATGACCGGCAGGTCGGTCCAGCCCTGCGCCAGGAACATCGCCTTCGGGTTGGGGTTGCCGTTGACTGTCGCTACCTGGGCAAAACTCATGGCGATCATCGCGGTGGCGCCGACGATCGAGCCCGAGGACAGGTCGATGCCGCCTGATATGATCACTTGCGTCACGCCGATGGCGATGATGCCGACGATCGACACCTGCAGAATGATGATCTGCAGCCGCGCCTCGTTGAAGAGGCCGCCGACATCGCTGCGGGTGTTGAACAGGAAGCTGTCGCCGAGAAAGATACGGCCGATCAGTTCGAAGATGATGACAAGGATGACAAGCGCCAAGAAGACGTTGAACTCGGCCGGCCAGTTGCGCCTCTTCGCGTCATAGCCTACCTCGCCGACCCCGTGAGATGTCTGTGCCAAACTTCTATCCTCCGTCGGCCGCGGTCGTCCCTCGGCACCTTTCGAGCGCTGGGGGAAAGAGGAGCGGCGCTGTCTTCGCGAGAGCGCCGCTCCGTATGTCCGCGGCTCAGTTCTTCTTCAGGAACTTGTCGATGTTCGCCGGCGTCACCAGCTGGAAGGGCACGTAGACCTTGTGCTCCACCTTCTCGCCCTTGGACAGCTTGAGCGCTGCATCCAGTGCGCCCGCGCCCTGACCGGCGGCGTCCTGGAACACGGTTGCGTCGAGGTCGCCCGCCTGCATGGCGGCAAGTGCGTCCTGGGTGGCGTCGACGCCGCCGACGACTACCGACTTCATGTCGACATTGGCGGCCTTCATCGCCTGGATGGCGCCGATGGCGCTTTCGTCATTGTTGGCGATGACGCCGTCGAACGGCTTGCCGGTCGACAGCCAGTTGGTCATCAGGTTCTGCGCTTCGTCGCGGTTCCAGTTCGACGTCTGCTTGTCGATGATCTTGATGAAGCTGCAATCCGGTGTCGCGATCACCTCTTCGATGTCCTTGGTGCGTTGCACCGCGGCCTGATTGGAGAGCTCGCCCATGATCACATAGACATTGGCTTCCTTCTTGCCGGCTTCCTTGAACAGGCGGCAGACTTCCTTGGTTTCGAGCGTGCCGGAATCGGCCTCGTTCGAGGCGACGAAGGCCTGGTTGTCCGGCAACGTGTTCACGTTGACCGGCTCGCGATTGACGTAGACCAGCGGGATCTTGGCGGCGGCCGCGGCGTCCGACATTGCCTGGGTGGCCGAGGTGTCGACCGGGTTGACGATGATGGCGTCGACGCCCGAAGCGGCGAAGTTCTTGATCTGGTCGAGCTGCTTGGCGACGTCGTTCTGCGCGTCCTCGACCTGCAGCTGGATGCCGCTCATCCCCTTGGCCTGCTCGATCATGCCGTTGCGCAGCACGGTCAGGAAGTTGTCGTCGAATTTGGCCATCGATACGCCGATCTTGGCGGCCATGGCGGATGAACTCATCAGCGCCGCGAAGGCGACGCCCAAAAGCAGTTTCTTCATTGTATTTCTCCTCCACTTTTGGTGTCCGGTTGCACCGATCTATCCGGAATCCCCGGTCTCCCGGGGGATCTCTCCCTATTGCTGCCTCTCTTCCGGGCGGCGCCTTGCCCTGTGCTGGACGCCAAACTCTCTGTTTGAAACGGACGCTCCGGAACGAAAGAACCAAAAAGCACGGCTAGTGAAATATTTATTCCATTTCTTCTTGAGGCGTCAAGGGCGATTCCAAGGTCGGGCGCGCGATTTTCGGCCTGCTCTGATGGATTCTATCATTTCAGCCGGCCGGTTTACGGCGGACGGGATTGCCCAAGCGTTCTGTCGTTTCATGGAAACGCTCCGTCCCTCGTCCTGGCGCCGGACGGGAAACCGCTGTTCTTCCTGAACTGCTTCAGATGTTTTCCGGCAGATAGATGTCGAAGGGGAGAAAGGTCTGGCCCGGCGCGTTGGCCGCGCCGGTCTCGATGGCATGCGCCATCCGATCGACGAGCTCACGACAAAGCGGGGCGAGCGGCGTCGAGATCACCATGGTAAGGATGTTGTCGGCGAGCGCGGCGCGCGATTCGGCGTTGATTTCGTTGCAGACGACCACCGGCATGTTGGCGGGCTTCGCTGCCCGCAGCGCCGAGACAGCGCCTTCCATGCCGCCGCCGGCGACGTAGCAGCCGACAAGATCGGGATATCGCGCCAGAAGATCGATCATCGCATCATTGGTCACCTGGTTGGCCTCCAGATTGACAAGCGTCTCCAGCACGCTGAAGTCCGGCGCATGCTCGCGAAAGAAGGAGCGGAAGCCGATCTCGCGCAGCTCATGGCCGTGGAAGCGATGGCTGCCGACGAAAAGGGCGACCTTGCCGGGCGTCCGCGCCGCTCTGGCGATCATCCAAGCCGCGGTGCGGCCGACCTTGCGGTTGTCGAGGCCAACATAGCCCTCGCGGATGCCGGCGGCGAAGTCGGACAGCAGGGAGAAGACCGGCTGTCCCCTGGCCTTTAGCGCCTCCACGACCGCCGTCAGCGTCGGATGATCCGGGCCGACCACAGCGATGGCCCGCGATTTCGCCGCCAGCCTGCGCATTTGGGCGGCGATCTCGTCAGGGGCCAGGGAGCCGGCGAAGTCGATGGTTGCGACGCCACGGAAGCGCTGCGATTGCGCGACCGCCAGTTCGAGTTCCCGCGCGAAATCGCCATAGAAGACGTCGTTGCCTCGTAGCAGCAGGAAGCCCAGCCGATACTCAGGCAATTCCTGGCGCATGCGCTGCTTGATCAGGCCCGCCGCGTGGTAGCCGATCTCGGTCGCGGTTTCGTAGACGCGGCGCGCCGTCTCCTCGCGCACCGGCAGGCGATTGTTGAGCACGCGGTCCACCGTGGCGACGCTGACGCCGGAGATGCGCGCCAGATCGGTGATGGTCGGCCGTTTCGCCATGATCGCTCTCCTTCGATTGCCTGTTCAGGGTACATCATCGTGATGTGAAATGATAGAAACCATCTTTGTGATATTGAGTCTATCATGGCCCGGCGTTATTTTGATGATCGAAGCTAGGCCATCAGGCATTCGCAAGGCGAATGCCTTGCCGAGGGAGGCAGCCATGACAACAACGCCGTCCCGGCGTGACTACAGCCTGATAGGCCGCGATGCCAGGCTCGCCGTGGAAACCGGCCTCGCGGCGGCGGAGTGGTACCACACCGACATTCCGCGCAAGCAGATGAAGGAACTCATGCAGCGCTCCGACGGGCCGGCGATCCGCGATACAGCGATCTGGCTTGCCGCGCTGGTCGTCAGCGGCGCCGGCGGCGCCTGGTTCTGGGGCAGCTGGTGGTGCGTGCCGTTCTTCTTCGTCTATGGCATCCTCTACGGCTCCTCCACCGATTCACGCTGGCACGAATGCGGCCACGGCACGGCTTTCCGCACGCAATGGATGAACGATGCTGTCTATCAGATCGCCTGCTTCATGATCATGCGCAACCCGGTGACCTGGCGCTGGAGCCACACGCGCCATCACACCGACACCATCATCGTCGGCCGCGATCCCGAAATCTCCGTGATGCGGCCGCCGGACCTGGTGCGCGCCATCCTCGGCTTTGTCGGCGTGCTCGATGGCTGGCATGCGATGAGCGACATGCTGCGCAACGCGGCCGGCAACATCAGCGCGGCGGAAAAGACCTTCACTCCGCAGCAGGAACAGCCGAAAGCGATCCGTGTTGCCCGCATCTGGACCGCGATCTATGCCGCAACCATCGCGCTGGCGCTCTACACCGGGTCGTTCCTGCCCTTGATACTGGTCGGCCTGCCCAGGCTCTACGGCGCCTGGCATCACGTCATGGTCGGCCTGCTTCAACATGGCGGTCTGGCCGACAATGTCACCGACCACCGGCTCAACAGCCGCACCGTCTACATGAACCCGATCAGCCGCTTCATCTACTGGAACATGAACTATCATGTGGAGCATCACATGTTCCCGATGGTTCCCTATCATGCGCTGCCGAAGCTGCACGCGCTGATCAAGCACGACCTGCCGGCGCCGACACCGTCGATCCTGGCCGGCTATCGCGAGATGATCCCGGTCTTCCTGCGCCAGCTGCGCAATGAGGACTATTTCCTGAAGCGCGAACTGCCGCCGACGGCCAAGCCGTACCGCGAGGAATTCCACAGCCAAGCCGTCGCCGCCGCGGCGGAGTGACGTGACGATCGAGATATTGCCGGGAGGAATGAATGAGCGACTGGATCGAGGCCTGCGCCGCGGGCGAGATCGACGAAGAGGACGTGATGCGCTTCGATCATGGCGACCGCACCTTCGCCATCTATCGCAGTCCGGACGATGAATACTTCGCCACCGATGGCCTTTGCACGCATGAAAAGGTGCACCTGGCCGACGGGCTGGTAATGGACGACATCATCGAATGTCCCAAGCATAATGGCCGCTTCAACTATAAGACGGGTGCGGCCAGAGGCGCGCCGGTCTGCGTCAACCTCAGGACCTATCCGGTCAAGGTCGACGCCGGCAAAGTCCTCGTCCAGATCGGGTGATTGATATGGCGCGCGGCATGGTCATCATCGGAGCCGGCGAATGCGGCGGGCGGGCAGCGCTTGCGCTGCGCGACCTCGGCTATGACGGGCCGGTGACGCTGGTCGGTGACGAGCCGCATCTGCCCTACGAACGTCCGCCTCTGTCCAAGGATGCGATGTCCAGCGACGCGCCCGAGATCAAGGCGATCGCCAGCGATGAACTCCTGGCTCAGAGGTCGATCCGGCACATCCATTCCGTTCAGGCCGTGGCGATCGATCGGGAGGCCCACAAGGTGCGCTTGTCGGACGGTTCCGTGCTGCCCTATGACAAGCTGCTGCTGGCCACCGGCTCGACGCCCCGCAAACTGCCGATGCCGGGTTTGGGCCCGCGCTGCGTCTATCTCCGCACCTTCGCCGATGCGCTGGCCATTCGCGCCCATCTCAGCGCCGGCAATCGCGTCGCCATTGTCGGCGGCGGCTTCATCGGTCTCGAACTCGCCGCCGCGGCGCGCAAGCTTGGCGCCTCGGTCACCGTCATCGAGGCGCAGCCGCGCATCCTGATGCGCGGCGTGCCGGCCGAAATCGCCAAGATCATTCATGACACGCACGTCGTCGAAGGCGTCGACATAGCGTGCGGCGAAGGCATTGCCTCCATCGCCGACGACGGCAAGGAAGTGCGCGTGACGCTTGCCGGCGGAAAAGAGATATCAGCCGATCTCGCCGTCATCGGCATCGGCGCAGTGCCGGTCACCGGCCTTGCGGCAGAAGCGGGGCTGGCCATCGACAACGGCATTGCGGTCGACGCCGAACTGCGCAGCAGCGACCCCGACATCTTCGCCGCCGGCGACTGCTGCTCGTTCCCGCTTGCCGTCTATGGTGGCCGGCGGGTGCGGCTGGAGGCCTGGCGCAATGCGCAGGAGCAGGGCGCGCTGGCGGCAAAAAACATGCTGGGCGCCGCCGAGGCGCATGCGGCGGTGCCGTGGTTCTGGTCGGATCAGTATGGATTGAGCCTGCAGATCGCCGGGCTGTCCGACGAAGGCCGCATCACCGTGCGTCGTGATCTTGGCGAGGGCGCTTTCATCCTCTTCCATCTGGCAGAAGACGGTAGGTTGGTGGCCGCCAGCGGCATCGGTCCCGGCAATGCGGTCGCCCGCGATATCCGGTTGGCGGAGATGCTGATCGGCAGGAGGGCCAGGCCCGCGCCGGAGGCGCTGGGATCACAGGCCGTCAAGCTGAAATCACTGCTGGCGGCCTGAGCGGCGCGACCTGGCCGCACCACGCCCTAAAACAGCGCCTTCAATTCCCGCAGTTTATCATTGACCAGCCAGCCATAATAATTCTCTTCCGGCAGCTTTTCCGGCTCGCCGGCGGCGCGGCGCTTGTCGTTCTCCGCTTTCAGCGCATAGGCGCGCTGCTCGGGATTACCGACATTGTAAAGCGTGGCGGTAATCCCCGGATTGCCGGAAATGTCGAAGCCGGCGATGCTCTTATAGGCGTCGATCGATTTCCTGATCGTCGCGGCGACGTAAGGCAGCGTCAGGTCCGGATCCATGATGGTCTTGTAGACAGAATTGGGATCGCCGACGTCGAGCTTCGGCAGGCCCGAGACCTTGTGCACGAGATCGCTCATCTGCAATGCGGTCAGCGGGTTGAGCTGGCCGAGGCCGAAGGTCTGGCCGGCGTAATAAGGCTGGAAGAAGGTGGCGCCGAAACGATCGTCGGGGAAGCTTGTTCCGCCGACGGCCTTGCCGCGGAACGAATGGTTCCACACCTGCTCACGGCATTCCCACAGATCGTAGCTGTCCGACACTCCGGCGCATTTCTTGAATTCCGGCCGCTGCACGAAATCCGTGATGTCCTCGCCGTCATAGGCGAAGGAGAGCTTGCTGGAGAGATAGGAGATCGCCTTGACATAATAGGTCTGGAGCCGGTCATAGGCATCGACATTATAGGTGTGCTCGCCGACGATGGCGCCGACGATATGCATCGGATCGACGCCGTAGGCAGCGGCCGCCTTCCTGATCTTGGCGCGCAGATCGGCATCGTTCTGCAGCAAGGCGTAGACCTTGCGGTATTT
This sequence comes from Mesorhizobium sp. M0587, assembly GCF_040320945.1. Lineage (NCBI taxonomy): Bacteria > Pseudomonadati > Pseudomonadota > Alphaproteobacteria > Hyphomicrobiales > Phyllobacteriaceae > Mesorhizobium > Mesorhizobium sp. M0587. The sequence continues at coordinate 96,847 of NZ_JAMYQP010000019.1, forward strand.
CGCCTGGAACGTGGTGTTGGTGGCCTGGGTGCGCCGGCTCGAAGCGCCGGGTATATCAGGCTGCTCGGCATTGCGGTTTCCCGGCGCCACCAATGTCGCCGCGTCAGCCGCGAACAGCGTCGCCGCCAGCGTCAAGCCGAGAATGACCAGGATCAGTTTTTTCATGCGCCGCCTGCAAATTTTGCGGGCAAACTAGGTAAAGCTCCGGGCCGAGTCGAGAGCGACCCGGTTCACGGCGAGACGAAAGGTGGCCAGATGATACCATCTGGCCACACACGATCCAGCTGCGGGAAACCTGTTGCCCGAACCGGAGCCGGAATGTTCCGGCGCCGTCGTTTAGAGAATGAACCGCGACAAGTCGGTGTTTCTGGAGAGATCGCCGACATGCTTTTCCACATAGGCGGCATCGATGGTGACGCTCGTGCCGTTGCGGTCCGGCGCGTCGTAGGAGATATCGTCCAGAACCCGCTCCATCACCGTCTGCAACCGCCTGGCGCCTATGTTCTCGACACTGGCATTGAGATCGACAGCGATGCCGGCCAGCGAATCGATGGCGTCATCGGTGAAGGCGAGATCAACGCCTTCGGTCTTCATCAGCGCGATGTATTGCTTGATCAGGCTGGCTTCGGTCTCGGTCAGGATGCGGACGAAGTCTTCCTTTTCCAGCGCGCGCAGTTCGACGCGGATCGGCAGGCGGCCCTGCAATTCCGGCAACAGGTCCGACGGTTTCGAGACATGGAATGCGCCGGAAGCGATGAACAGGATATGGTCCGTCTTCACCGGCCCGTACTTGGTCGCCACGGTCGTGCCTTCGACCAGCGGCAGCAGGTCGCGCTGCACGCCTTCGCGCGACGGGCCGCCCGATATATCCGATCTGGCGGCGATCTTGTCGATTTCGTCGAGGAAGACGATGCCGTCGTTTTCCGTCACGTCCAGCGCCTGGCGCACCACCTCGTCCTGGTCGAGCAGCTTGTCGGACTCGTCGCCGACCAGCAGCGCGTAGGACTCCTTCACCGTCGTCTTGCGCAATTTGGTCTTCTTGCCGCCCATCGCCTTCGACAGCATATCGTTGATGTTGAGCACGCCGATATTGGCGCCGGGCATGCCGGGAATCTCGAAGCCGGGCATGCCGCCATTGCCGGTATCGGCCACTTCGATCTCGATCTCCTTGTCGTCGAGTTCGCCGTCGCGCAGCTTCTTGCGGAAGGAATCGCGTGTGGCCGGGCTCGCGGTCTTGCCGACGAGGGCTTCCAGAACGCGTTCCTCGGCGTTGATATGGGCGCGCGCCTTGACGTCCTCACGCATCTTGTCGCGCACCAGGCCGATGGCGATCTCGACGAGGTCGCGGATGATCTGCTCGACATCGCGGCCGACATAGCCGACTTCGGTGAATTTGGTCGCCTCAACCTTGACGAAGGGCGCACCCGCCAGGCGCGCCAGGCGGCGCGAGATCTCGGTCTTGCCGACGCCGGTCGGCCCGATCATCAGGATGTTCTTCGGCATCACCTCTTCGCGCATCTGGCCTTCCAGCTGCTGGCGGCGCCAGCGGTTGCGCAAGGCGATGGCCACGGCGCGCTTGGCGTCCTTCTGGCCGATGATGAAGCGGTCGAGTTCCGAAACGATTTCGCGAGGTGAGAATGTGCTCATATCACTAAATTCCAGTTTGCCACTGCTTGATGGTCTCGGACGGATGCAGCAGCATGATCACGTTGAGTGTCAGATTGTCCCGGATCAGATAGCCAGTACCCATTTCGAAGATGAGGGCGAGGCTGACGATCACCCATATAGGTAGCTTTCGCGCCATCACAAATCCCAGCACCATGGCCAGTGTGTCGGATACCGAATTGATGATGCTGTCGCCGTAATAATCGAGCGAAATAGTACCGGCGCGGTAGCGTTCGATGATGAACGGGCTGTTTTCGAGGATTTCCCAGCCGCCTTCGACGACGACGGCGAATGCCAGCCGCAAGCCGATGGGCGAACGCGGAAACAGGAACCGTGCCAACGCGTAGAACAGAAAGCCGTGGATGATGTGCGAGAACGTATACCAGTCCGAAATGTGCTGGGAGTTCTCCGAACTCATCACCACGCCGTGCCAAAGTTTGACGTAACCGCAGGTGCAGATCGGCGGATGGCCCATCAGATAGAGCGTGGCCGCCTGGACCGTGACTAGGCCAAGAACGATCAGTAACCCCATCCGCCAGCTGTTTTCGTAAGCGGACAGGCCTTTCTCGTCGACCAGTGTGTTCATGCCCTATTACCCCTCGTCCGCGTCGCCTTCGTCGGCGTCGATCCCCATCAAAACGACGTTACCATAGACCGACTGCCTGCGATCAATCGCCTGGAATCCAGCCTTTTCATAGGCCCGAATCGCGCGACCATTGGCTGGATCCGGGTCGATGATGACGCGCGGAACACCTTCCTCGAACAGCTGTTCGACAAACTGGCGCACGATGGCCGAACCGTGACCGATGCCGATCAGCTCCGGCCGGCCGATCGATAGGTCGATGCCGAGCGTGCCGAATGGCTGGTCGGCATAGGGGTGGTCGTCCTCCAGATGCGGATCGTAGCTCTGCAGATAGGCGATCGGCTCGCCGTCGAGTTCGACGATCAGCGGCTCGACCGAAATCGAGTCGATATGGTCGCGAATCTCGGCGATTTCGGCCTCTGGGTCGTCCCACCACTCCGCGACATGCGGCTCGGCGAGCCAGCCGGCGATCATCGGCAGGTCATTCCTGGTCACCGGCCGAAAATCGTAGAGCACGACCTGCTCAGGCGGCATCGAGCGTTTCGACGACGAAGTTGTTGTTGGTGTAGACGCAGATGTCCGACGCTATCTGCATGGCCCTGCGGGCGATCTCCTCGGCATCCTTGTCGGTGTCCATCAGCGCGCGCGCGGCAGCCAGTGCGTAATTGCCGCCGGAACCGATGGCCATGACGCCATGTTCGGGTTCAAGCACGTCGCCAGTGCCGGTCAGCGCCAGCGAGATCGACTTGTCCGCGACCAGCATCATCGCTTCCAGCCGGCGCAAGTAGCGGTCGGTGCGCCAGTCCTTGGCGAGCTCGACGCAGGCCCGCGTTAGCTGATCGGGATATTGTTCGAGTTTGGCTTCGAGCCGTTCCAGGAGCGTGAAGGCGTCCGCCGTGGCGCCGGCGAAACCGGCAATCACATTGCCGTCCTTGCCGATGCGGCGCACCTTCCTGGCGTTGCCTTTCATGATGGTCTGGCCAAGGCTGACCTGGCCGTCGCCGGCGACCACCACCTTGTTGCCCTTGCGCACCGTTACGATGGTCGTGGCGTGCATGGTCAGATTATCAGACATGTCCTGGCTCCGATTCGCGCGATCCCGAAAAGGCGATTGGCGCGGTACGAGTAACTTTGATCGGCCATATGTATGCATGGGGCGAACGATTGCAAATTGCCTCTCCGGCAAGGCCAATACGGGTTAGCGGGGTTCCCTCGGAGCCTTCGCCGGCGCGCGGTTGACGAAGCATTGAACGGAAAACCCGCCTGGCCGCGTGTTCTTGGCGCAACTCGTCACCATGACCAGATATCTAGCATAGCTGCACTCACCCTGTCAAGAAAAAATTCCTATCAACACAAGCCGCCGCCTAGCCGACCGGCCGTCACCAGGCCATTGTCAACCTGATTTCGGCGCCCTGCCGCAAGGCCGGTGCCCCATGCATGGCAACTGGCAATCGCCGGATCATGCTGATAGAAGGCTCTCGTTTTCAAGCCTGCGAGCGCTTGAGGCCCGTGAACCGGTTGCGACGCAACCCCTCTGGGACAAGGATAGAGTGATGGCGCCCCGTTCCGCCGAAGCAAGCCGCAAGACCAAGGAAACCGACATTTCCGTATCGGTCCATGTCGATGGCTCGGGCAAGTCGGAGATCGCGACGGGCGTCGGCTTCTTCGATCACATGCTGGACCAGCTTTCCCGCCATTCCCTGATCGACATGGCGGTCAAGGCCAAGGGTGACCTGCATATCGACGACCACCACACGGTCGAGGACACCGGCATTGCCCTCGGCCAGGCGCTGACCAAGGCGCTGGGCGACCGGCGCGGCATCATGCGCTATGCCTCGATCGACCTTGCCATGGACGAGACGCTGACGCGCGCGGCAATCGACGTGTCCGGCCGCCCGTTCCTCGTCTGGGACGTTTCGTTCTCGTCGCCGAAGATCGGCACGTTCGACACCGAACTGGTGCGTGAATTCTTCCAGGCGCTGGCGCAGAATGCCGGCATCACGCTGCATGTCACCAATCACTATGGTGCCAACAACCACCATATCGCCGAGACATGCTTCAAGGCCGTGGCGCGTGCGCTGCGTGCTGCGTTGGAACGCGACCCGCGCCAGCCGGACGCGGTTCCCTCCACCAAGGGATCTCTGAAGGGATAGCGTCATGGCCGCCTATGTCGTGATGGAACCGCCCGGCCGCAGCGAAAAGGTCGATGCAGCCGCCCTTGTCCGCGATGGCTTCACCTGGTTTGGTCTGCTGGTGCCGCCGCTGTGGTTCGCCTGGCACCGGATGTGGATCGAGGCAGCACTTGTCTTCGTTGTGATGGCCCTGCTTTCGATGCTTGGCGAAGGGCTCGGCCTTGGGTTGGCCGGTTCGCTGTTGTCGCTGCTGGTCTCGCTCTACGTCGGCCTGGAGGGGCAGGCCCTGCGCATCGCGGCACTTCGCCGGCGCGGCTGGCATGAATGGGGCGTGGTCGAGGCCGGTTGGCTCGATGACGCCGACGCACGCTACGCGCTGGAAGCAGATGCGCTTTCTGGCCAAGCCATATCGGCGCCGCGCATGATTCCGGATGCGGCTCTTGCCCGCCCTGCGCAGCCTGGCATGGCGCTCGGACTGACCCATATTCCAGGAAGGCGCTGACATGCGTGTTGCGATCATTGATTACGGTTCGGGCAATCTGCGCTCGGCCACCAAGGCTTTCGAGCGCGCCGCGCGCGAGGCCGGCATATCCGCGCAGATCGACCTGACGGCCGACGCCGAACGGGTGCGCTCGGCCGACCGCATCGTCCTGCCCGGCGTCGGCGCCTATGCCGACTGCGCGGCCGGCTTGCGCGCCGTTGACGGCATGTGGGAAGCAGTCGAGGAAGTCGCCGTTCGGAAGGGCCGGCCCTTCCTCGGCATCTGCGTCGGCATGCAGCTGATGTCGGAACGAGGCCTTGAGAAGACGATTGCCAACGGGTTTGGCTGGATTGCCGGCGACGTCAAGGAGATCACGCCGGCCGATCCGGCATTGAAGATCCCGCAGATCGGCTGGAACACGATCGAGCTCAGGCGCCAGCATCCGCTGTTTACCGGCATTCCGACCGGGGCCGCGGGGCTGCACGCCTATTTCGTCCATTCCTACCATATCGATGCGCGCAAACCGGACGAAGTTCTGGCGGTTGCGGACTACGGCGGCCTGGTGACGGCCACCGTCGCCCGCGACAATCTCGTCGGCACGCAGTTCCATCCTGAAAAGAGCCAGGCGTTGGGTCTCGCGCTGATCACAAACTTCCTGCGCTGGAGGCCCTGAGCACATGAGCAGGAAGGGCTATTGGATGGCGATGATAGATGTCCGCGATCCCGAGATGTACAAGCGGTACATCGAGGCGAATGCCGTCGCCTTTGCCGAGTACGGCGCGAAATTCCTGGTGCGGGCCGGTCGCTACGACAATCCGGAAGGACCGACCGGAAACCGTCATGTGCTGGTCGAGTTCGAATCCTACGACAAGGCGGTAGAATGCTATCATTCGCCCGAATATCAGCATGCTCTGGAGTCCAGGCTTGCCGCTTCGACCGGCCACTTCGTCATCGTTGAAGGCGCCTGAACGGATGATCCTGTTTCCTGCCATCGACCTCAAGGACGGCCAGTGCGTGCGCCTGAAGCACGGCGACATGGCGACCGCGACCATCTACAACGATGACCCAGCCGCCCAGGCCGAGGCCTTCGAACGGCAAGGCTTCGAGTGGCTGCACGTCGTCGATCTCAACGGCGCCTTCCAGGGCCAGAGCGTCAACAGCGCGGCGGTCGGCGCCATCCTCAAGGCGACGAAGAACCCGGTGCAACTCGGCGGCGGCATACGCACGCTGGAGCAGATCGAGGACTGGCTCGACCGCGGTCTTGCCCGCGTCATCCTCGGCACGGTGGCGGTGCGCGATCCCGAACTGGTCAAACAGGCCTGCAAGGCTTTCCCGGGCAAGGTGGCCGTCGGCATCGACGCCAAGGGCGGCAAGGTCGCCGTCGAGGGCTGGGCAGAGGCGTCGAGCCTCGGCGTCACCGAACTGGCGAAGAAATTCGAGGGCGCCGGAGTCGCCGCCATCATCTACACCGATATCGATCGCGACGGCGTGTTGACCGGCATCAACTGGGAGGCCACGATCGGCCTCGCCGACGCCGTGTCGATCCCCGTCATAGCGTCCGGCGGCCTCGCCTCGATCGCCGACATCGTGCGCATGACCATGCCGGACGCTCAAAAGCTTGAAGGCGCGATCTCCGGCCGCGCGCTCTATGATGGCCGCATCGATCCGGCCGAAGCGCTGGCGATCCTGCGGAGCAGGCCTGTGGCGGAGGCGAAATCGTGAAACTCACCATCATCCTCGCCTCCTATGACAGCGGCCATTTCCACGGCGGCATGGGCCAGGGTCCGGACGCGTTGATATCGGGCGGGCTGGTCGATGCCCTGACCATGGCTGGCCACGACGTTGCGGTCGAGGACATCGGCAAGGTCGGCCATGCCCAAGAGCGCGAGATCGCCACCGGCTTTGCGGTCTGCAACGCCATATCGGGCGAGGTCCGTATTGCCCGCGACAGGGGGCGGTTTCCCATCGTGCTTGCAGGAAACTGCCTGACATCAGCCGGTGCGGTCGCAGGCGAAGCCGCCGACGCGATCATCTGGGCCGACCAGCATGGCGACCTCAACACGCCCGAGACATCCACATACGGCTTTCTCGACGGCATGGCGCTGGCGACGGTGCTTGGCTTGTGCTGGCGCCCGATGGCATCAGCCATTCCCGGCTTCAAGCCGATCGACCCGGCGCATTGCGTGCTCGTCAATGCACGCGATCTCGATCCGGACGAAAAGCAGCTGCTGGAGAAATTGCCGGTCATTCGGACCGAATGCGCGAATGCGGCCGGGGCGGTTGAAAGACTGAAGGCGGCCGGCGCCACCCGGGTGCACATGCATCTCGATCTCGACGTGCACGATCCGGAGGCGCTGCAAGCCAATCGCTATATCACTCCCGGCGGACCGAGCCCGGAACAGTTGCGCGATGCGACCTGCGCCATGGCGCTTGCGCTGCCGGTCGTCGGCATCACCGTTTCCGCCTATGATCCGGCCTTCGACGCGCAGGCCAATGTTCCGCCGCTCGTCGGCCAGTTGCTCAACGATCTCATCGCCACGATAGAGGGCCGCTGATGCTGAAGGCTCGCGTCATTCCTTGCCTCGACGTCAAGAACGGCCGCGTCGTCAAGGGCGTCAATTTCGTCGACCTCGTCGATGCCGGCGACCCTGTCGAGGCCGCGAAGGCCTATGACGCGGCCGGTGCCGACGAGCTTTGCTTTCTCGACATCACGGCTTCGTCGGATAACCGCGAAACCATCTTCGACGTCGTCGCCCGCACCGCCGAACAATGTTTCATGCCGCTGACCGTCGGCGGCGGCGTGCGCCAGGTCGCCGACATCCGGAAACTTCTGCTGGCAGGGGCCGACAAGGTGTCGATCAACACGGCGGCGGTCAAGAACCCGGATTTCGTCGCCGAGGCGGCCGACAAGTTCGGAAACCAGTGCATCGTCGTCGCCATCGACGCCAAGAAAGTGTCCGGCGCCGGCGAGGCCGACCGCTGGGAGATATTCACTCATGGCGGGCGCGAGAAGACCGGCATCGACGCGGTCGAGTTCGCCCGGCGAATGGTCGATCGCGGCGCCGGCGAGGTCCTGCTGACCTCGATGGACCGTGACGGCACCAAGGCCGGCTACGACATCGCGCTCACCCGCGCGGTATCAGACGCGGTGCGCGTGCCAGTTATCGCTTCCGGCGGCGTCGGCACGCTCGACCACATGGTCGAGGGCATCCGCGACGGCCATGCCGGTGCGGTGCTGGCGGCCTCCATCTTCCATTTCGGCACCTACACGATAGCACAGGCCAAGGCTCATATGGCCAAGGCAGGCCTGCCGATGCGGCTGGACTCCCCCGGTGATCGGTCCTAAAGCATGATCCCGAAAAAGTGGGAACCCGTTTTCGAAAAGATCATTCGTAAACAAGCGGATAGACGGCGCCATGACTGAGTTTTCGCTATCCGATCTGGAAAAAATCGTCAGGGAACGCGCAGAGTCCGGCGACCCGGACTCGTGGACCGCGAAGCTGTTCGCGCGCGGCATCGACAAGGCGGCACAGAAGCTTGGCGAAGAGGCGGTCGAGACGGTGATTGCCGCCGTCAAGGGCGACAAACCGGCCCTCGTTTCGGAAAGTGCCGATCTCATATATCATTGGCTGGTCGTTCTCGGCATCTCAGGGATTCCGCTGGGCGACGTGCTCAAGGAGCTCGAAAGCCGCACCGGGCGTTCGGGCATCGCCGAGAAGGCGTCGCGGCCCCAGGGCTGATCGCGAGGGAGGGCAGGAGTCTCGATGGATCAGCTCGCGCCGACCGAGAAATATTCGCCTTTTCGCTTTTTCTCCGCCGAGCAATGGTCGCAATTCCGCGCCGACACGCCGCTGACGCTGACCGAGGACGAGTTCCGCCGCCTGCGTTCGCTCAACGACCCGATCGACCTCGAAGAGGTCAAGCGCATCTATCTGTCGCTGTCGCGGCTTTTGTCGGCGCATGTCGAAGCGAGTCAGCTTCTGTTTCGCCAGCGCCAAGCCTTCTTCAACGCGGTGGATGTGGTCAAGACGCCGTTCATCATCGGCATTGCCGGTTCCGTCGCGGTTGGCAAGTCGACCACGGCGCGCGTGCTGAAGGAGCTGTTGGCGCGCTGGCCGTCGAGCCCCAAGGTCGATCTCATCACCACCGACGGCTTCCTGCTGCCCAATGAGGTCCTGCGCCGCGAAAACCTGATGGAGCGCAAAGGTTTTCCAGACAGCTACGATGTCGGCGCGCTGCTGCGCTTCCTTTCGGGCATCAAGTCGGCGCAGCGCAATGTCCGCGCACCGGTCTATTCACACCTCACCTACGACGTCATTCCCGGCGAGTTCGTCACCATCGACCGGCCGGACATCCTGATCTTCGAAGGCATCAATGTCTTGCAGCCGGGCAAGCTGCCGCAGGACGGCAAGATCGTGCCTTTCCTGTCTGACTTTTTCGACTTCGCCATCTATATCGATGCCGACGAGAAGCTGATCCACGAGTGGTACATTTCCCGCTTCATGCGGCTGCGCGACACGGCCTTCCGCAACCCGGATTCCTTTTTCCATCGCTATTCGCAGCTCTCGCAGGGTGCTGCCCGCGCGATCGCCGAAGGCCTGTGGACCAACATCAATTTGAAGAACCTGCGCGAAAATATCCTGCCGACGCGCGCCCGCGCCGACCTGATCCTGCGCAAGGGCGCCGACCATCTGGTCGAGGAAGTGGCGCTGCGCAAGCTCTGATGCATGTCGCCCTAGCTGTGCATCGGTCTGGGACAACGGCATGCATAAAATCAGATGCATGGCGCCCAATTGCGCGGCGGTTTTGGTGAGACGCATAAAAACGAGACGTAAAGCGCCTCGACTGGAACCGTTCCGAGCGACCCTTTTGGAGGTGAAGCGGCGTTCGGCCGCCAAGTTAGAACGCCCTTAACCGCCGGTTTGCTAGATATGCCGCACGACTGCTGCTTTGGTGGTGAGGACCGCTGGCATGGATGCGCCATTCGTTGCTTCCGACAAACCGGCCGCTGTGCAATCCGTTGAAGTCGCGGCTGCTGGCCGCTGCGGCTGGCCTGTGGCCGCGACGCTGCTGATTGTTGCTTATACCATCATCGTCTCGTTCCTTGTCATGCCAGGCAACGTCGACGTGTCGTGGCTGTTGACGATCGGCGAGCGGGTGCTCGATGGCGAGCGCCTCTCGGTCGACATTATCGAGGTCAACCCGGCCTTCTCCGTCTGGCTGTACTTGCCCTTTGTGTTGCTTGAGCGCTTGACCAGGGTGCCGGCCGAGTTTTGGGTGAGCGTCGGCGTGACCGCACTCGCGGTCGCATCGGTCTGTTTTTCGGCACGCATTGTCGCGCGGGCGGACGAAACGCTGAACCGGCATGTCTGGATCGTTCCGGCTGCCGTGTTTTTCGTGCTATTCCTGTTCCCGATCGATTTCGGCCAGCGAGAACAGATCGCCGTCCTCGCCTTGCTGCCCTGGTTGGCCCTGTTTTCCGCACGCGACAAGACTGCCGATTTCCAAGACGGCAGCGTGACCGAGCGGATCGTTGCCGGTCTCGGCGCTGGGATATTCGTCATGATCAAACCGCCCTACAGCGTGTTGGCTCTGGCGGTACCTGCCCTGGCTGTTGCGCTGCGACGACGGTCGCTGCATCCGCTGCTGACCACTGAAAATGTAATCGGCGCAACTCTCACCGTGGCCTACCTGATCGCGCTTGCCATTTTCATGCAGCCCTTCTTTACCGATGTGCTGCCGCTGCTGCGTCAGGTCTATTTGCCCATGCGCATGCCGGTGGCTGACGTGCTGACGCTGTGGCACGTTACGATGTTCGTGGCTATGACTGTGGCCCTGCTGGCGATGGCGTATCCCGGTCGGCCCGATCGCGACGCCGGGATAGTGCTGCTGGCGGGCGCCGCCTACGTTCCAGCCTTCGTCATTATGGGCAAAGGCTGGACCTACCAGGCACTGCCATTTCTGACGCTCGGCGTCCTGGCCCTCATGCTGCAATATGCAAGGTCGAAACCGTTCCGGACCCTACCGGCGTTGGCCAGGGCCGGCGCCGCGCTCTGCCTATTCTCGATTGGGCTTTTGACAGCGCTGCAGCAGGGCATGGCGTTCGCCCATTCGCGTCGCGATCTTGATGACGCGACCGCGGCAATCGTGCGCGCGGTCGAGCGCCCAACCATGATGTCAATCGCCTCGCAACTGCAGTTCAGCAATCCGCTCACTCGGATGACCGGCGCCCGCTTCGTGGCACGCCAACAATCAGGGTGGATGGTCAATGACGCGGGAATACTGATGACGCTGGAGCACGACCCCGCGAAGCGGGGGGATTTGGCGGCACTGCGGGAAAGATACGCCGTTTCGATCGCAAGCGAACTCGCAGCGAAACGTCCGGACATCGTCATCGACGACGGCGCTGCCGGACCGCGCGCACCGGTGCAATTGGACCTAATCACACAGCAGTCCATGCCGCCTTTGCATGACAATCCGGCAATCGCCGCGGCACTGGCGGACTACCGTCCGTTGCTTCGGAACGGATCCGTGACCGTACTAATCCGCGCCGATATAGCTGCGCGCGACTAGCCCGGATATCTCACACAGTCTTTCGGCGCGAGGCTGGCAGCAGCGATTTTGCGGGCACTTGAGCTGCGGGCAAGGGATGTCCGCCGCTTGGAGCGGTTGG